>VSPV01000153.1 GCA_009775605.1 Paramuribaculum sp.
AGGCTGGCCGGGGATGAAGTCTATATATCCTCCGAGAAAGCCATTGCCCGTCTGCTTGATGGCTTTGAGATTTCGCCGTTCGATTTTGTCAGCGGCATTCTTGTAGACGAATTTTCAGACCATATTTCTCTCGATGAACGCTCCATTGAGTTCTGGACATATACACTGCTTGAAGAATTGCAGTCGGAGTTCAGGGATGTGGAATTGAGCGAGGAATATCTAAACACCAACGAAGGTGTGATTTTCAAACTGGTAATCTCAGGTCGGATTGCCGAATATTTCGACGAATATGGCCTTTAACCGATTACAGACCATGCGCGACAACATCGAGGCTATCAGGCTTGCCTTGAGCCTCGGTGTCAAGGGGCGCGGGGCGCAGACTGCCGAGGAGATTGCAGTGCTGCGCAAGTATGCCGGGTTTGGCGGGTTGAAGTGTATCCTCAATGATGCCAATGAGCTGGCTGATGCCGCCAAGTGGAGTAAGTCGGATATTGAGCTGTTCGCGCCGACGGTTGAACTGCGTCGCCTTATCCATGACTATTCGCATGACGACAAGGAGTTTAACCGCTATATGGAGTCGCTCAAAGCGTCAACCCTTACGGCTTTCTATACCGACAACCGTATTGTGGATGCAATATCCGACGCGCTGAAATTTCAGGGTATCGAGATAAAGAGTTTTCTTGAACCGTCTGCCGGTCAGGGGGCTTTCATTGACTCTTTCCTGCGCAATGACAGGTACCCCGGTGCCGAGGTATTGGCATACGAAAAGGATTTGCTCACAGGTAAGATTCTCTCAGCCCTGCATCCATCAATCCTTACCCGTATAGAGGGTTTTGAGAAGATAGAGAGCGATTTCAACGGATACTTTGATGTTGCCGCCTCAAATGTCCCTTTCGGAGACTTCGCGGTTGCAGATCCGGCTTATGCCGTTAGCAAGGAAATTGGCTATCGTCAGGCTTCCAAGTCATTGCATAATTACTTCTTCCTCAAAGGTCTCGACCAAGTAAGAGAGGGTGGACTCATCGCCTTTATCACATCGCAGGGTGTGATGAATGCCGCTTCGCCCTTTATCAGAATGGAGTTGGTAAAACAGGCTGACCTTGTGGCGGCATTGCGTCTGCCCAATAACACGTTCAGCGACAACGCCGGGACTGATGTAGGCTCTGACCTTATCATCTTGCAGAAGCACACCGGAAAGAAGTCATTGTCGGCTGATGAAGAGTTTTTTATTCAGTCGGTTGTTGACCGCGGTACTAAAGTCCCCGGCAATAAGTTCTTTCAGGCTTTTCCTCAGAATATTATATGCACCGATGCAAAGGTTGGCACAGACCAGTATGGCAAACCGGCTATCGTGTACCATCATGACGGAGGTATCGACGGAATTGCCGGAGACTTGCGCAAAGCTCTCGATGAGTCGCTACACCTGCGCCTGAATCTGGAATTGTATAATTCCAACGGTATCAAACCGCCTACGCCAGACCCTATTACGCCAACTCCTACGCCTACATCCAAGCAGGAGGCGAAGGTGGAAAAGAAATCAAGCCTTACCAATACACCGCTGATGCAACAGTATCAGGAGATGAAAAAGAAACATCCTGATGCTGTGTTGCTTTTCAGAGTTGGAGATTTCTATGAAATTTTCGGCAAGGATGCGGTTATCGCCTCGGAAATATTGGGTATAACCCTGACCCGTCGCCAGACCGGTATTGACAGCCGCATAGAATTGGCTGGATTTCCACATCATGCCCTCGATACCTATCTGCCCAAACTTGTACGGGCCGGTAAACGTGTGGCAATATGTGAGCAGTTGGAAGACCCCAAACTGACAAAAACGCCCAAGCAAAAGGTCGTCGAGACGGTTACACCCAATCAGCCGCCCAAAGTAGAACCTAAGCCGGAGCCAAAACCTGAGCCTGAACCTGCTCCAAAACCTACTCCCGCTCCCATAGAGCCACCAAAGTCAGAACCAACCAAAGAGATAGAGACCGACGGCAGTCCTGATTACACCGATAATCCCGACCCTCGCCTGTTCGCCTACAATCTTTTCGGCGAGTTGGAGCCTATCGGCAAACCCCGCCGTCAGCCGAAACAGGCTGAGGATGCCCCAAAGCCGAAACCGAGTGTCGAAGTCAAGGACATTCCAGTAAAGAAATTCCGTCCGCTCAATGAAAAGGAGCTGGAATTTTATGGCTCTCTTAACTGGGAGGACAATCCACCCATCAACGGCTTTTATGAAACCATGATGTCGATTGCCCACCGTCAGCTCGAAGAAATGCGTTTGGAGCGTGAAGCGGAGGAAGCGGCAAAGGAGGCCCTGGCTGAAACCATTTCTGAAAGTGGTACAGTTATAGAAAAGACTGAAGGCGACTTCATTCCCGGCAGATTACCGAGAGTGGCTGCTCAAAAGCCGGAGCCTGTCACGGTCGATATGTCTCCCCGTCCTTTCTCGGAGGATATTCAGTTCTTCCACCACAATGGCAGTATGGTCGTTCAGGACGGTCTTGTCGGATTTCTCTCGGAAGTCCGCAGGAATGGAGCTACATTCAACCCTCTGGAGTTGAAGCCTGAACAGGCGAAACGTGCCATGCTCTATGTCACCTTGTCGGAGACATATCAACAGCTCTACAACTATGAGGCCGAGACGCATGAGGCAAGTGCAGAACTGCGCGAACACCTCAATCAGTATTACGACGAGTTTGTGGAGAAATACGGTAATCTCAACGAGAAACAGAATGTGAGATTTATATTGATGGACGCCAATGGCAGGGATGCTCTTGCATTGGAGCGTGGCGAAAACGGCAGATTTGTCAAGGCTGATATTTTCGATCATCCTGTTTCATTCGCCATTGACGAGGTTACTTCGGTAGATACTCCGATGGAGGCTCTTTCCGCTTCGCTCAACAAATACGGTGAGGTCAATCTCGAATATATGTCAGGGCTTGTGGATATGGATAAGGATTCTTTGGTGGATAACCTCGAAGGACACATATTTTATAATCCGCTGGTCGAAAACTACGAGATTAAAGACCGCTTCATCGCCGGAAATGTTGTGGCGAAAGCCAATGATGTAAGGGCATGGATTGACAGAGAGGAAGAGCGCATTAGGAATTTCCCCGGATATGACGGCGTTGAACCGTTCATTGCCTTGTCGAAAGACGCCCTCAAAGCTTTGGAGGAAGCCCGGCCCCGCCGTATCGAGTTCGCCGAACTTGATTTCAACTTCGGCGAGCGATGGATCCCGACTGGTATTTATTCGGCATATATGTCGTATCTGTTCCATACCGATGTGAAGATTGCCTATTCTTCATCTATGGACGAGTATTCGGCAGAGGCTTCGAGAAAGAACATGACCATCTGGGAAGAGTTCTGCGTCAGAGGCTATTACCGTACTTACGACGGTATGAACCTGCTGAAACACGCACTCCATAATACCGTTCCCGACATCAAGAAGTCAGCCGGAAAGGACGATAACGGCAACGACATCAAGGTGCCCGACAACGAGGCTATCCAACTCGCCAATACCAAGATTGACGAGATACGAAACGGCTTCTCTGAATGGCTGGAGGCTCAAAGCCCAGAGTTCAAAGAAAAACTCGTTGACCTCTACAATGACAAGTTCAACTGTTTCGTCCGTCCGCAATGTGATGGGTCACATCAGACCTTCCCTGATTTGAACATGAAACTACTCGGAGACCGCTATGGAATCCACTCCATTTATCAGTCGCAGAAGGATTGTATCTGGATGCTGAAACAGAATGGCGGTGGCGTGTGCGATCATGAGGTGGGGACAGGTAAAACACTGATAATGTGCATAGCAGCGCATGAAATGAAGCGTCTCGGACTGGCTCACAAGCCGATGATTATCGGTCTGAAAGCCAATATCGCCGAGATAGCTATGACATATCAGTCTGCCTATCCCAATGCAAGGATTTTGTTTGCCGATGAAAAGAGTTTCAAGACCGACAACCGCGTGGCGTTCTTCAACCAGATCAAGAACAACGACTATGACTGTGTGATAATGTCGCACGACCAGTTCGGCAAGATACCGCAGTCGCCGGAGATGCAACAGCAAATCCTTCAGGCGGAGCTTGACACGGTAGAGGAAAACCTCGAAGTGCTGAAACAGCAGGGACACGACGTAAGCCGTGGCATGCTGAAAGGTCTTATCAAGCGTAAGGAGAACCTTACTGCAAAGATTGCGACCATTCAGTACCAGATGGATCAGAACAGAGATAATGTTGTGGACTTCAAGCGGATGGGTATCGACCACATTTTCATTGACGAATCACATCAGTTCAAGAACCTTATGTTCAACACCCGACATGACCGTGTGGCGGGCTTAGGCAACTCGGAAGGCTCACAACGTGCGCTCAATCTTCTCTACGCTATCCGTACCATTCAAGAGAGAACAGGTAAGGATTTAGGAGCGACATTCCTGTCGGGTACTACAATCAGTAATTCGCTTACTGAATTGTACCTGCTGTTCAAGTATCTACGTCCCAATGAGCTTGAAAGACAGGAGATCAGGTGCTTCGATGCATGGGCTGCAATCTTCGCCAAGAAAACTACTGATTTTGAGTTTAATGTCACAAATCATATAGTGGCGAAGGAACGCTTCAGGTTCTTCATCAAGGTGCCGGAGCTGGCCGCTTTCTACAACGAAATCACCGACTATCGCACTGCTGAAGATGTAGGTGTTGACCGACCGATGAAGAACGAGATTCTTCACAATATCCCGCCGACACCGACGCAGGAGGCTTTCATCGAGAAACTGATGAAGTTTGCCGAGAGTGGCGATGCCACGATATTGGGACGGGCCCCACTTTCTGAAACTGAGGAAAAGGCGAAGATGCTCATTGCCACCGACTATGCCCGCAAGATGGCTCTTGATATGCGTATGATTGACCCTAATGCGGAGGATGATCCGAACAACAAAGCGAGCCATTGCGCCAAGATGATAGCAGAGTATTACAGAAAATACGATGCTCAAAAAGGTACACAGTTTGTTTTCAGTGATCTGGGGACTTACAAGCCGGGCGAATGGAACGTATATTCTGAAATCAAGCGCAAGCTGATTGAAGATTACGGTATTCCGGCGCACGAGATACGCTTCATTCAGGAGTGTAAGACAGAGCGCAGCCGCAAGGCTGTCATCGAGGCGATGAACAGTGGCGATGTGAGAGTTTTGTTCGGTTCGAC
>VSPV01000154.1 GCA_009775605.1 Paramuribaculum sp.
GTAGGAGGCTGCGGCAGGGTTGTCGGCACTATTGTAGACGTTGGGGAATTCGCTTACAATCATTACCGAGCGGCGTTCGTCGGTGGGATCGAAGCTCCAGAACTGCTGCAGGGGCACGAGGAACAGATTCCAGCCCATATCGTAGTCCCAGTTGGTGAACATCATGCCGAGGTCCCATGCAGCGGAACTGATGCTTTCCTTGGCGCGGATGGTGAACATGAGCTCGTTGTTGTAAAGCGTGGCGTCACTGTTGGGGTCGAATACGTCCCATACGTTTGGCTGCAGATTGTAGACACTTCCTTCCATGGCGAGAACTTCGTTTACGGCATCCAGGGCCTGTTTCCATTTGGCCTGGTCGTCGCCGCCGTTCTGGCGCAGACGGCCTGCCTGACGCATGTAAAGGCGCACGAGGAATCCGCGTACGGAACCGAGGGTGGGACGTCCGCCGTCGTCGCGGCTGTCATATTTTTCCGGCAAGGTCATGGCAGCCTTGAGGTCGGTCTCAATGGCGTTCTCGATGTCGTCGATGGAGGCGAGGGGCAGTTTTTCCTTCACGTCGATGTCGCTTGACAGAACCAGAGGCACACGATAGAAGAGGTCGGAAAGCTGCATGTAGGCATAAGCTCTCATGAAATGGGCCTCGGCTATCATCTGGCCCTTGTCGGCGTCGGTGAAGAGGGCGTCGTCCATCGCGCCCACACGGTCAATCACGATATTGGCGCGGGATGTAACCTGGAAGAAGTTATCCCAGCAGGTGGTAAGATGCGACGATGTGCGGATGGCTTCGTCGTTGAGCACCTCGAATGCCGAAACACCCTTGTCGAAGCAGACGTCGGTGACGCCGTCGGAAGCCTGGAACATCGGGTCGCGGTAAATCTGGTGGAGCGGCGCATACATGGCGTCAACAGCCGCCTGGGCGTTTTCCACCGAAGTGAAAGCCGTGTCGTCAGTAAGATTGGAGTATACGGTTTCTTCTAACTCGTCATGGCAAGAAGCGAATGCGAGCGCCATAAAAGGCAATAGAAGCAATATTTTAGGTTTCATGATGTCTCTTGTTTTTCAGATGGTGGAATGGGTTAGAATGTGATTTTTGCACCGCAGTTGAACGCACGGTAGCTGGGGTAGGTACAATAGTCGAGACCCTGTCCGATGGAGCTGGCTCCGTTCACGCTGACTTCGGGATCGAAACCGGAGTAGCTGGTGATGGTGAAGAGTCGCTGAGCGCCCACGAACACGCGGAAGTTCTGGATGTATTTGGCCAGACCCAGTTTAGCGACGGGCAGTGTGTAGCCGAGCTCGATGCTGGAGAGGCGGAGGAAGCTTGCGTCCTCTACGAACTTGGTGTTGACAAACGAGCCGTACTGGTTGCCGCCGTCCTTGCGCCAGGTAGTGGCGGGGATGTTGTTGTTGGGGTTGGTTTTTGTCCAGCGGTACATGGATGACTTGAGACGTCCGAGGTCTTCAAACACCACGTTGTTGATGTTGATCATGTCCTGGCCTATGTTGGCGTCGAAGAAGAACGAGAAGTCGAAATCGCGGTAACGGAAGTTGTTGCCCCAGCCGATTACGAGGTCGGGGTTGCCGTTGCCTATCACTTTGCGGTCGTTGGCGTCGATTACGCCGTTTCCGTCAAGGTCCTTGAACTTGGGATGTCCGGGAACGGAACCGGGCTGGGGAGCGTAGGTCTCCCCTTCCTGGATCACACCGTCGAACACATATCCGTAGATGGAGCTCAGAGGCATACCTTTCTCCACTTTCATGTATTCTGTGGAGTTGTACCATCCCTGAGGCATGATGGAGATGTAGGTTGGATCCGCGATGTCTACGACTTTACCCTTGTTGGCGCCCATGTTGAGGGTCGTTGTCCAGGAGAAGTCTTTCTTTGCGAAAGGATTGTATTTGATGAAGAGCTCCCATCCGCGGTTGTCGACGGTACCGTTGTTGCCGAGTGTGGTCTGCAGGCCGATTGTCGATGTGGAGATGTTGATGGGGTTGAGAAGGTCGGTGGTCTTCTTGTAGTACCAGTCGAAGTTCACTTCAACGAGACCGTTCCACAGGAGAGCGTCGAAGCCGAGGTCCCACTGTGAGGTGGTTTCCCATTTGAGGTTGGGGTTGCCGGCATTGTTGGGGTACATGCCTTTCACCACATCGTCGCCGCCCAGATATACGTTGGTGAAGGCGTAGGTGCGGAGCGATTTATAGGAACCGATGGCGTCGTTACCGGTGCGTCCGTAGCTTGCGCGGATCTTGAAGTTGGTTACGGTGTTGCGCCAGAAATCCATGAATTTCTCGTCGCCGAGCTGCCATGCCACGGATGCGGAGGGGAAGTAGCCCCATTTGTTGCCGGTACCGAAGTTGGAGGCGCCGTCGGCGCGGATACTTGCGTTGATGATGTATTTGTTCATGAGCACATACTCGGCGCGGCCGAAGTACGACATGTTGGTCTTGTCGGTGCGGCTTGTGTTGATCCAGTCGATTGTCTGCGCGGCTCCCATGTTATTGAAGGAGAATGCGTCGGTGGTGAAGTCGTGGGCTTCCATGCCCGAGTATTCGTATTTGTTCTTGATGTATGACAGACCTGCCATCACTTTCACGTCGTGGTTGTCGCCGAACTGCTGATGATAGGTGAGTACACCGTCCACCTGATGATAGTCGGTGTTCTCGATCTCGTTTGAGGCGAGACCGTTGTTTGCCAGACCTACGGTGGTGTCGCGGCTGTAGTATTTCTGATATTTGTCGGTGGTGTTGCTGAACGAATACTGCACGCGGGCGGTGAGCTGCGGGATGATCTTGGCCTCTCCCCAGAAGGTGTAGTTGGCGTTGGTGGAGGTGTTTTTGAAATCACGGCTCATGATGTCGTCGTACAGACCGTTGCGACGTCCTTTCTCGCCGAACACGTTGATGCCTTCAGGACTGCTTGTGGTCAGAGGGCTTGCGTTGAATATGGCGTAGATGGTGTTGTCGGTGGAGGTGGTGGTGCCCATGTTGAGGTAGTTCTTGGTGGAGCGGGTGATGTAGGATGTAGCTCCGGCCGAGATGTGGTCGCTGATTTTGAATTCGGCGTTGATGCGGGCGGTCAGACGGTCGTAGTCGGTATTGGGAAGAATACCCTGGTCGTCGGTGTAGGACATTGAAGCTGCCACGTTGATGCGCTCTGAACCGCCGGCCACCTGCACATTGTGGGTCTGGGTGGTGGAGGTGCGCGTCAGCTCCTTGAACCAGTCGGTACCTGCTCCTTTATAGGCAAGCTGGTTGACGGTATAGGGGGGATTGCCGCTGGAACCGTTGTCCTCCCACTGCTGCATGGCGGTCTTCATGATGTCCTGGGCGTCCATCAGCTCGTAGGGGTTGTGGAGGAATTTGGCGGCCATGTCGTAGGCGTAGGATATGGTGAATTTTCCTTCCTTACCTTTCTTCGTGGTGACGAGCACAACACCGTTGGCACCGCGCGCACCGTAGATGGCTGTGGCGGCGGCATCTTTCAGAATCTCGATGGATTCGATGTCGTTGGGGTTGATGTTGAGACCGCCGGTGGTCTGAAGACCGTCTATGATGTAGAGCGGCTCGTTGCTTGAGCTGATTGATGAGGCTCCGCGCACACGGATGGTGGTGAGGCCGCCAGGCTCCATTGAGGTCTGGCGCACGTGCACACCGGCTGCACGTCCTTTGATGAGTTCGGCTGTATTGACAATCACACCGGCCTGGATGTTTTCGGGCTTGATGGATGCGATTGAACCGGCGAGGTCGCGCTTCTTGGTCACGCCGTAACCTACGGCCACAACTTCTTCAAGCACTTTTGAATCAGATTCCATGCGAATCTCGATGTTGTCTGATTTGATAACCTCACATACAGGACGCATGCCAATGTAGGTGATTTTCAGTGTCTGGCCGATTTTGGCGTTTATCACAAACCTGCCGTCGGCATCGGTGGCTGTACCGGATTTCGAGCCGGCCACAATTACGGAGGCACCCGGAATAGGTGAGTCGTCAGCTGCATCAAGCACTAAGCCATGTATAGCCTGCTGGGCCATGGCTGTAAACGAAAGCAGCATAATGAACAGAAGAATTGTACTAATTCGTTTCATAGATTGGTTGTTATAAAATAGCTTACGCTTTGGAGTGATTTTGGTTAGTTTTGGGTTATTGATTGAGTTTCATGATATTTCGCGTAATGCGTCCAATCCGAGGAAATCGATGGGGGAAAGAAAAATTGCTTCAGAGTATCGATTCTGGGTTAGATTTCGGATGCAAATTTATGCCTTTTGGCAAAAAAATGCTAATTCGTGTGAAAAAAAATAATATATGTTGTGTAACATAAAAATGGATTCGTTGCATTTCGGGCTGTAGGAGCGGCGACTTCGCAAAATAAAGGCAGAAGCCGGTTACGGCCTCTGCCTTAAATGGGTTATGTGTCTATGCGGGTATTATCAGAGCACTTTGTGATAGAGTGCGATGATGTCGTCGAGTGTCACCTCGCGGGGGTTGCCGGGCGTGCATACGTCGGCGAGAGCCTGCTCGGCCAGGCGGGGAATGTCGGTCTCCTTGATTCCGAGGTCGCTCAGATGCTGGGGAATGCCCACGAGTATGGCGAGGTCCTTGACGGCCTTGCATGCTGCCTTTGATGCTTCCTCGCGGTCCATACCTTCGGTGTCGACACCCATGGCGCGGGCTATCTCGGGATATTTGTCAAGGCATGCGGGCATGTTGAATTCCATCACGGTGGGGAGAAGCAGGGCGTTTGCCACACCGTGGGGCACGTCGAAGAGCGATCCCATGGGGTGAGCCATTCCGTGAACCAGACCGAGGCCTACGTTGGAGAATGCCATGCCGGCTATATACTGGGCCACGGCCATGCCGTCGCGTGCTTCGGCGTTGCGGGGCTCCTCGACGGCGGTGGGAAGATGATGACGGATCATGCGGATGGCTTCGATCTCAAACATGTCGCTCATGGGCCATGCGGCTTTGGTTATGTAGCCTTCTATGGCGTGTGTGAGGGCGTCCATGCCGGTGGCTGCGGTGAGGCTCTTGGGCAGGGAGTACATCAGCTCGGAGTCTATCACGGCAACGGCGGGGATGTCGTTGGGGTCGACGCACACCATCTTTTTCTGCTTTTCCTCGTCGATGATCACATAGTTGATGGTGGTCTCGGCGGCGGTTCCGGCAGTGGTGGGGAG
>VSPV01000155.1 GCA_009775605.1 Paramuribaculum sp.
TTGTTATGGAGCAAGCCCTTAGAATACCTTTATCGAGATATAGCGTTTGGGATTCTGCTTCACATCTTTCAGCAGGGAGTCGAGGCTTGCGGCCGAGGCGTTGAGATTGTTGTAAAGGCCCGTGTCGTTAAGAAGCAGGCCAAGTGAGGAATCCTTGCTGTTGAGTTTCTCCATTGAGGTGTTGAGGCGTGCTGCAATGCTGTTGACGCTGTTCATGGTGGAGTCGATGGGCATCTCGCGGAGTTTGGCGGAAAGTGCCGTGAGATCGGCCGAGATGGTCTTCAGGTCGGTCATGAGGCCGGAGGCATCGTTGGCGATACGCGGCATGGCTTTCATGGTGGTATTGAGCTGGGCGCTGCTCGTCTCGATGTTTGCCATTATTTTGTCAAGCCGCTGCACGGATGCAAGTAACGCGGGATCGCTCACAATTGTTGTCATGCTGGTGAGAATGGAATCGATTTTCGGCAGAATGGCAGTGATGGAGGGCATGAGGTCGTTGGTCACGCTTGACATTAGTCCGGAGGCGTTGGCGCCGATAAGCTGGTCGCCGACGTTGTGGAAGTCTTTGCCCGGAGCCATTTCCAGAGCTATCGAGGATGTTCCCAGCATGTCGGTGGTGAGCATAGCCTTTGTGCCGCGCGGAAGTTTCAGGTGGCGGTCGAGGCTCATCTCCACTTTAATGTGGCCGGGGTTGTCGTATTCATAGGAAATTTCACGCACCAGACCTACCTTGAAACCATTGACGGTTACGGGGGCCGACTGCGCCAGACCGGCAACATCGGTGTATGTGGCAAAATAATAGTTGGAGGGCTTGAACATGTTTACCCCCTTCAGGTAATTTATTCCGAATACCAGAATGAGGAGTGCCAGAAGCACGAGTCCTCCGATGATAAGTTCTTTCGAAAATCTCTTTTTCATATTTTAGTTCTATTTTATTCTGTTTGTGCCGTCGGTGGTTATAATAAATGCATCTTTGAAAAGTTTCTTGACCGCACGGAGGTCGGGCGCGGCCTCCGTCGGCGAATTATAACGGCCGAAGGTGTATTTGTATGTTCCGTTTTCCTTATAATGTTCAACGGGCGAAAGCCCTTTGAATTTTTTGCTTTTAGCGGGCAGCTCGCGGTCGGATACGAGGAACTGGATTTTATAGACGGGGCCGCTGGTGGGAGCAATCTGTTTTTTAGCGGCGTTGCCGTTTTTTTCTACGGGGGCGGGATTGGATGTCCTCTTTTCCCTGGGACTGTCGGATGCTTTTGCTGGAGGGTTATTGTCTGAGGGCAGAGTGGTTTTAGCTTCCGGGCTTTCATCGTCGTCAGCTGGCTCCGTATCTCCGATGAGGTCGGAATCGTCCGACGGGGAGTAGCCCCGGTATGCACATATTCCGCGGCATATAGCGGAGGCAAGCTCTTTCTGCCCTTTTTCGGAGGCGAGGTATTTTTCAACCGTGGGATTGCTTATGAAGTCAAGTTCCACGAGCATCGCGGGCATTGCGGTTTTGAAAAGCACCCAGAAGTTAGCCTGACGCACGCCGCGATCCACACGTCCCGCCTTCACCAGTTCGCGCTGGACTTTGTGGGCGGCCGATATGCTCTGCTCCATGTGCTTGTTCTGGCTCAGCTCGAATATTATGTAGGATTCCGAGCTTGTGGGGTCAAAACCGGCATAGGTGGTGGAATAGTCGTTCTCGAGCTTCATCACCGAGTTTTCGCGCATTGCCACAGCCAGGTTTTCGTCACTTCTTTTAAGACCGAGGGTATAGACGGATGCTCCTTTTATAGTGGTGCGCTTCGGCGATTTCTTATCGAGGGAGTTTGTGTGAATCGACACAAACAGATCGCCTCCCGCTTTGTTGGCGATGTCGCAACGTCCCTGAAGGGTGACGAAACGGTCGGAATTGCGGGTATAGACCACTTTAAATCCCTTTCTTGCCGAAAGCATTTTTCCGAGCTTGCGCGCTACGCCTAAATTTATGCTTTTCTCATTTGTTACCTGTCCGAGGGCGCCGGCATCGTGGTCGCCGTGGCCGGCGTCGATTACCACCACAAAGTCTTTCGTCGCAGCTTTGGTGTTGGCGCGGACGGAGCTGCCGGGGAAGGGCATGATGCATCCGGCCAGCAGAAGTATTAGTATGGATATGTGTTTGAAATTGACCATATCACCTTTAAGATAGCGCAAAATTACAAAATAATGTGGAAAAAGGCCTCATTTCCGTAAAATACCCTTTCATGCAGGGGTGACAAATGGGTGCTGACCGACTTTGGTGCAGCATATTTAACTTAATTTAGCAAAGGCCGGGAGGCCGCTTCTGTAGCGGCTTTCAGGCGGTCGGGATGGGGGTACGGAAGCCGAAGTGATATGATTTTTTGGCCTATTGGGCTGAAAAGCTTATCTTTGCAGCGTTATAAGACAGAAAGCGAGGCCATAGAGTTGGCCCGATTGCCGAAAATCGGCAAGGAACGCCGGGAAATCATAACCGAGTGATTCTACCTTTCACCCTTCCGGCGCTTCCTGATGTTGAACATAAAATTTATGTAATGAAGAAAACAATGTTTCGCATTGTGCTCTTCGCAGTTCTTCTGTTTTCAGTCTCGGCCAATACCGAGAGAGTCTATCTATCCGCTGATGGCTATAAGGCTCCCTATTTCGAGGTAAGTGGCGGGGAGGGAGGTTTTTCAAGAAACCTCGCCGACCTCCGAGGAAGTTATGTACTGCTAAACTTTTGGGCCGCAAAGGATGCCCCCTCGAGACTGCAGACTATGGAGTACACACGCTCACTCTCCAAAATCACCTCAGAAGAACGATTTTGTCTCTTGTCGGTCAATTTCGACCGTAGCGAGCGCCTCTTTCGTGAGATAGTGCGTAGAGACAATCTTAATGCGGAGACACAATTTCATGCCCAAGGTGAGGAAGCCTCGAAGATTATCGACGCATATCGCCTGGACAATGGTTTTCAGTCGTTCCTGATTGACCCTCAGGGAAAGATTGTTGCCACCAACCCTGATCCTGAAACCGTAGCCCGCATCGTGGCTGAAGGTTGAATATGAAGCAAAAGCCGATGAACGTGTCCCCGAGGGACCTTGAGGTTCATCAGCTTTTTTTGTTTTAAAATTTAAGCCGTATGCTCAGATTTTTTTTGAGAGGTGTATGAGAGGTCAGTAGCAGTCGAAGTGGAGTGACGACAATATTTCGCGTGCTCTTTCCAGATCTTTTTTGAACACCATGAGCCTCAGGGCTCCGAGCGCGCTCATGCCGAGCGGATACACGCTTGAGAAAACCTGATTGTCGATTGTGCAGGGAATGTCGTGGTCGCGCAGCGCGCCTGCGGCGAGATTGGCCGCGATGTCGTCGTAGAAGCTGCGGCATAGAACTATTTCGTTGCTGTTTGCGGTTGATTTCATGTTCGAGGGTATTTGAGATGGGTTAAAATAAAAAGAGACTACTCACATAGTCTCTTTTTATGAGTTTCCAATAGGTACAATTTCTAAGGTAAAAAAGATTGTGTTAGGTTTCTGATGCAAAGGTAGAGCCCCTGGAATGCTAAATCAAATAAATTGATATGTTATTCAGCAATGTTTTTAAGACTTCCCGGATGGTGAAAATGTTCGTCGTGGGGATAATTGCTATATAATCAGTGAATTATGTCTTTTAAGAGTTTTGCCGCAGAGAAATCATGCAATGTTAAAATGAGTTAAATGTAATTATTCTGTTCCGGAATTGTTTCCATTCTGAGGGTGTTTCCGTCCCACACGGCATAGTTGAAGTGGCTGAACGCATCGCCCAGAACCATGAGGGTAGCGCAGCCGTCGGGGCCTACGCGCCGTTCCGCCGGGGTATGACGGTGGCCGAATATGAAATAGTCGGCATGATGGCCGCTCCGCAGGTAATCGTTGGCAAAGACCACAAGCGGATCGGTGTCAGGGAGTACCGACGGACTGATATAACTGCTCGTGGCGCGGCTGTGGGTTGACCAGCGGTGGGCGAACCCTACCGTCCATCGCGGGTGTATGGCGGAATACAGGCGCTGGCACACACGGTTCCGGAAAATCCGCCGCATGAGCCGATAGCCTCCCCGTACTTCTCCAACGCCGTCGCCATGCTCCATCACGAATGTCTTTCCGTCAAGGTCGCGGGTTATGATGCCATCGGCCACATTGATTCCGAGTTCCGAGGGGAGGTAGTCGAATATCCAGATGTCATGGTTGCCCTTGAGCCAGGTGATCTCCACGCCGCTGTCGGCAAGTTCGGCAAGCGCTCCTAAGAATCTCACGAATCCGCGTGGCACCACATCGCGGTATTCATACCAGTAATCAATCACGTCGCCAAGCAGAAACAGTCTGCGTGCATTAGGAGCGATGCTCCGGAGCCATGCGGCTATACGGCGCTGATGTGAATAGGTGTCGGCAATATAGCCGGCACCCAGATGAAGATCGGATATGAAATAGGTCTTGTCTCGCATTATCTGTGCTGGCGCGTTACATGAATCCGAGTTCAAGCTTTGCTTCGTCGCTCATCATGTCCTTGTTCCATTCAGGTTCGAACACAATGTTTATATCCACGCCTTTCACCCCTTCGATGCTTTCCAGTTTTATGCGTGCGTCCTCCACAAGGAAGTCGGCGGCCGGACAGCTCGGAGCTGTCAGCGTCATATCTACGTGCAGTACGGCCTGGTCGTCAAGGTCAATCTTATATATGAGTCCGAGTGAATAGATATCCACCGGAATCTCGGGGTCGAAAACCGTGCGGAGCATCTCCACGGCTTTTTCTTCTATCTGAAGTCTTTGCTGCTGGTCAATCATAATATTGCAAAATTAACAAAGAGCCGCGATATTGCCAAGGAAGATGCTTCCTGTTTCAGAAAAAGATTTGTAAATTTGCGCTATGAAGTTACGAAAAGAGTGTAATTTATTGGAAATGAGCGTAGGTTAATTGCTCTTGATAGTAATAGGTTACGAT
>VSPV01000156.1 GCA_009775605.1 Paramuribaculum sp.
GTGTTGAGCTTGGCCTCGATTTCCTCGGGATAGATATTCTGTCCGCTTGCCGACAGAATCATGGTCTTGTAGCGGCCGCGGATGAAGATGGTGCCGGCATCGGCTATGGTACCCATGTCGCCGGTATGCAGCCATCCCTCGCTGTCGAGCACGGCTTTCGTGGCCTCGGTATTCTTGTAATAACCCATCATCACGTTCTCGCCCTTTACACAGATTTCTCCGGGAATCATGGCGCCGTTGTCGCTCAGAACCTTGGAATGCATCAGGCCTCGGAGCGTGCGTCCCGACGAACCGGGTATGAAGTCGGGGTAAGGGGTGAAACTGATAAGCGGGCCGCATTCGGTCATGCCGTAGCCCACCGAGAACGGGAAGTCGATTTTGTAAAGAAACGCCTCAACCTCGGGGTTGAGCGGAGCGCCTCCCACGATTATCTGGCAGAACTCTCCGCCGAACGCCTCCATGAGTTTGGAGCGTATCTTCCTGTAGACTTTCTTGTTGACGAAAGGCAACGCCATGAGCCTGCGCATGGATGGCTTGGAGATTACCGGGAGTATCTGCTTCTGGTATATTTTTTCGAGAATCAGGGGCACGCAGAGCACAAGGGTGGGTTTCACTTCGGCGAGCGCGGCCATGAGCACACGCGGTGAAGGCACCTTGTTGAATGTCACTACAAGCGCTCCCAACGCCAGCTGTACGAGCATGTCGAAGGTGCAGCCGTAGGTATGGGCCAGAGGGAGAAATGCCAGACAACGCCCCTTGCGGTGCTGCATCCCGGAATTCATGCCGTAGACCACATTGCCGCATAGATTGTTGAGGGAGAGCATAACCCCCTTGGAGAAGCCTGTGGTTCCCGACGTATAGTTTATCTCGGCGAGGGTGTCGGGGCTGAAATGCGTGTAGGCCACATCCTCGCGGTTGAAACCTTTGGGATATTTGCTGTTGAACTCGGCCACCACTTTCTCCACGGCCTTTTTTGCCTTTCCCTTGTCGGCTTCCTTTTCCATAAGAATCTCGTTGGTGTCAAGCGACATCGCCACTTTGACATCGGGAAGCTGCTCGGGGTCGAAATGCTCCCAGATATAATCCTGGATGAAGAGCATGGAAGAGCCGCTGTGGTTTATGATATGCTGGGCATCCTGCGGGTTGAAGTCGTGCAGAATCGGCACAACGACCGCTCCGTAGGTAAGCGTGGCCATATAGCTCACAATCCAGGAGACGCTGTTTTTGCCCATCACGGCTATTTTTGCTCCGGGTTTTACGCCGTTCAGGCGGAAAAATATGTGGGTCCGGGCTATTCGTCTGGCAAGATCGCCGTAGGTCAGCACGGATGATGAACCGTAGTCCTGAAGGGCGGGAAGTTCCCAGTTGTTGCGGAAACTCTGGGCAAAGATGTTTAGCAGGTCTTCGTTGAGCATGGTTATGGCAGTTAGCTTGTTTCGTAAGTTGTTTCAGTGTCGGAGAGGGTCACTCCGGAATGCTTGGGGGATTATATATTAATACACCTGAGGCTGGATGTTGGTTGCACGGAGCGCAACTATTTGTAATTCCGGTCACACTGCAAAGATATTGTTTTACTTTCACTCCCGGAAATTATCTTGTATCTTTGCACACCAAAAGCCATAAATGATGATAGATAAATCCACCTTTTCCGACCGCAAGGCACTTTTCCACACTTTTGGATGCAAGCTCAATTTCGCCGAAACCTCCACGGTGGCGAAGATGCTTGCCGGGAGGGGAATCATAAGTGCCCGGGAAGGCGAGACTCCGGATATCATTGTGGTGAACACATGTTCGGTGACCGAGCTGGCCGACAAGAAGTGCCGTCAGGCCATCAGGGCATTCAACCGCCGCTATCCCGCTGCCGCGATAGTTGTCACGGGGTGTTACGCGCAGCTCAAGGCTCCTGATATAGAAAAAATGCCCGGTGTGGTGATTGTGGCCGGAAATGACCGCAAGCTTGAGATAGCCGACGCCGTGGAGCGCTGGCTTGACCGCAGGGAACCTGTTCTGCTCCATACGCCGGTGAAGGACATACGGAGTTTCTCGCCGTCGTGCGCGCGCGGCGACCGCACCCGTTTTTTCCTCAAGGTTCAGGACGGATGCGATTATTTCTGCTCCTATTGTACCATTCCGTATGCCCGCGGACGCAGCCGGTCGGCCACCATCGATTCTCTCGTGGCGCAGGCGGCCGCCGCTGCCGCCGAAGGTGGCAAAGAGATTGTGATAACCGGTGTGAATATCGGTGATTTCGGAAAAGGGCGGAGCGATACGTTTTTCGACCTAATGCGCGCTCTGGATCAGGTGGATGGTATAGAACGTTACAGAATATCGTCGATAGAGCCTAATCTGCTTACCGACGAAATGATAGAATGGGTGGCCGGTTCGCGGGCATTCATGCCGCATTTCCATATACCGCTGCAGAGCGGATCGGATGCGGTGCTTCAGCTCATGCGCCGTCGATATGGAACTTCGGTTTTCCGCCACAGGGTGGAGACCATACGCGAGGTGATGCCGCATGCCTTCATAGGCGTTGACCTGATAGTGGGTGCGCGCGGAGAGACTCCCGAAGAGTTTGCCGCTTCGCGCGATTTTGTGGACTCGCTTGCCATATCGCGTCTGCACGTGTTCCCTTATTCAGAACGTCCCGGCACACGCGCTCTCACCGACATTGACCACGTTGTGAGCCAGCACGACAAGCATATGCGCGCACGCACCATGCTCGACATTTCAGACCGTAAACTCAAGGAGTTTACCGACGGTTTTATAGGGACGGTGCGTCCTGTGCTGGTGGAGCACCGCGCAAAGGGCGACACCATGGGGGGATTTACCGACAATTACCTTCGGGTGAGCCTCCCGGCCGACGCGTCCCTTGACAACAGGATTGTTCCGGTGCGTCTGCTCGAGAATCTCGGCGAAGAGGTAAGAGGGGAGGTGGTAGTTTAATGGCTCGGAATAACGGTTTTCTCGCTGCCGTAGGCCACAGAGCGCTGAGCGCGTTGCTGTGGACGCTGTCAAGAATGCCTTTCGGCCTGCTCTACTTTCTTTCCGATATCATGTGCTTTGTGACACATCGCATCGCACGCTACCGCCTTAAGGTCGTGAGAGGAAACCTTGTGGATACCTTTCCCGGAAAATCCCGTGCCGAATTGCGGCGCATAGAGAAGGAGTTTTACCTGAATCTCACCGATTACTTCGTGGAGACTGTGAAACTCAATCATATAAGCGACAGCGAGGTGCTGAAGCGCTTCAAGTTCGAGGATGTTGATGTCGTGGACCGTCTGGTAGGTTCCGGGAAATCTGTGGTGTGCTATTTCGCTCACTGTTTCAACTGGGAATGGGCGCCTTCCATCACACTCTGGTCGCGCTATGGCCGTGATTCCATGGTGGAGTTCTCGCAGGTATACCGTCCGCTTAAAAACAAATGGTTCGACGCCTATTTTCTTCATCTGCGTTCGCGTTTCGGCTCGGTGTCGTATCCCAAACGGAGCGTGCTCCGCGACCTTCTTCGCCTGCGTCGCGACGGCCGTCTGGCCGTGTGCGGTTTCATGAGCGACCAGAAGCCGAGCCATGGCGACCCCACGCATCCCATGCTTTTTCTCGGGCGCCCCACGGCCATGATTACCGGCACGGAGACGCTCGCCCGTAAGCTGGGTATGGCGGTAGCTTACATGGACATGTACAAGCTGTCGCGCGGCCACTATAAGATAAAGATGCGCCTGCTTGCCGAGGATGCCTCGGCGCTTGAGCCTATGGAATTGACCGAGCGATATGCAGGCGTCCTGGAGCGCACCATAGAGCGCAATCCCGCCATCTGGCTATGGAGCCACAAGAGATGGCGCAACCCCGTGACACTTCCCCAAAAGCCTTTGAAAGATGAATCAGGAGATTGACAGACCTCAGGTAGCCGTGATCATACTCAACTGGAACGGCCGGAAACTTCTCAAGGAGTTTCTGCCGTCGGTGGTGCGTTTCACCCCCCGGCCTCTCGCGAGAGTGATAGTGGCCGACAACGGCAGCAACGATGGCTCGCTGGAGCTTCTGGTGAGTGATTTTCCCGAAGTGGAGGTGATGCGTTTTCCGGAAAACTACGGTTTTGCGGGCGGCTACAACAAGGCGCTGGCACAGGTTCCGGAGCCATATACCGTGCTTCTTAACTCGGATGTGGAGGTGAATGACGACTGGCTTACGCCGCTATATGACTACATGCAGAGCCATCCCGATGTGGGGGCGTGTCAGCCCAAAATCAGGGCGTACCGCCATTCGGAAAAGTTTGAATATGCCGGGGCCGCGGGCGGTTATATAGACCGTAACGGATTCCCGTATTGCCGCGGGCGTATATTCAACGAAGTGGAGACTGACCGCGGCCAGTATGACGAGCCTGCGGAGGTGTTCTGGGCCACAGGAGCAGCCCTGATGGTGAGAACCGAAGTGTATAATGCGCTTGGCGGTCTCGACACACAGTTTTTCGCCCACATGGAGGAGATTGACCTCTGCTGGCGCATGCAGCTTGCCGGATGGAAGATTGCGGCCGTCCCGCAGGGAGTGGTGTATCATCTCGGTGGCGGAAGTCTCGACGCGTCCAATCCCCGCAAGACCTATCTAAACTTCCGCAACAATCTGCTGATGCTTTATAAGAATCTACCCGATTCCTCGCGTGGACGAACTCTGCTGAAAAGGCGTTTGCTCGATACCGTGGCCTGGGCGAAATTTCTTGCCACCGGCCATTTCGGCGATGCAAAAGCCATCCTCAAGGCCCACAATGATTTCCGCACCATGCGCCGGGCGTACTCTTCCTTCCCCTCTGATGACCTTCTCCACACCTCCCCATCC
>VSPV01000157.1 GCA_009775605.1 Paramuribaculum sp.
CAAGTTCATCTATAACTTCAGTGCCAATCAGAGTGGAATCCATATCGAAGCACACCAGACGGCCCCAGCGGCGGAACATATTGTCCTCCTGGAGGGAAATATCGATGTCGCCCCCGGCAGCAATTTTCATGAAACTGCTCTGCATGGCATCACGGTCGGCGGGATTGCCGCGCACCGAGAACTCCACGCACGCCTTGCGCAATGGTTCCTCCGTCTCGTCGAGCGGGATTCGGCCGGTAAGACGCTGGATACCGTCGATATTAAGCTTCTGGTCGGCAATCACCTTGCTGACGGCAGCGATATGGCGCGACGCGATGGAACGGCCAAGAAGAGTTATTATCCAGCGGTTCTTGCCCTGCGATTTAACCCAGCGGTCGTAATCCTCGGGTTCTACAGGCGAGAATTTCACCTTTACATTAAGCTCATAGCCTTTGAAAAGAAGATCCTTTAGGATGTCGCCGGAGCGGCAGCTCTCGGTCTTTATCAGCATTCCCAGACTGAGATTGTGATGGATATCGGCCTGGCCGATGTCGAGAATCTGCGCGTCGTGCGAGGCTATTATTTCCGAGAGCGCCGCCGTGACTCCGGGCTGATCAGCTCCCGTTATACTTATCATTATGAGCTCAATGTTGCTTCTTTTCGCCATATCAGTAGTTCCATTTATTTCGTCTGCAAAGTTACCCATAATGCTTTATTCCGCAAATTATACCTATATTTGCAATAGGCAATTATTGCAAACAGGCAATCACCGATAACTTTAAATCTCAGATATAATGAAACTACGCAACAGGCTCGTGGCCCTGGCATTGTCAGCGGCTCCGCTCGCAAGCTTCGGATACACAACATCGGCTATCGACTCGCTCGCATGGCGCGTGACCGAAGGCACAGCAAAGAACCGCATTTTCTTTACAACAAAGGAATCGCCCGTGGACTTCTATGAAGTGGTACCATGCGGAAACACGGTGATGATCAACGGAAACAACGCCGTATCGCAGGCCGTAGGGCTTAACCGCTATCTGAAGGACGTGGCCCGCATACATATATCATGGAACAATCTGACGCAGCCGTTGCCAGAGGTGCTTCCGATGCCCGACTCGGTGATGCGCGGAAGCACAGACCTCCCCTACCGCTACTATCTCAACTATTGCACCTTCTCTTACTCGATGCCATTCTGGGATGAAGATCGGTGGATGAAAGAGATTGACTGGATGGCGCTCCACGGCATCAATATGCCCCTTGACATAGTGGGCACCGAAGCCGTATGGAGCAATGTGCTGCGCCGCCTCGGCTATTCATCGGACGAGATAAAGGAATTCCTCCCGGGCCCGGCTTTCACTGCCTGGTGGCTGATGAACAACCTTGAGGGTTGGGGAGGCCCGATGACCGACCAATGGATCGAGCAGCAAGCCAAACTGAACAAGGCCATAATAGCGCGCATGAAGTCGCTGGGCATATCGCCCGTGCTCCCCGGCTATTCCGGCATGGTGCCACGCACGGCCGGAAAGAAACTCGGTCTTGACATAGCCGATCCGGGCCGCTGGTGCGAATTCCCGCGTCCGGCCTTCCAGAAACCCGACGACCCGTCGTTTGACCGCCTCGCATCCATCTATTATGAGGAACTGACCAAACTCTACGGAACCTCACGCTTCTACAGCATGGATCCGTTCCATGAAGGGGGCTCCACAGAAGGAGTTGACCTGGCAAAGGCCGGAGTAAAAATCATGGAGCAAATGAAAAAAGCATCACCCGAGGCCGTATGGGTCATACAGGGATGGCACATCAACCCACGCACAGAGATGCTCGACACGCTCGCTCTCGGCTCAATGGCTGTTCTTGACCTCAACGCCGAGAAAACTCCTATGTGGGGTGATGAATTATCTGAAATCTGCCGTCCGGACGGTTTCAAAGGCCACGACTGGATTTACTGCATGCTTCTTAATTTCGGAGGCAACGTGGGACTGCACGGGCGCATGGACCAGCTTGTCGACGGCTTCTTCAAGGCCCGCGGCTCACGGTTTGCGTCTTCTCTCAAAGGTGTAGGCGCTACGCCTGAGGGTATTGAAAACAATCCGGTGATGTATGAACTGCTTTATGAGCTTCCTTGGATGGAATTCAAGCCTGAGCTACACGCGTGGCTCAGAGACTACCTGCACGCCCGTTACGGCAAAGAGCCTTCCGACTCACTGATGAGCGCATGGGACAACCTATACGCGACCGTCTACAATGCTCCCACCGACTATCGCGGTCAGGGCACAGTTGAATCGGTGATTTGCGCACGGCCGGACTGGGACCTCAAGAGTGTGTCGACATGGGGTTCCTCGAAACTTTTCTACTCACCTTCACTCACCGCGCGCGCCGCAGCTCTGATGGAAGGGCAGGGAAAAGGTAATAACTTCGAGTATGATTTTGCCGATGTAGCGCGTCAGGCAAATGCCGACGAGGCCAACCGCCTCCTGATAGCCATGTCGGGACTGATGCGAAGAGGCCTTAAAAAGCAGGCCGAAAAATTGTCGGAAGAATTTCTGCGCCTTATAGACCGTCAGGATTCTTTATTGTCACAAAGGAGCGACACCCACGTAGATACCTGGCTACGCCATGCCTCCGATGCCGCCACCAACCCTACGCAAAAGCTTCAGAACGTTAACAACGCCGCCCTTCTCATAACAGTGTGGGGCGACTCGGCCGCCGCCAACGTAGCCGGACTTCACGAATATTCCCACCGCGAATGGGGCGGCATAACCGGCGACCTGTATAAGAAACGCTGGCAGGCATTTTTCGACCACCAGTTCAGAAACGGCCCCAAACCGGATTATTACCGCATGGAGCTGGACTGGATAGACCGCATGCGTAAGAAATACTGAGCGGCGGTCAGGAATTGATTGTGGTGTATTTGCGCTCGAGAATGGAGGCGGCCACCGAATCGGCGAGCTGCACCAGACTCACGAGCGGATAGAGATCGGCCGCACGGCGGAAATCGCCTTTCGATTCACCGTCGGTGGGGTTGACGCTCCACGCGCCCATGTGCCAGCGGATGGCGCATATCTCGGCATCAGTCAGGCCGAGACCCATCTGCAGAAGCATTATAACCGACTTCTCGCCGTGGCCCACGGGGAGCGAGCCCTGGTCACTGCCATACTGGCTCTGACCGAGTTCGTAGGCGGCATTGCGTTTCTTATAATAGAGATTGGACTTGCACATGTCATGAAGCAGAGTGGCAATGATGATGCTGGCATCGGAAATACGCTCGAACACATCGGGACGCATCTTGCTGAAAGTGGCTTTCAGCTCGCGCGCCGCATAGTAAACGTTGAGCGAATGAATCATCAGACCGCCCTCATAACACATATGGCCGTTCATAGATGCGGGAGCGGTGAAATAGCCGGTGTTTTCGAGTTCGGCTATGAAATCGTCCATTTCCTCAAGGCCGGTTGATTTCAGCAGGCCTATTATCTCTTCTTTATGTTTGCGGAGTTCGTCTTTATCCATATTCTTACAGGTTATAAGGAGTGATTTCATCAAGCGAAAGGCCACGCATGTCCTTGGGCGAAAGCGTCATGTCGGCAATCGGAATACGCCAGTCCACACCAACGGAAGGGTTGTTGAAACTCAGGGTGCATTCGGCCGACGGCATATACACATTGTCAACCTTATACTGGAACTGCGCTTCGGGACTGAGCACGGCAAACCCGTGGGCAAACCCGCGGGGAATGTAAAGCTGCAGGCCGTTGTCGGCAGTCAGCTCAACGGCGGCATAGCGGCCGAAAGTCGGCGAGCCGGCACGAAGGTCAACGGCCACATCAAGCACCGCGCCGCGCGACACCCTCACAATCTTTGCCTGCCAGAATTCACCGCGCTGGAAATGAAGTCCGCGCACCACCCCATAGCGGCTTACGGATTCATTATCCTGAATGAAGTCGCCGTTGGCACCGGTTGCTTCCTCAAACTCGGCGCGGCGAAACGTCTCGGCAAAATATCCACGTTCATCGCCGAAGCGCTTCGGCTCAATGAGCCAGAGACCCTTTATGTCAAGTTGGCTAAATCGCATTTTTATTGGAGGATTTTGTAACTTATGTTTCTTATGTGAAGGTGTTGCAAAAATCAAATTACCGTCTAAATTGTAGGGATGCACACTCGTGCATCCACTGAGAATCAACGCATTGAATTCGGCTGCTCCATGGAGCAGCCCTACTTTTCGGAGTTTCGAAACACCCCCACATGGGAACTCCGGCAAAATTAGCAAAATTTTCCGGGATAATCCGAGTGAGAGGCGTTTCAGAATTCAGAGTCGGCCCACTGTTGAGGCTGATTTATCGAGAGGGGGATTTTGGCTGCTATATTCTGGCCGGAGGTTCCTACCAGAATTTCAAATTTACCCGGCTCTACGGTCCATTTGCCGGTTGCGGGATTGAAAAATGCAAACGCATTAGGGTCAAGGGTCATGACTGCGTTTTCGGTTGCGCCGGGTTTGACGTTAACTTTGCTGAATGCCTTTAACTCCTTCACTGGACGCTCAACACCGCTCTTCACATCACGAACGTAGAGCTGGACTACTTCCGCTCCGGCAACCGCACCGATATTGGTCACCGGCACCTTAACGGTATATTTTCCATCCTTCTCCGTGAGCTCCGGAGCTCCTAACCTGAAATCGGTATAGCTGAGTCCATGACCGAACGGGAAATTGACTCTGTCCGGTTTTAGTCTGTCGATATGGCGATAACCCACATTGATACCCTCTGGATGAGGGGAAACGCAAATTTGAATTTGATGCAGAAGGTTATCCAGTCAAACCGCGCTGGGAACTGGTATGCTG
>VSPV01000158.1 GCA_009775605.1 Paramuribaculum sp.
AATTACGAGATTATTGTACTTACCGTAATAAGACGTATAATCTAAAAGTCTATGGCCCTAAAAAACGCTTATATAAGATATTCATTAAGTACAATACTTATTTCTTGTTTAAGCGAAAATTCGATATCGAGAACTTCAAACTGTTTAACAGAGCATTTTTTGACGGTCTGAGGTCGGATTTTTCCCGGCATAATGATTATCTTTAACCCATTAGTAGGGCATTTAATATTACAGAGTTTTGGCATCACTGAAGGGAAATATAATTCTCAACGGAATTAACACGGCCACGAGCCTGTTGTTTCCAATCATCACGTTCCCTTACGCGGCGCGCGTGCTGATGCCGGACGGAATCGGCGCGGTTAACTTCCTCAACTCCGTCATTAGCTACATAGTGCTTCTGACAAGTCTGGGCATACCGATGTATGCCGTAAAGGAAGTTGCCAAATACCGTGACGACAGGCTGCAACGCGACCGCATCACCATAGAGATTCTGCTTCTGAGCCTTTTGCTGTGTATTGCAGGATATGTAGCTGTATGGCTCCTGGCCCGGTTTGTGCCGCAGATTCACTCTCAGTCGGCACTGTTCTATGTGCTGAGCCTTTCGATAGTCTTCAATACCGTTGGCGTCAACTGGTTCTATCAGGCGATAGAGGATTTCAGATTCATCACCATCCGCGCGCTGATAATCCGCACACTTTCGGCAGCGGCTCTTTTCATTTTCGTCAAGACACCGTCAGATCTGCTTATCTACGGTGTGATAATCGTTGGCTCTACCGTAGGCAACAATATAATCAATCTTATACACCTCCGGAAAATCATAGACCTGAAGGAAATTCGGCTTAAAGCTTTGAATCTGAAGCGCCATGTCCGTCCGGCCCTGCAACTGTTTATCTTCAATCTGATAGTGAGCCTATATCTCCATCTCAATTCCGTGATGCTGGGATTCATGGCGGGCGACGAGCAGGTAGGTTTCTTCACGGCCGGCACGAAGATTTCACATATCGGGCTTACAGTCCTCTCCTCCATAGGCACAGTGCTGCTTCCGCGATGCTCCAATCTCTTGGCCAATGGTGAAGACGCGGAATTCAACAAGGTGATAGGAAAATCGCTCGACCTGATACTCTGCCTGTCGCTGCCCATGACCTTCGGCCTGATACTGCTTGCGGCACCGGTGACCATGATATTCTGTGGGCCGGAGTACGCGGATGCCATTCCCGTGCTGGTGCTGAACGCTCCCGTGATTATCTTCATAGGCATATCGAATCTGCTGGGCATACAGATACTTTACCCCAAGGACAAGATAACCCTTGTGATATGGAGCGTGAGTGTGGGAGCGCTGGTCAATGTCATCCTCAACATTCTGCTTATTCCGGGGCACGGGGCTGTGGGAGCAGCTATCTCAACCTTATTCGCGGAACTCTCGGTGACTGCCTTCCAGCTCATGTACGGCAGGAAATACTATCCCTTCGCGCTCTCCGCTCTGTGGAATGCCCGTTATATCGGTGGCACTGCGATAATGTCGGTGGCGCTTCTCCTTCTCACATCATTCGCCGAAGGCATGGCGCTGCAGCTGCTCGTAGGGCTGCCTGTGGGAATCCTTGTCTATGTCACATCACTTCTTGTGATGAAAGACCCTCTTTTGTTTGAAACAATCACATCACTTAAAACCACCATATCAAATGGCGGAAAAATATGATTATCTGATAGTAGGCGCCGGCCTTTACGGAGCCACATTCGCTCATCTGGCCCACCGCCGGGGCAAACGTTGCCTCGTCATTGACAAGCGCCCGCATACCGGCGGCAACATCTACTGCGAGGAAATCGCGGGAATAAACGTGCACAAATACGGTGCCCATATATTCCACACCTCCGACAAGGAGGTATGGGACTTCGTCAACTCCATCGTGCCGTTCAACCGCTACACGAACTCACCGGTGGCTGTGGCTCCCGACGGCAAGCTCTACAATCTGCCATTCAACATGAACACATTCTATCAGATGTGGGGGGTGAAGACCCCTGCCGAGGCCCAGGCGAAGCTTGACGAACAGCGACGCGAGGCTGTTGAAAAAATGAAATCGGAGGGCATCACCGAGCCCAGGAACCTTGAGGAACAAGCCCTAATGCTTATCGGAACCGATATATATGAACAGCTCATAAAGGGCTACACCGAAAAGCAGTGGGGGAGGAAATGCACAGATCTCCCGGCCGACATAATCCGTCGTCTTCCGGTGCGCCTGACCTTCGACAACAACTATTTCAACGACGCCTATCAGGGCATACCCATCGGAGGCTACAACCGTCTGATCGACGGCCTACTTGAGGACATAGAAGTGCGCTTGAATTGCGACTACTTCGACCATCGCGCCGAGCTGGACCCGATAGCCCGGACGATAGTCTATACTGGCCCCATCGACCGCTATTTCGACTATAAGTTCGGGTCGCTGGAATACCGGACTGTCAGCTTCGAGACGGAAATACTCCCCACGCCCAACTATCAGGGCAACGCCGTGGTTAACTACACCTCGGCTGACGTTCCCTATACCCGCATAATCGAGCACAAACACTTCGAGGCATTGCTTCAGCCGGAGGTCTACGCCAACCCTCAGACGGTCATCTCGCGCGAGTACTCCACCGAATGGCGTCCCGGGATGGAGCCATTCTACCCTGTGACCGATTCCAAGAACACTACCCGCTACACCCAGTACCGCGACCTCCGCGAAGCTATCCCCGCCAACCCCGACGGCTCTCCCCGCGTGATTTTCGGCGGCCGCCTCGCCGAATATAAATATTATGACATGGCACCGATTGTCGCCCAGGTACTGAAAATGTTCAAATGACTTTTTAGTTAGGACATTATGTTATAATAGGAATAACTGACGGGGAGTGAGATGATGTCATTTCTCTGTCTGTGCTCCGCATTTCGATGTCTGCGAGAACCCGTATTTCGGTGTCCGCTCCATTTTCCGCAGCCATTTGCTCGGATTATCAGAAATATTCCTTATCTTTGTGCAGATAAGCGTTGCCGTTTTGGCACGCTTATGAATATTCCCGGAGGTTTACCTCAGCCTTATCATGCTGTGTAAAACCCAACATACCATGGCCTTATCCTGTCACATCGGCGTATGTGGCGGGAAATATCTGTTTATAGACCATTTCTTGGAAGTTTAAAATCTGTAGTGGACGAAGTTGCTGTAGATAAGACTGTTGACCTCGCGTCTCTCTTCGAATTCTTCCGGTCTGAGGCTTCCGGCAAGTCCGGTGCGGCGGCTTCCTATTATAGCCGGGCCGTTGCCGGTTTCGAAGCATTTCTTGCCACGCGCGGTGAAGAATCTTGCGAAATCACTTCCGGTCTGATTGCCGATTGGTTTATTTCCATGATTTCCCGCGGTCTCACATTTAAAACCGCCACGCTTTATCTCAATAGCGTCTCCGGTGTGTATCGTAAGGCAATTGCCGCAGGGTTAGCCGAACCAACCCCAGCCTTCCGCGACGTAAAAGAGCGCCTTAAGGCACTCTCCGTTTCCGGGAATCCCGATTCTATAGACTTCGCGCCCCTCGCCCGTGCCCACCGCCTTTTCCGTGCGGTCGCTCCACGTGGTGGTGAGAATGCTTTGGCGCGCGACATACTGCTTTTCTCGCTTCTGAATGGCTGCATGCCTCTTTATGATATCGCTCTCCTCACAAAGGATTGCCTCCAGGAGCTTTCTCCCGAGCTGAAGGGCATCGCCATGCGTAACGTATCGCCGCGCCGCAAATACATCTTCGATCTCGGGCAGTCCATGCTCACCCCCGTGCAGTTGCGCAAGGCCGTGACGCACCTTTTCGCACCCTTGCGCCTCGACGGCACGCTGCCCCAGGCGCCTGACGTTACCGGCGCGGTTGCTTCGCTCTGGGCCTTGGCGGCTCTTCGTCGTGGCATCACCGCATCCGAGGTCGTGGCGTTTCTTGCTGCCACGCCGCCGGCGTTGCCCCTTCTCGCTGTAGCCGAGCCCGCAACGCTGTCGGCCGAACGCCGCACCTGGCTTGCCGATGCGGTAGGACAGACCTTCATCAGCAACCCTATGCGCTGGTATGCCATGCGCATCCGCCCTGGGCGCACGTTCGACGAGCTCCGTTCGCGCCTCGACACCCTTCCGGCCTCCGAGCGTCCCGAACTCTTCTATCCCTTCAGCGAGATCGCGCGCAAGCTCCATAAGCGCATCCTCTTCCGCCAGACCCCGGTGATAAAAAACGTGGTCTTCTTCCGTTGTGGCGAGGCCGATGTCTTTGCGCTGGCCGCCCGCATAGCCGACATTGCGTGGATCTATACCTCATCCGGCCGCACCGGCGACCGCTTCGCCGTCATTCCCGACGCCCACTTCCACCAGTTCCGCATAGCCGTGGGCAGCTTCGACGCCTCCACATTCAGCGCCGAAGCCCTCACCGTAGGCACCGAAATGCAGGTAATCTCCGGCATATTCGAAGGCATAGAGGCCTCCATCTCCAAAATCGACGACATCGAAGGCCGCAACATCCTCCACCTCCTCTACTCCGGCTCCAACGCCATCCGCTGGTCCATCACCCTCGACCCCTCCCAAAC
>VSPV01000159.1 GCA_009775605.1 Paramuribaculum sp.
ATAAGGGAGAAGTGGGGTAAAGACTATACATATTCATCACTCATACGGAAGGCAAAGGAGTTGCGGCGCACGAGAACCACTATGCCGAAGATGATGGTGAACACAAAGTTAAGAATGAAGGGGAAATGATTGCTCGTGGTACCGAACATCTGGCGGAACATATCGACGATGAAGGGAGTTATCGTAATGGCGATATAGTTGACGGACAGTACGATGGCAAGGGCCAGGGTGGATTTGTGTCCGTCGGTAACGGTGTAGGTAGCCTTATCGTAGATGATGGGCTGGAACACTCCGTAGCCGAATCCCATCAACAGGGCCGAGAGATATAGCAGACCGTGCTGCCGTGCTATAGCCATGAGCAACAGTCCTGCCGCTATGGAGCTGGTGGCGGCAATCGACGTACGCTGCTTGAAGAGCTTAATGATATAAGGGAGGCAGAATCCGGGCAGGAACACCGCGAGATAGAAGAGCGCAGTTACCGTGCCGGTGATGTCACTGCTCAGATTATCGGCCTGAATAAGGAAAGGCAGGTAATAGGATATGACAGTCACGGCATAGGTAGTGAAAGCATATACTCCCACGAGCCCTGCTATACGCCCTACGATGAAACCTCCGCGAATCTTTTCGCCGGGCATCGGGGCTTGCGCAACAGAGGTAGCCGGAGTCGAGGCCGCTCCCGGAGGGGGTGTGTTGAGCTTGACCGAGGCCTCCGGATTCTTGTTCCTGACAAAAATCATCAGAGCCAACGGAATAGCCGGGATGAGATAGACCAGGAACGGAGTATGCCAGTTGCCGCGATTGAGCCATCCTACCACAAACGTGGCGAGCACGAGGGCCACATTAGATATACCGCTCTTGATGCCGAGCTGCTGCATACGGTATTTGCCTACGAAAGTATCGGCAATGAGCCCTGCGGCAAGTGGTATCACCAGGCCGCATCCGCATCCCAGCATACAGCTGATGGCGATAAGGGCAATCATCGAGTCGGCCACAAAATAGAGCAGACCGGCCGCCAGATATATGGCCAACCCGATAACTACAATCCTTACCTTGTCTTTCGACTCCGACAGCTTTCCGGAAAACAGTACAAACGGTATAATCAACAGGTTTGGAAGCACTGTAAGCAACTGAATCTCGAGGTCGGAAGCCTTGGGGAATATCCTGTCGAGATTACCGAGCATAGGGCTTACGGCCAGCCCGGGGAGGTTGACCACCAAGGAGATTGACCATATGGCCAGCAACGCCGGCAATGTGATGTATCCCTTCCCTGTGGGTATTCTCTTCATAGCGCTGAATTTTATTTATCGTCGTTTTCCTTGTTGACGGCAGCCTGCACCTGAGCCTCAGTAGGCTGATATCCGGCCGGCCATTTCGACACCTGGTCGGGTGTACGCCCCTCAATCTGCCAGTCGAAGGGGTAGAACGAGGCATTGGCATCACGCCAGGATTTCTTACGTCGGGCATATACAATAAGCGGCACTGCGATAAATACAGCCACTCCTACGATAAGCACGCCAACGTACACAGCCGGGGTGCCGGTCTTAATCTGCGACGGCGGAACGAAGCTGAGCACACCTGCCAAAACGGCTCCTGCAATCCCGACAACCGTCACGAGCCACATACCGAACTTTCCGCCCGGGACGCGGAATCCGCGGCTCTTGTTGGGAGCAGTGTGGCGCAACCTTACGAATGCGGTGTAGATTATCACTACCATGATAAGATAGATGATGGTCGACATCTGACTTAGAATCTGATATGCGGACTCTACCGAGGGGAGAAGTACCAGCACAAGCGACAGCAGAGATACGATGGCAGCCTGCACGTAGAGGATAGTTGTCTGGATACCGTTCTTGTTGGTATGCTGAAGCGAGCGCGGCAGGAATCCGGCCTTACCCACGGCGAGAAGACCGGTCGACGGGCCGGCAATGACCACGCTTACCTGTCCGAGCACGCCGAAGGTGATGAGCACGGCCATTACATTGCCGAGCCATGGAGCACCAATCGACGCCCAAAGATCATTGTAGGCCACCAGAAGGCTCTGGAGCAGATTAATCTTGCTTTCGGGAATCACGACGCCAATGGCGAGGGTGCCGAGAATAAAGATGGCGAGGATAATCAATGTAGCCACAAGCACCGACTTCGGGAAGTCTCTCGAGGGGTTCTTCATGCCCGGAACCTGCACAGCCTGAATTTCCATACCCGCGAAGAACAGGAATATGCTCGCGGCCAATACAATTGTGCTGAAATGAGAGAAATCGGGCCAGAAAGGTTTGTCGACCGGAAGATATACTGTCTTGCCGAGCAAAAGATACACCACACCCATTATTATCAGCACGGCGGCAGGGATGATAGTGCCGCACAAACCGCCGAGGGTACTGAGTTTATTGGCATATTTCATTCCTCGGAAGGTATTGAAGGTACATACCCAATACACACCGAGCACAATAATCAGAGTATAGACACGGTTGCCTGCCAGACGGGCATCAAACGCTTCGGGCCAGAAAATATAAGCCAGCGAGACGGCACCGAACATCAGCACCGCCGGAAACCATATCACCACCATCTGCCAGTCGAGATACATGCTCAGCCAGCCCATGCGGGTACCGAACGCTTCGGACACCCAGCGAAACACACCGCCGGAGCGAGTATAGGTGGAAGCAAGCTCGGCACATACCAACGCGTAGGGGACAAGGAATACCAGTGCGGCGAGCACATAGTAGAAAATTGAGGTGAAACCGAATTCGGCCTGAGAGGCGAGTCCACGCATACTTACTATGGTGGTCACAATCATGATGGCCATCGCCATCATTGAAATCTGCCTGGCTCCGCCTTTTGGATGATTCATGGGAGTGGTCTCATGCGTTCCTGTAGAAGGTGTCGCAGTCCGTGAAACGGATTTATTATTATCGGAAGCCATAACGGTAAAAAAATAAACGATTACGTAAGAGCTTGTTTAATAATAAATGTTGCCGCCAGGGTATACGAGACAAAAGGTAATTTTATATATAATTCCTCTCTCTTGCTGACTTTTGCAACAAATGCAAAATATATCAACGATATGAAACATAATGCCTCCCGTCGGTCATTCGCCGGCATCTTTCCGCCTGTTCTTCGGTCGTTATGAAACCCCATAACTCCCTCATCACAAGCAAAAATCTGCTCGACGAATGACCGCCCTGACGGTAACATTTATTATTAAACAAGCTCTTAGTCGAAAAAATGACTTACTATAAAAGAAAAGGGGGCCGACACCGGTTAAAGCGGTTTCGGCCCCCGGGAATTCAAATTTCATTACAGGGAAAAAGTTCCTTGCCGATACTTCTTATCAACGTGCGGGATATACCACAGGATATGCCTCGGCGAGTTTGGTGCCGACTTTGTAGTGGATACCGGGCTGAGCGGTGAAACTTACGTTGCTTGATGCCTCGAACACCATCACGATATCCGATCCGCCAAACTGGAAGTAAGAAATTTCCTCACCCTTGTGAAGCACCCTGCCCACCTCGGCAGTCATCACAACCGACGATACCTGTGCCATGCCCATAGGCAGAACGGCCACAAGTCCGATAGGGCTGTCGATGACAATAAGGCCACGGCACTGCATGAACTCGTAACCCGGGCTATCGGGAGCGTCGAGGTGACGAATCATCTTTACGTGGTTGCGTCCGTCGGGTACGGCTTCATCCTGATCGGCAACGACCTGGAGATATACAGTGCCCTGGATGAAACGCGACTCAAGCACACGTCCGGCCACAGGGGCATGCTGACGGTGATAGTCGGTAGTATTCAGGAACGCGTGCATCCAGTGGCCGCCTTTGAAGCGGTCCTTGTAGGGACTGTCGGCAAGAAGCTCGTCGAGTTTCCAGCGTATGCCCTTGATGTCGACCTCGGAGTTCTCGCTTACCTCCCATTGTCCTCCGAAGGTGGAGTCGGCCGGAGAGGTGATTATACGGCTGTCGTCGATAGCTGCGATGGGGTGTGTGCCCGGTTTGAAATGACGGGCAAAGAACTCGTTGAATGTCTTCCATCCACCGTGAGGCTGGATATAGGAATCCATGTTGTAGGCAGGCGAGTTGTAGTACGACTGCAGGGCCTCGGGAGTAAGCGATTCGGGCTGATCCATCCACTTGCCGAACTCCTGGATGTATCTGCGCATCCAGAGCGACAGAGGAGTAAGCGGTTCGGCCGGGTCGTGCGGCATAACTGCATTCTGGAGGCTCTTCACAGGCTCCTGATCGAGGATGAAGTAGAAGAGACACACATGTTTGTAGACTATCTTGCCCGGCTGGTTTTCAACGGGCACCCATGTCAGCTGGGCGTCGAGCCAGTTGTAGTAGTCTTCCAACGAGTTAAGCTCGTCCATCTCAACAGCATTATAGGACTTGGCTTTGTCAAAAGCCTGCTGGAATTTGTCTTGCCAACCGTTGGCCGCTATCATATCGAGAAGCTCCTGAACGATGGGCTGATGTTTGGTCGTTGCCATTTGCGTTATAATTTATAAGTTTGATAATATAGAATGTCACAGGGTTATATTTCCGTAATCCCGGTTGTCATAATAT
>VSPV01000016.1 GCA_009775605.1 Paramuribaculum sp.
GCATAAATATTTCGGATATGCATTGAAATATTTTCTTGCGTGGTGCAATAAATCTCCGCTAACTGATTTTGTGTAAGCCATAAATCTTCATCGGCAAAGCGCACGGAAACCCGTGTGATTTCATCGTCGTCCTGATAGAGTATTATTTTGTTTTCTTCGTTCATGTCAAATTTCCGTCCTTAAAGATGATGTTTTTTGATAAAACTGAGGTTCTTTTGGCGAGATATCAAAATTGAGTGAATTAGAAAGAAGCCAAATGGTTAACGGTTGTGGGTGTTAACTATTTGGCTTTCATGAGGGAGCGGCAAACGGGGCTCGAACCCGCGACCCTCAGCTTGGGAAGCTGATGCTCTACCAACTGAGCTACTGCCGCGATTTGTGGGGGCTTCGGCTGATGGTGGGTAGCCGGAAGTCAGCGATGCAAAATTAGGCAAAATAAAATATGAGGCAAAATCCTGGGGGGATTTTTTGCCTCATATCTGTGTTAAGTCTGAAGATTAAGAGTATGTCTTAATCAGGAAAAATGCATCAGAAATTAGAAGAGGTAGGCTGCGGTTACAGTCCAGTAGCGGTTGTGGCCTTCGATGTTGGCGGTGGAAGTGGCGCCTGTGGCCTTGAGGGCTTTTGTGAGGCCGAGACCGTAGGATGCTGAAACCTGAAGATGCTTGAGCAACTCAACACCTGCGCCGAAGCTCCAGGCGGTGTCGAAGCGACGGCCTTTGACGTCCTCCATGTAGTTTTTGCTGCCGGTCATCAGTGAGAATACGGGGCCAGTGGTGAGGAACGGACGGGCAATGGCATTGATCACCGGAATGTTCATTTTCCACTTGAGGTTGATGGGGAGGTCGATATAGTCGCGGCCCACTTTCTCGGTTCCGATGTTTTCCTCGAACCACTGCTGGTTGCGGCGCACATACATAAGCGATGCGTCGAAGCCGATGCCAACTACGGGCATGGTGAATTCAGTGATGATACCGCCAGTGAATCCGGCACGGTTGGAAGAGTCGAAAATAGAGTTGTTGAAATGCAGGGTGCTGACATTCACACCGGCACGGAGACCAAAGCGGAACTGTGCGTCGGCTTTCATTGAAAGACCTGAAATCACGATTGCTGCGATTACAACGAGAAATTTGATTTGCTTTTTCATACTTGTAAGTTATTTGTGATAAAAAAGTTGTTATTGATTGTTTTCCGGCTGGTTGATGAGCCGGAGGAAAGAGTCTTCGTCCATGATGGGCACTCCGAGGCGCGAGGCCTTCTCGAGCTTGGCGGGGCCCATGTTCTCCCCGGCGAGAACAAAAGAGGTCTTCTTGGAAATCGAGCCGACGTTCTTGCCGCCGTTCAGCTCGATGAGTTCTTTGTAGCGGTCGCGGGAATTGTGGGAGAAAGTGCCGGATATCACTATCTGTTTCCCTGCGAGAATTTCGGAGCGGGGAGTTGAAGTGTCCACATCCATTTCCATTTTCAATCCGGCGGCACGCAGACGCTCCACGAGACTTCGCACTTCGGGACGCGAGAAATAGTCAACAATTCCGGCGGCTATGCGCGGGCCGACGTCCTCTATCGCTGTGAGTTCGGCTTCCGACATCGACATCAGACGGTCGATGGAGCCTGCGGCGCGCGCGATTTTCTTGGCGCCGGTCTCGCCCACGTTTGGAACGGAGAGAGCGTAGAGCACGCGGTCGAAGGGAACGGAGAGGGATGCGCGGAGGCCGTCAAGAATCCTTTCGGCGCTCTTCTCGCCGAAGCCCGGGAGGGCGGCAAGCTGGTCATATGTGAGCGAATACAGGTCGGCAGGGTCCTTGGCGAGTCCGCTGCGATAGAGCAGGGTGGCAGTTTCCTCGCCTATGCCGTCGATGTTCATCATGCGGCGTCCTACAAAGTGCTCTATGCGGCCCTCGATCTGAGGGGCGCAACCGTAGATGTTGGGGCATACAATTGCTGCCTCGCCCTCTACATGGCGCAGCGGTGTGCCGCACGAGGGGCACACGGTGACGAATTCCACGGGCGATGCTGAGGGGTCGCGGTGCTCCAGATCCACATCCACTATCTTGGGGATGATTTCGCCGCCTTTCTCCACATAAAGCCAGTCGTGTTCATGTAGGTTGAGCGAGCGTATTATGTCGGCGTTGTGGAGCGAGGCACGTTTCACAACCGTTCCCGAAAGAAGCACCGGATCGAGGTTTGCCACCGGGGTGATGATACCGGTGCGGCCCACTTCAAACGAAACGAAGCGGAGAGGTGTCAGAGCGCGCTCGGCCTGGAACTTATAGGCCACGGCCCAGCGGGGACTCTTGGCCGTGAATCCGAGATTGAGCTGCTGGCGCAGGGAGTTGACTTTGAACACCAGGCCGTCTGTAGCCACGGGGAGTTCCTTGCGGGCGGTGTCCCAATGGGAAATGAAGGCGTCAACCTCATCGAGGGAGTGGAGCAGCGTCATGGCGTCGCTTACCTTGAATCCCCACTCGCGGGCTGCCTGCATATTGTCGTAATGGTTGTCGGCGGGAAGATTGTCCCCCAGGAGATAATAGAAGTAGGCGTCGAGCCCGCGGCGTCCCACTTCGGCAGAATTCTGCATCTTTAGCGTTCCGGAAGCGGCATTGCGCGGATTGGCGAAAAGGGGTTCCTCGTTGAACTCCCTTTCGGCGTTCAGTGCGTCGAAAGCTTTCCAGGGGAGCACAATCTCACCGCGTATCTCGAATTCGTCGGGCCAGCCTGATCCACGGAGCTCAAGAGGAATGCTGCGGATGGTCTTTACATTGTCGGTGACCACGTCGCCTTTCTCGCCGTCGCCGCGGGTCACGGCCCTTACAAGGCGGCCGCCCGAATAGTGGAGGGAGATTGACGTGCCGTCAAACTTCATCTCGCCCACGATGTCGAACTTTTCGCCCATGAGCGCCTCGCGGCAGCGGCGCACGAAATCATTCACTTCGTCGATAGAATACGTGTTGGCCAAAGAAAGCATCAGACGCCGGTGGACAAACTGCTCGAATCCTTTGGCAGCCAGGTCAGAACCGACGCGGTGCGACGGCGACAGGGGGTCGTCAAGCTCGGGATGCTCGGCCTCGAGGGCTTCGAGGCGTTTCATCATCATGTCATAATCATAATCGGAGATAGCCGGGCTGTTGAGCACATAATAGTTGTAATTGTGTTCATTGAGTTCGCGCCGCAGGGCTTCGATTTCTTCTTTGGCTGATTGCATCGTATGTGTAAACGGGTTATGGAGGTGACAAAGATACTCCATTTAAAGTATGGTAAAGGAGAAGCGATTTTAATTTAACAAAAATTAATAATAAGGAGCGAAAATAAATTGATGGAAACGTAATTTGTTCGTAACAACTCCGTAACTTTGCCAGAACAAACCAATCAAGATTATGTTGAAAACTGTTTCCCTTTTCATTGGCATAATACTTTTGAGCTCGTGTGGCTCAGGAAAGGCAGGGAGCGACGGCACGCATGCCGACACTACCATGGCCGTTTCCGAAGTAAAAGCGGGCAGAGAGATACCCTCGTTCAACGAGGATAGCGCCTATCTGCACATTTCGCGTCAGGTAGGTTTCGGACCCAGAGTCCCCCGTACAAAGGCGCATACCGACTGCGCCAACTATATAGCGGATGTGCTTCATAGGGCCGGTGCCGACACAATCATCACCCAGAATGCGATGGTAAGCGCTTATACAGGCGATGTTCTTCCTATGACCAATATAATGGGCCGTTTCAACAGCGGCGCAAAACGCAAAGTACTCCTTCTTGCCCATTACGACACGCGCCCCTGGGCTGACAATGAGGAGGATCCCGCCAAGCATAACACACCCATTGACGGTGCAAACGACGGCGCCAGCGGAGTCGGTGTCCTCCTTGAGATAGCCAGGCTTATCGGCACGCAGTCGCCTGATGTAGGAGTTGATATCCTTCTGGTCGATGCCGAGGATTACGGCAAGACTGAAGGGTGGGGAACAGGAGAGGATACATGGTGTCTGGGAACCCAGTACTGGATTAAAAACATGCCTTACAAAACCCAGGAAGAGCGTCCGGCCTACGGCATACTGCTCGACATGGTCGGGGGGCGCGGCGCGCGTTTTCACCGCGAATATTTTTCGCATCGCGAGGCTCCCGATGTGGTTGACCGCGTGTGGAGCGAGGCTTCTGTTTCGCCTTACGCCTCAGTATTCGTCAACGACATCGGCGGCGGTATAACCGACGACCATGTATTCATAAACCGTGGCGGCATTCCGTGCATCGACATTATAGAATGCAACAATCCGCAGACGGGGTCGTTCAATCCCACATGGCACCGTCTGAGCGACAATCTCACCAACATCGACCGCTCCACCCTCAAGGCCGTGGGCCAGGTGGTGACAAACGTCATTTATAAAGAGCGCGGAAAATAAGCCGGTACACCGAAAGCGGTGACCGGCTTAACGTTCAGTATATAAGACTTATAAGATTTATAAGACATATAAGCCTTTATTTTATATTTAATACACGGTGTAAGGTTCGCCTTTGATAATGAGGTCGGCAAAGTTTCCTGCAGAGTGGAACGGCTGGCCTCCTCCTATATATATCTGGAGGGTGCCGGGAGCCATCACAAGGTTTCCGCGGTTGTCAACGAGGCCGAGTTCCTCGGGGGTGAGAGTGAAGGATACCTTGCGGCTTTCACCAGGCTTGAGGCTTACGCGGCGGAAGCCTTTGAGCGAGCGCACCGGAACGGAAACACGCCCTTCGGGAGAATGGCTCACGTAGAGCTGCACAACTTCGTCGCCCTCGCGCTTGCCTGTGTTTTTTACGGTGACTGAAACCGTAGCGTCGTGGCCGGTGGTCACGCTGTCGGGGGCGGTGAGCGGGCTATACGAGAAAGTGGTATAGCTCAGGCCGTGGCCGAAAGGATAACGCACATCACCCTTGAAATAACGATAGGTGCGTCCCGCCATCGAATAATCTTCGAAATCGGGGAGGTCGCGGTCTGATTTATATGTGGTAAGAGGCATGCGTCCCGACGGATTATAGCTTCCGAACAGAATGTCGGTTATCGCGTCGCCGGCAGCCTGGCCTCCATACCATGCCTGAAGAATTGCATCGACATTATCGCTCTCCCATTCGAAGCTCATCACGGAGCCTGACATGTTGACGAGGATAATCGGACGCCCGGTTTTCTTCAGCTCCTTGAGGAGTTCGGTCTGTGGAGCGGGAAGAGCTATCGTAGTGCGGTCGCCGCTTGCAAAGCCGCCATATCCTGCGGCTCCCGCATCGCCTGCCTCGCCCTCATAGTCGGCACTGATTCCGCCCACGAAGATTATGACATCGGCATCGGCCGCTTTTCGGGCCACTTCGGCCGGGGAGGGAGCGGCGGGAAGAGGAGCCACGAATCCCACACCGGTGATGGTGTCGATCTGTATGCGGTTGCCAAACCGTTTTTTCAGGCTTTTATAGGGGGTGATTATTTCGCTGGGCACTCCGAAATAGTTGGCAAGCAGGGTGGATTCGTTGTTGATGTTAGGGCCTACCAGAGCTATGCGGCGCACCTTTGTGGAGTCAAGCGGCAGAATGTTACCTTCATTTTTAAGAAGTACCATCGACTTGCGGGCCATATTATAAGCGTGGGCCTTATGTTCAGGGCATTCGATTACCTTGCGGCCAATCGAGGCATAGGGATTGCGGGCCACAGGGTCGAACATACCGAGCCGGAACTGGATTTCAAGCAGCCTTGCCAGCGATACGTTGATTTCCTTTTCGGTGATTATTCCCTGCTCCACGGCCTGGACCAGGCGGGGATACAGATTGCCGCATTCAAGGTCGGTTCCGCTGAGCACGGCGTCGGCCACGGCCTCGGTGTCGTTTGAGTGGGTCTTGTGATTTTGGGCGAAATCATTTACGGCCCAGCAGTCGGAGGTGACATAGCCTTTGAAGTGCCACTGGTTGCGGAGTATGTCCTGCAGCAGCTCGTTGTGTCCGCAGCAGGGCTGTCCGTCGAGGCGGTTGTAGGCGCACATCACGCCGTGAACCTTTGCCTTCACCACCAGTTCGCGGAATGCCGGGAGATAGGTGTCCCACAGGTCGTGAGGGAAAACACGGGCGTCGAACACATGGCGGTTGCGTTCGGGGCCGCTGTGCACGGCGTAGTGTTTGGCGCACGCCACGGCTTTCAGATAGAACGGGTCGGAACCCTCGAGACCGCGCACCATGGCCGCACCCATTTTGGCCGTGAGGTAGGGGTCTTCACCGTAAGTTTCCTGTCCGCGTCCCCAGCGCGGGTCGCGGAATATGTTGATGTTGGGTGTCCAGTAGGTGAGTCCGCGGTACTGCGGGATGCCTTTTCCGGCGGCAAGAGCCTCGTTGAACAGCGCGCGGCCTTCGGTGGAGGCTATGTCGCCCACGCGTTGCAGCCCCTCCGGATCGAATGTTGCCGCCATGGCAATCGCCTGGGGGAAAACGGTGACCTTCTCGGGCGTGCGCGCCACGCCGTGGAGCGCCTCGTTCCACCAGTTGTAAGCAGGGATGCCGAGACGGGGAACCGCCGGCGCGTCATGCTTCATAAGATTGACCTTTTCTTCAAGAGTGAGCCGGGAAAGCAGGTCGGTTACACGCTGCTCAACCGGAAGGTCGGGATTGCGGAACGGTTCCTGTGCGGGAAGCGACAGTGATGCGGAAAGCAGAATTGCCCCCAGAATATATTTCGGATTCATTGCAATTTTTTGGTTAATTATGAAAAATGCGCTTATTTTACTGCATAGTTAATGATTTATTCCCAAAAATCACTTGCACTTTATTCTTAATAAGTTGTGTAATCCTATTTTGAGTCACAAAATATGGATGCATGGAACAAAACGGGCCGCTAATATGTTAAAAAATTACTTAGATTAACAAACTATCATTAAAAACACCTTAAAACAATAAAGCATCATGAGAAGAATCTCTACAGTAGCATGCGCTATGTTGCTTGCTGTTCTTTTACCTGAGCTATCATTGGCCCAGAAACAGCGTTCACAGGAATTCAAGGACAAATATCAACTGAAGGAAGCCGTGGTTCTGAGCCGCCACAATATCCGTTCGCCTCTGAGCGACAGCAAGAGCGACCTTGGCCAGATGACACCTCACCAGTGGAACAAATGGACCGCTCCCAAGAGCGAGCTTACTTTGCGCGGAGGTGTGCTCGAGACCCAGATGGGACAGTATTTCCGCAAATGGGCCGAGGATGCCGGACTGTTCCCGGTAAATCATACTCCGGATGCCGACGACGTAAACGTGATAGCCAATTCAATGCAGCGCTGCATAGCCACAGCCCGGTATTTCACTTCGGGATTCATGCCCGTGGGAGGCATTGAGGTCTTTCACCGCTATATGCCCAGCAAAATGGACCCGCTGTTCAATCCGCAGCTTACCAAAGTGACTCCCGAATTCGTTGCCACGGCCATGGAGCAGATCAAAGCGATGGGAGGCAAAAAAGGAATCAAGGGAATAAATGAGGCCATAGCTCCCGACTATGCCATGATTATCGACGTGATGGACGTGGACCAGTCGCCCATGGCCAAGAACAAGAATCCCAAACTTGATGCTCTTGACAACTATGACACGGAATTCCTCTGGGAGGTCTATCAGGAACCGAGACTCAAGAGCGGATCGGCCCTGAAGGAACTCAACTCGGCAAGCGACGCGCTTATTCTTCAGTATTATGAGCAGCCCGATACCCTCAAGGCAGCGTTCGGCCATAAACTCACCCGCAAGGACTGGGAGAAGATAGCCCATGTGAAAGACACCTATCAGGATGTTCTCTTCACCGCTCCTATCGTGGCCGCCAATGTGGCACACCCGCTTATCCAGTATATGTATGACGAACTTCGTTCTCCGGCCCGTAAATTCACATTCCTCGTGGGCCATGACAGCAATCTTTCTTCCGTGGCCACCGCACTTGGCGTGGAGGAATACGAGCTACCCAATGCCATAGAGAAGAAGACTCCCATCGGCTCCAAGATAGTTGTGGAGAAATTTATGGGTAAGGACGGCAAGGAATATGCCGATATCAACCTCGTTTATCAGAGCGTGGACCAGCTCCGCAATATGGAGTTGCTTGACCTCGACAATCCTCCTATGATTTATCCGCTGACCCTTAAAGGTCTTCAGCGTAACGCCGACGGCCTTTATGACATTGCCGACGTGAACGCACGCTTTGAGCAGGCGCTCCGTGACTACGAGAATATCAAATAAGCCGCTCTGCGGAAATTTGCAAAACTGACGAAAAAATGGCGGTGAATCCGACTGGACTCACCGCCATTAATATGTCTGTATGCGCAGAGTATCAGAATATCACCTGGATACGTGCCTGCACCATGTTTACGTGACGGTCAGGAACCACGTCGCTGCCTTTCACGTTGGTGTAGCAGTAGCGCAGACGTGCTATCACGTATTTGTTCACATAGTAGTTGAACGTAAGCGAGGCATCGTTGGAACGGCCGCCGAATATGCCTGCTTCTGAGCAGTTGGCGTCGGTGTAGTTGTAGCCTGCAACCAGTTCGAGGGTTTTGGGAGCGGGAGTGGCGAGGCCGGCATCGGCATGCGAATAGCCGTAGTCGCCGCCAATCAGAATGCCGCGGAGAAGACCGTAGACACCGCTTGCTTTATAAGACTTGAGGTCGTCTTTACGAGCCACGTTCATATAATAGTACTGTCCTTCGAGAGCCAGACGGTTCTTGGCCACGAGGAGCTCAGGGGTGAATTTGAAGACCGAAGAGGCATCCGTTACGTCGGCGCTGAGCATGGATGTTTTGCACACGCGGGTGGGGAAGTTGGCGCCGAAATCGAAATAGCCCTGGCTTACGGTGTACTCGCCGTCCTCTTCAGTGGCTTTGTGGAGAGCGCTCTGGATCCAGCCGGAAACGCCTGCCTGGACTATGAGACCGGTGGAATGAAGCGGGCGATACACTAGTCGTGTGAGGCCGCCGTAGCTTGCTTTGCCCTGCTGATTGGAGGGCGTGGTGAGCGAGGTACCGTCCAGAATTGCGCTTACTCCGGCAAAGAATGCTTTGTGGTCATACACATACATGATACCGAGGTTACGGCCGGTGGCTTTGAAAAAGTCGTCGGATGTAGGCGCTTCCATGGCCGGTTTCATCGAGCTTGATGTGGCGGCGTTGAGGCCGAACTGATGCACGAAATAACCGCCGCGAAGAAGGTTGGAGCCGTTGAATTTATACTGGAGGTAGACATCTTTCATGCTGAGTTTGCCGAAACCGTAGCCAACGTCGATTTTGGCAGCCCAGTTGCCGTATGACATCTTGCCGCCGAAACGGATATCGGGCATAGCCACACCTGCGTTCAGGCCGTCGCCGCCGGGAGTATATACAGCGCCGTCAAGCAGGATGCGGCCGGCAGGAGTGATGGTGAGTTTATCCACCTTGATGGAAGGAATGCTGTCCAGAGCTGCGGAAGCCGAGGGCACTGCCATAGCCGCAAACAATGCGGCGCAAAGCAGGGAATGTGAACGTTTCATAATAAAACTAATTGGGTTATAGGTTGAATAACTTGAATTCCAGATTTATAAACTTCCCGCATCCAAAGGCCAATTAACGGATCGGGATAAGGCCGACGTAATAAAATTTAATAATTTTTTAATATTAGGCAGATGCAAAGTTAATAAAAAAGAATATAGCGGTATGTTAAAAAGCGGAATATTCGGAAGTATTCTTTAATTTTGTATACGTTCAATCAGTGATTATGAAAGATATAAAGTGTCCGAAGTGCGGAACTGTGTTCCAGGTGGATGACAATGACTATGCGGCGATAGCGGCGCAGGTGCGCGGCGAGGTTTTCAACGAAGAACTCCAGCAGCGTATGAAGGAGGTACGTGCCCGCTACGACGCGCGCCAAGAGTCAATAAGGCTCAACGCGGAGAGGGAATTCGACAGCCGTATGTCAAAGAAGGAACAGGAGCTTGGACAGCTTCAGAACGAGATAACACGTCTGTCAGGCATCATTGCCGGTTATGAAGCCACGAAGAAAACCGAGCTTACCGAACTTGAGAGCCGCAAGGACCGCGAGATATTCAATACCGCAGCCGAGAAAGACCGTAAGATAGCCTCGCTTGAGACTGCTCTTGCCGGAAAAGAGAGTGACCTGAAACTCGCTCTCTCCAAAGAACGCAACGAGGCCGCGCTTCAGGTGCAGAAAAAGGAGCAGGAGATAATGCGTCTGCAGGCCGATATAGAAGCCGGGCGGCTCGCTGCGGAAAACCGCGAGAGCCAGATCAGGGAGCAGCACAAGCTGCAGCTTCAGGACAAGCAGGACGAGATAGACCGTCTGAAAGATTTCAAGATGCGCCTTTCAACGAAGATGGTAGGCGAGACTCTCGAACAGCATTGCTCCATACAGTTCGAGCAGGCAAGGAGCATGGGTCTCTATCCCGAAGCAAGCTTTGAGAAGGACAGTACGGTGGTGGAGCACAGCAAGGGCGATTTCGTATTCCGCGACTATGTGGAAGGCCACGAGTATGTGTCGGTGATGTTCGAGATGAAAAACGAGATGGATTCTACTTCGGCCAAGCACCGCAATGACGACTTTCTTGACAAGCTTGACAAGGACCGCGCACGCAAGGGCTGTGAGTATGCCGTGCTCGTTTCCATGCTCGAGACCGGCAATGAGCTTTACGACACCGGTATCGTCGACAAGAGCTATCGCTATCCCAAGATGATTGTGATCCGTCCGCAATTTTTCCTTCCGGTGCTCCGGCTTATAACCGAGGCCGCTAAAAAGGGATATAAGGAACGTCTGGCCTTGGTTCAGGAGCTCGACGCGGCCCGCAGCCAGACCATGGACTTCGCCCGCTTCGAAGAGAAGATAGACCGTTTCCGCACCGCGTTCAGCAATAATGTGAAAGCGGCCCACAAGAAGTTCGAGGCCGCATGTGCCGGAATCGACAAGACCATCGAGGCCCTTGAGAAGCAGATAAAGACCCTGCGCGAGGTGAAGGCCAATTTCGAGGCTTCGGAACAGAAGCTGCTGAAAGCCAACGAACAGGCCGAGGAAGACCTCACGGTAAAGAAACTGACCTACGGCATTCCGTCCATCCGCAAGAAAATAGAGGATGCCAAGTGACCTCCGGTAAGAGAGAAATATCGGATTGAATTAGTAATTTTGCGGCATCAACTCAAACCAGCAGCCGTATCGCATTTTATTTCCGGCCCGGAGCCGGCTTTTACCCAAATGACAGAACGCAGACCTTATACTTTCGACCGGGTGGTGCGACTTGTAATCACCATCGTCATTGTTCTCGCCGCAATCTGGCTTATCGACATTCTGAAGGATGTGCTACTTCCTTTTCTTGTGGCATGTCTGATTGCATATCTGTTTGAACCATTTGTACAGTTCAACCGTCGGCTTCTGCATCTCCGCGGACGTGTGACGGCCATTTTCGTCACTCTTTTTGAAGCGGTTTTCTTCCTTGCGGCACTCGGTTATTTCATAATACCGGTGATTGTTTCGGAAATCAACCAGATGGCTGATGTGCTCAGCGCCTATGCCTCATCAAAAATGACCCTGAGCGATGAAGGGATGCTTGCCGAGCTACATAATTATATACGCAGCAAGATCGACTTCCACGGCATAGCCGAACTGCTCAAGTCGCAACAGGTGATGGGGATGGTGGAGAATACGCTGTCTACCGTCTGGAGCGTCATTACCGGAAGCATTTCAGTGATAATAGGCCTGTTCAACTGGCTCATTGTCATTCTCTATGTGGTGTTCATAATGATAGATTATGAGCGCCTCAGCCGCGGATTCCGGCTGATGGTGCCTCCGAAAATGCGTGGTACGGCCGGGAAAATTGGCCGGGATATAAAGGACAGCATGAACCATTATTTCCGCGGACAGGCGCTCATAGCCCTGATTGTGGGAGTGCTCTTCAGTATCGGGTTCACTATCATCGACCTCCCTATGGCCATTCTTCTGGGAATGTTCATCGGGGTGCTCAATCTCGTGCCTTATCTGCAGCTGATATCGCTGTTGCCCACCACGCTGCTCTGTATGGTCTATGCCATAGGAGGGGGGCAGGAGTTCTGGCCCATCTTCCTGGAGAGTATTGCGGTTTACTGCGTGGTGCAGGTGATACAGGACTTTTTCCTCACTCCGAAAATCATGGGTAAGGCCATGGGACTGAATCCGGCCATAATCCTCCTTTCGCTTTCGGTGTGGGGCACATTGCTCGGAATGGTGGGCCTGATAATAGCCCTGCCGCTCACCACTTTGCTTCTGAGCTACTACAACACCTACATAATCCGCCGCGACGACACCCCTGACAATCCCGACGCGGGCGAGCGCGAGGCCGAAGAACTCGAAAGCGCCGAAACCCTTCCTTTCAACTGAATTCTTTAGATGGAAAAATAAGCGGCATGCCACATTTCAATCTGTGGCATGCCGCTGTTTTAGGTGGAACCGGCTAAGTGAATTCCCGGGGATTACATCTGCCCTTAGGGGTATCAGTAGAGGAGGGTTCCGGAGAGGCACCAGTAGCTGTTGCTGCCGCCTTCGGGTGCTCCCTGAGGTATTTTCACGGTGATGGTGTGTTCGCCGGCCTCGAGGTCGCCAAGGTAGATGTATTCGGGGTTGGTTACCGTAGCGGGGCACCAGTTGGAACGGCTGAGGTCAGATGAGCTGAGACCGTTGGAGAAGTTGCCCGAGCAGGGGTTCCAGTTGCGGTATGTGCCGCAATCCTCGCGCCAGGGCACGAATGAAATCACCTGTTTGCCGTCAACAAGGATGGTGTTCGGCTTCTGGTTGAACTCATCGCCGCCTCCCCAGCCGCCGTGGCCGGTGGTGAGGTAATAGAGGATGGCATTCTTCACCGGCTCCTTGAGGGTGAATTTCACGTTGAGTGAGTCGTTGAGCAGGAACACGGGGTAAGGCTGGCCGGCCTGTTCGAGATAGTTCACGGTGTTGAACAGAGGCTTCGTGCGGAACGATTTGCGCTCTCCGCTGGGATAATATTTGAGCATCACGGATACCTTGTGGCCTTTGGAATCCCAGTTGCCGATGTAGGCGCCGATCCACTGCTCGCCGACAAGACGCTCTGCAAGGCTTGTGACCTCGGTCTTGTAGTTTACGGAATCAACCCATTCCTGACCGCGTACTTTGTTGTGGTTGAAGGCGCGTACACCGAAACCGGTGAAGAAGCGCATCAGCTCCATGGGCACGTTGTAATCGGGAGTGGAAACGAGACCGTGATAGTCGGTGTCGCCTGATTTGAACGAGGGAACGGAATTGAGGTCGCGGATAGCGTCGATAAACGACTGTTTCTTGTCGGTGGGCACCATGAATACTGAGCCGGTGCGGTCGTAGGCGTCGCCGTCGGAGTACTGTACCACTTCCACAAACACGTCGCGGTCGTTCACGCTGTCGGGGAGCTGCACTTTCTTGAGGATGATTGTGCCGCCGCCCACATTGTAGATTTCGCCGTCCTTGAGGGCTTCGGGTATCTTGGCGCCGTCAAAGTTGATGCGCTGCTGGTCGAATACCGGTACAGTGATTACGTTGGCGTGGTTGATGTCATACTGGAAATCGTAGGCATCAAGTTTGTTGCCCCACGATTCGGGCATGAGGTCGCGCACCTGTTTGAGGGGCGTGATGGCAGTGGCTTCCTGAATCTGGTCGCCGTTGCGGATGATGCGGAGCACGAGACCGTCGGGCACTCCCACACCTGCCTGCGGTGTGCCGCGGAAGGGAATTGCGGTGGTGTACCAGATGTCGATGGTGTTGGAGTTTACGCTCGTGCGCATGATTTTGCAGTCAAGACCCAGGTATTTGTCCTCGCCGATTTCCTTGAGGCCTTTGCCCATGTCGAAGGGAGTGGCGCAGGAGATTACGGTGCCGTCGGGGAGCTGGGCCCAGCGAAGCGATTCGTGTGAGGCATAGTCAACATAGCTCTTTATCACGGGAACGCGGGGACCGTTGCCGTTGTCGGGACGGCGTCGGGAGCTTTCGAGTGCCACCTGATCGCCGATTACGGTCATTGTCATGGTTCCGGGCGCTACATGACCTTTGTAGGAATTCTGATAGGTAACTTCAATACCTTTGGCATTGCGCACGCTCTTTACGATGTTGGGCGCTTTGGCAGCCGAGGCAGTAATGCAGCCTGCCAGTACGGCTACGGCTGTAAGCAAATACTTTCTCATGGATGATGTTTTGTTTTGATTGGTTAACTGAGTACAAAGGTAAAAAAATCCGCAGAATATTCATGCGGATTCTTTCATTCATGCAGATTTTATTTAATGCCTCTGCGGTTTAGCTCTTTCTGATATCGCCGGGCGTTGGCGGTATGGGTGGCATAGTCGGAGGCGAAATTGTGATAGCCCGAAAAATCCTCTTTGGCACACATATAAAGATAGGTATGGGCCGGGGCCGACAGCACACGGTCGATAGTGGATTTCGAGGGCGTGCGTATGGGGCCGGGCGGCAGGCCGGGATGCAGATAGGTGTTGTAGGGCGACGGTGTGCGCAGGTGCTCTCCGGTGATTCTCCGCAGGGCGAAGTTGCCGGTGGCATATTTTACCGTCGGGTCGGCCTGCAGCAGCATTCCCTTCTTCAGGCGGTTCATATACAGCCGGGCTATCGCGGGGTATTCATCGGGCTTGGCCGATTCTTCCTCCACGATAGATGCAAGAGTGGCCACTTCAACCGGTGTAAGACCGAGTTTGCGGGCTTTTTCCCGTCGGTCGTCGGTCCAGAACCGGTCGCGGTACTGCGTCATGCGGCGCACTGCGGCCTCGGGGGTGGTGGTCCAGTAAAACTCGTAGCTGTCGGGGAGGAATGCGGCCATGAACTCGGGGGCCTTGTAGCCTTGCGCGGTCAGTTCTTCGTTGCATGCCTGCAAGAATTCCTCGGGCGTGAAGTCGAGTTGCGACGCTATGATTCCGGCAAGCTGCTGAAGGGTGCGCGCACTGTTCCAGCTCACTCTTACGGGGGTCTGCATTCCGTGCGCGAGGTTTCTGGAGATGGAAAGCGTGCGCTGTCCGTGACGTATCAGGTAGGCTCCCGCCGCGCGCCGCGGCTCTCCGCCAACGGCAGAGAAGAAGGTCATTATGCGGTTGGCCTCGGCTGAGCCAAGCCGTGCGCGAAGGGAGTCGGACATGGATTTTTCAGTAGCGTCACGCGGAATGTATAGCCATGTGTCGTTGCCTTTGTAGGGGTGCATGGCCATACCTGCGGCCACACCGGCTATCACCAGCGCCACTACTATAATAATGCCGCCGATCCACAGCAAGCGACGCCGCGCGTCGCCGCCCTTTCTGGCGGAAGCGCGCGGCGTGCGTTTCTTTACAGGTCGGTTCTGAGCCATCAGAATACTGGGAACTTCGACTGGCTTACCACGTATTTTCTAATGAAAGTGCGGTTGTCCATCACGAACATCAGGATGCCCTGAACCAGTGCTATTATCTCCCAGAGGCCGCAGGTGACAATGGTAAGGAGAATTGAGAGAATGCCTCCTGTGGTTTTGCCAAGATAGAAATACTGGATGCCAAGGCCTCCGAGCAATATTGCGAGGAGGGCGCAGACGCCGCGGCTTTTTCCCGAAACGGGATCGGATGAGAACACGTCGTTGCGGTTGAAGTAGCTCTCTATGGCATCATTTGATGCTACAGATCCTTCGTCTAGGGCTGCTCCATAGGGGTTCTCGGGAGTAGCTCCGGGGGTATAGTCCACAGTCTGATGGCAGTAAGGGCATACTGTCATATTATCATCTATCAGTTGCTGGCAGTGGGGACACTTTTTCATTTTCTGTTGTAGTTTTTTGGTTAATGCTCTAATGTTAGACGCGCAAATATAACCAAAAGTTGCAATCCTACGGTTATTTTTTGGCCTCAAATTTTAGGGCAACCGGCATATCGGGGAGTTCTTTCGGCAATTTTACGGTCACTTTGCCGTCCTTGACGCTGTAGCTTATCTTGCGGTTGCCGTCGAGAAGGGTCATTTTGCCCGTGGGGATATTGCCGCTCCATTCAATGGTGGCGGGAAGTTTCTCGTTCTCGGGAAGGGCATAGATGGCATAGAGAGTCTTGCCGTCCTTGTTGGCTGTGAACCATACCGATCCGTCGTTGTAGAGGGGAGTGGTGCGGGTGGAGTAGATGGCTTCGCCGTTTTTCCCGAGCCAGTCGCCTATCACGGTGAGACGCTCCTCTACCTCAGGCTGGATAAGACCCTGGGCTGTGGGGCCTACGCCGAGCAGCAGGCAGCCGCCTTTGGCTGTGATTTCGGAGAGCAGACCCAGAACCTTGGTGGGTGACTTGAAGGGAGCGTTGGGAACCCATCCCCAGTCGTTGCTCAGTGTTATGCAGCTTTCCCACGGATAGTTGAGCTGGGTGGCGGGAATTCCGCGTTCGGGGGTCTGGTAGTTTTCGTTACGGCCCTTTATGGCGCGGTCCACGGAGATGAGGCCGGGATGGCGCGAGCCGCGTGCGTCGGCAAGAATGCTGTCGAGCTTGATGTCGTCGCCGGTTATCCAGCCGCCGTCGAGCCAGAGAATATCGAATTTGCCATAATCGCCTCCAAGGAGTTCGCCGAGCTGACCGGCGGTGAAATCCTGATAGTTTTTCCACCAGTCGGGGTGACGCTCCTTCTTATAGTTGATGCGGCGGTTGGGCGTGGCGAAATAGGGATTCCAGAACCACTCGCAGTGCCAGTCGGGCTTGGAGAAATAGCAGCCGATCATGAAGTCTTTGTCGCGGAAAGCGTTGAACACTTCTTTTGCCACATTTTTGCGCGGATTTGAGGCAAAGGGGCCTTTTGCTACGGTGAAATCGGTGAGCTTGGAGTCGAATGTGCAGAAACCGTCGTGGTGTTTGGTGGTGAACACCATGTATTTCATGCCGGCGCGATCCATGATGTCGGCCCACTGCTCGGGATTGAAATCAACGGGATTCAGGGAATCCTTCAGATTGAAATACCATTTCTTGTACTCGTCGTAGGGGAGATTTACCTTGCGGCCGATCCAGTCGACGTCCTCGGAGCATATAGACCACGACTCCACGATGCCGGGCACCGAGTAAAGTCCCCAGTGAAAAAGCACGCCGAATTTCTTGTCTTGCCATTTGTCGAGTTTGTCAAGAACAGCCTGGTCAGTAGGCCATACGTATCCGTCGGCCGAAGACTGCTCATGGACGAAACCCTGCACGGGGGCTTCCTGTGCGCGCGCGCCGAGGCCTCCGGCTGTTATGGCGGAAAGGATGAGAAGTTTTGAGAATGTGTTCATCGTTTTTTAATTTTTAGCGGTGAATTTGAGGGCTACGGGCATGTCGGGCAATCCTTTGGGAAGAGATACGGTCACCTTTCCTTCGGGAGAAACGGTGTAACGCACGTTTTTGCCGGTGCCTAAAAGAGTCATTTTGCCTTCGGGTACGTTTCCGGTCCATTCGATAGTGGAGGGGAGTGTTTCGCCGTCGGCCTTTGCATATATGGCGTAGAGGGTCTTGCCGTCTTTGTTGGCGGTGAACCATGTCTTGCCGTCGTTATAGAGTTTGGCGTTGCGGGTGGAGTAGATGGCTTCGCCGTTCTTGTCGAGCCATGAACCCACGTTGGTCACAACGTTGGCGATAACCGGCTCGATAGTGCCCAGAGGTGTGGGGCCTACGCCCAGCAGCAGCGAGCCGCCCTTGGCTGTGATTTCAGCAAGCATGCCCACAACTTTGTTGGGCGACATGGGATGGGGATTGTGTACCCATCCCCACGCACCGGTGAGGGGAATACAGCTTTCCCAGGGATAGATCAGCTGAGTGGCGGGAATTCCTCGTTCGGGAGTCTGATAGTTCTCGTTGCGGCCTTTTATGGCGCGGTCCACGGAGATGAGACCGGGGTGGAGTCCGCCGCGCGCGCTCACGAGGATGCTGTCGAGGTTGATATCGTCGCCGGTAATCCAGCCGCCGTCAAGCCACAGGATGTCGAAACGGCCATACTCGCCGCCCAGGAGCTCGCCGAGCTGACCGGCGGTGTAGTCCTGATAATTTTTCCACCAGTCGGGATGACGCTCTTTCGAGTAGTTGATATGACGGCCTTTGGTTGCGTATGCGTCATTCCAGAACCACTGTGTGTGCCAGTCGGGCTTCGAGAAGTAGCAGCCGATCATGAAGTCCTTGTCGCGGAAAGCGTTGAACACTTCCTTGGCCACGTTCTTGCGTGGGCTGTAGGAGAACGGGCCTTTGGCTATGGTGAAGTCGGTGAGCTTGGAATCGAAGGTGCAGAAGCCGTCGTGGTGCTTGGTGGTGAACACCATGTATTTCATGCCTCCTTTTTTCATGATGTCGGCCCACTGTTCGGGATTGAACTCCGACGGATTGAGGGCTTCGGCAAGTCCCCAGTACCATTTCTTGTAGCCCTCGTAGTTGCAGTCGTTGGGACGGGTGATCCAGTCCTCGTCACAAAGCGGCCACGACTCGCAGATTCCGGGCAGCGAGTAAAGGCCCCAGTGGAAAAGGACACCGTATTTCTGGTCCTGCCAGTTGTCGAGTTTCTTGAGCACGGCTTCCTCGGTGGGCCAGACGTAGCCGTTGGCGTCGGACTGTTCGTGTACGTAGCTGTTTGTCACCGCATCCTGGGCGAACGACGAGGCGGCGAGCAGTGCCCCCGCGCCTGTGATAAATTGGCGTAATGAAATCATTATCGAATAATAGATTGGTATGGTTAAAAATAAGGTTGATTCAAACGATGCTTACATGGTATTGTGCAAAAATACTCATAAATTCCCACATATCATAATAGTGGAGCCTCTAACCTTCGGATTACTTTTCAGAGTAGGATTCAGAAATGGAGCGCTATCTGAGAAAAAGTGATTTTACTTACATCAAACAGCCAAATATTAAAAAAAAAGTCTTATTTGGCTGCGTATTGTAAGTGAATTTTGTATTTTTGCAATCTAATGCAATATACAATGCTGATAGGAAGAAAGAAAGAGATACAAGAATTGCGTGAGGCTTATGAGTCAGATGAGTCAAAGTTTGTTGCTGTATTCGGACGAAGAAGAATAGGGAAGACCTATCTTGTCAGAGAAGTTTTTCAAAACAAATTTGCATTTACGTATTCAGGAATGGCGAAAGCTACAACGAAGGAGCAGCTGCAGCGTTTCTATCTGTCGTTGAAAGAATATGGTTATAAGAATGGCTCGTATCCAAGCAATTGGATTGAAGCTTTTTATATGCTGGAGCAGTATCTTAAAGAATTGCCGGAAGGGAAAAAGGTGGTATTTCTGGATGAGCTTCCCTGGATGGATGCCCCAAAATCAAGTTTCATGGCTGCTTTTGAGAATTTCTGGAACGGATGGGCATCAGCGAGAAATGACATATTGCTTATTGTATGCGGCTCAGCCACATCTTGGATGGTAAAGAAAATACTCAAAAACAGAGGTGGTCTTTATAACAGATTAAACAATCAGATACACCTCCAGCCTTTCAGTCTTCATGAGTGTGAACTATATGCGAGGAATAATGGTCTGCCAATGGAGCGTGCAGAAATAATGGAGGCCTTTATGATATTTGGAGGGATTCCATTCTATTGGTCATTGCTGAATAAATCATTAAGCCTTCCTCAGAATATTGATGCATTGTTTTTCGGACGTAACCCTAAGCTCTCTAATGAGTTCAGGGAACTATACTCATCGCTCTTCAAGCAACCTGAAGCCTATATCAATATCATCACGGCTTTGGCAAAAAAGAAAATAGGCATGACACGTGATGAGATAATAGATAGTGCCAATCTCATTACCAATGGGCAGCTGACCAAGTATCTTGAGGATTTACAAAATTGCGGGTTTATCCGTAAATATCAGGCTATAGGGTCGAAAACGAAGAACGCCGTATATCAGCTCATTGACAACTTTACTCTTTTCTACTTCAAATTTATGGAAGGGAGAAATAATACTGACACTCATTATTGGTCGAAGATACAGACCACAGCGATCTTTCATGCATGGAGTGGTCTCGCATTCGAGCGCGTATGTCTGTTGCATTCCGAGCAGATAAAAAAGGCACTTGGAATAAGCGGAGTTATTACCAACGAATGCTCATGGCGAACTTCGGCCACTGAAGAACATTCCGGAGCACAGATAGATCTGCTGATTGAACGTAGCGATAAAATGATAAGCCTATGCGAGATAAAATATTCAGAAGGTCCTTACGCGATTGACAAAAAATACATGGAGAACCTTCGTGCTAAAGCGGCATTGTTCCGTCAGCTCACAAAGACTCGCAAAGGTATTTCGCTGACCATGATAACAAGCTCCGGGCTTGTGAAAAACTCTTATTCCATGAATAATATTCATTCACAAATTACAGCTGATGATTTGTTTGCGGAAACGTAAAATCTCATATTATTAGAAATAACGTAAACAACGGAGCGGAATAGGAGTGCGGATTTGAATAATGTAGGGTATCAAAGTTTCCTTTGTGGAATGTATAGGCCGGGAATGACATGAGAATGCGGTTCGTATTTTTGATAAGGTTGTGCGGGTATGCGCCGAAGAAATATTGCATATTCTGGATTTTATCATTAAGTTTGTGAATCAAAAGTTCTCCTCATAGTTTTTTGACTTCAAATCATTTTAAGCAATACCTAAATTTAACGCACCATGTTCAGCTCCGACGATTTAGCCCTATTCGAGGCAAAAGGAATCACTCCCGAGCAGGTCGAGGCCCAGCTCAAGCGCTTTGAGACCGGCTTCCCTAATCTTAAAATCAAATCTCCCGCAAGCCCCGCTTCGGGCATAACCGTGCTTTCCGAAGAGGAAGAGGCCGCTGCCGTAGCCCGCTGGAAAGAATACCTTGCCGACGGTGGCGAGGTGTGCAAGTTCGTGCCTGCTTCCGGCGCCGCTTCCCGCATGTTCAAGGCTCTGTTTGCTTTCGTTGACGGCGAGGACGAGCATCCCGCCGAAGGTTCGCCGGTGGCAAAACTTATAGCCGACATTGAAAAGACAGCCTTCTATCCCGACCTTACCGTGGTAACCGAGCGTCTATACGGAAAGACACCCGAGGCTCTCCGTGCCGAAGGCCGCGACAAGGAGCTCATCGCAGCAATAATCAAGCCCGAAGGCCTCAATTACGGCGCTCTCCCCAAGGGACTCCTGAAATTCCACGCATACGCCGAAGGCAACCGCACCCCGGTTGAAGAGCAGCTTGCCGAGGGCGCGCAGACCGCAGCCAATTCCAAGGGCGTGGTAAATCTTCATTTCACCGTGTCGTCCAACCACCGCAAGCTTTTCGAAGAAAAACTTGCCGAGGTAACCGACAAGATGGGCCAGAAATACGGCGTTAAGTTCAACGTTTCGCTCTCGGAGCAGAAACCCTCCACCGACACCATCGCCGGAAATCCCGACGGAACTCCGTTCCGTGAGGACGGCAAGCCTGTGTTCCGTCCCGGCGGTCACGGAGCGCTCATCCAGAACCTCAACGATATTGATTCGGCAGTGGTGTTCATCAAGAATATAGACAATGTGGTTCCCGACTCGCGCCGCGAATCGACCATCCATTACAAGCAGGTGCTCGGCGGTTACCTCATGGAACTGCATGATACCATAAAGCACTATCTCGACGAACTCGCCGCCGGAGAGTACACCCGCGGAGAGCTGCAGAACATGGTTGCTTTCATGCACTTCAAGCTCGGAATCACCGACCGTGCCATCGACGCCATGAACGATACCGACCTGGCTATGTATATCCACGAGAAGCTCAACCGTCCGCTGCGCGTGTGCGGCATGGTCCGCAACGAAGGCGAGCCCGGCGGCGGCCCGTTCATTGCCTATAACCCCGACGGAAGTGCCTCGCCCCAGATTCTCGAGAGCACCCAGATTGATCCCGAGAACAAGGAATATGCCAAGATGATGGAGAGCGCCACCCACTTCAATCCGGTTGACCTTGTATGCTATGTGAAGGATCTCCACGGCAAGGGCTTCAACCTTCCCGATTATGTGGATCCTGCCACCGGCTTCATTTCGTCGAAGTCGTCGCACGGCAAGGAACTCCGCGCGCTCGAGCTGCCCGGTCTGTGGAACGGCGCCATGAGCAACTGGAACACCGCATTTGTGGAAGTGCCCGTCTCTACGTTCAATCCCGTGAAGACTGTCAACGACCTTCTGCGTCCGGCCCACCAGAGCTAAGTCCTGAAATCTGTTCCCCAAAAATTTTTCCTCGCGCCTCGTCTCCAAAACTTAGACGGGGCGTGAGGCGTTTTATAGACGATATGAGTAAGTCAGATGAAATAAAAAAACTGTGGAGTGAATCGTTCGGCGATTCCCCGGAGTACGTTGACATGTATTTCGACAGAATATATCGCGATGCCGACGCCCTGACCATCGACGACGGCACCGGAGCGCACATCGTGAGCAGTCTTCTGCTGCAGCCTTACACACTGTGGTATCAGCAGCAGGAACTGCCTATGTCGTATATAGCGGGAGCATCCACAAAGCGCAGCATGCGCGGCCGCGGACTGATGAGCGCACTGATGAAGGATGCCCTGCGCGTGGCATATGAACGTGGCGACGCTTTCTGTGCCCTTATACCGGCCTATGACTGGCTTTATTTCTTCTACGACCAGTTCGGTTTCTCAACCGTGTTCTATGCCGACGTGCAGCGGTTCACGGCCCTCCATTCGTTTCCCGTGGAGCATAATTATTTTGTGGTGGAAGACCCCTACAGCGATGAGATGTATGCGGCCTTCTCGCGGTTTGAGCATGCAAGGAAGGGAACCGTGCTCCATTCCTCGCGCGATTTCCTGAATATCCTCGATGATCTTGCTCTTGATGAGGGCGGCACATTCATAGCCGTAGGGCGAAAGGACTGCGGCATAAGCGCCATGGCCTGGAGCGCACTTACCGATTCGGGCATGGTGAAGGTGAAGGATGTGTTCGGAATCGATGCCGACGCCGTGACGGGCGCGTTGCACGAACTCCGGAAGCGGTTTCCCGAAAAACCGTTTATGGTCAACGCTCCTGCCGGCGACCAGGGCCACCGCCATCTGTATGCGCGCGGCATGGGCCGCATAGTCAGTGTGGCAAAGCTTCTCGAAGCCATTGCCGCAGCTCATCCTGAATGGAAATGTACGCTCCGTGTAAAAGACCATATCCTGGAGGAGAACAATCATATCTATGTGGCGGAGAAGGGGTCGGTGAAAGTCGATGACCTGTACTCCGGACAGCTTGATTTCGATGTGACGATACCGGTGCTCAATAATCTTCTTTTCAGATCTGCCTAAGTCGGCAGCGTAACCGGCATACCTTCCGAGAGAATACACATGTCGCTCATGCTCGATTAGCCGGAAATTTGTTATCTTAGCGGTGTAAAAATCCTTACACCATGAAATCAGGACTGATATTAGGCGCCGCAGGTGCGGTTGCCATTTCGGCGACAGCCGCCGATAACCAGGAGGGCAAACAGCGTCCCAACATATTGTATATAATGTGCGACGATATGGGCTATGGCGATCTGGGTTGCTACGGCCAGAAGTTTATCTCCACCCCTTCCATAGATTCGCTCGCCGCAACGGGCATGCGCTTCACTCAGGCCTACGCCGGAAGCCCCGTGTCGGCGCCATCAAGAGCCACGTTCATGACCGGGCAGCACAGCGGCCACACCCACGTGCGCGGCAACCGCGAATACTGGGGCGACAAACTGCAGCCTAATCTTTACGGGCGCAACGCCGATTATACAGTGGCAGGGCAGGAGCCTTACGACACGGCCCACGTGATTATTCCCGAGATATTCCGCGACAATGGTTACTCCACAGGCATGTTCGGAAAGTGGGCCGGAGGATATGAAGGTTCCACATCCACTCCCGACAAGCGCGGAATCGATGAATATTACGGCTATATCTGTCAATTCCAGGCACATCTCTATTATCCCAATTTCCTTAATGAGTACTCCCGCTCTCGGGGCGATACAGCCGTGAGAAGGGTAGAGCTTACAGCCAATACGCCTTACGCCATGTATGGGCCCGACTACCTGAACCGCGAGCAGTATTCAGCCGACATGATTCATAAGCGAGCCCTGGAATGGCTCGACAGCCAGACTCCCGACAAGCCTTTCCTCGGTATATTCACCTATACCCTTCCTCATGCCGAGCTCGCCCAGCCACGCGATTCTATTCTTAAGGAATACCATAAACGTCTCAGCGTATGTCCCGAGCGTACTTATGCCGGAAGCGAGGGCTCACGATATAACCCTACTGATTCCGGCCATGCCGAATTTGCTGCCATGATAGCGCGCCTCGACGCCCAGGTGGGACAGATTATGGCAAAGCTTCGCGAAAAGGGACTGGACAAGAACACAGTGGTGATTTTCACATCCGACAACGGCCCTCATGAAGAAGGTGGTGCCGACCCGGAATTTTTCAACCGCGACGGCCTTCTGCGCGGAATAAAGCGCTCGACCCACGAAGGAGGAATCCGCATTCCTTTCATCGTAAACTGGCCAGGGAAAATCAAGCCGGGAAGCGTTTCTGACCACCAGCTTGCTTTCTATGACCTCATGCCCACATTCTGCGATATTGCCGGCATAGAGAACTACACCGGACGATATAGCAACCCGCGCCTTGAGCAGGATTATTTCGACGGCATCTCATTCTATCCCACGCTCACCGGCAAGTCCGGTATGCAGAAAAAGCACGACGCGCTCTATTGGGAGTTTCATGAGACGGACATGCTCGGTGTAAGGCAGGGCGACTGGAAACTCGTGGTGAAAGGAGGCAAATGCAGCCTTTACAATCTTGCCGACGACATCCACGAGGATCACGACGTGGCAGCGCAACATCCCGACGTCGTTGACCGTCTCAAGCAGGTAATCTACCGAGAGCATACTCCCAATGACCTGTTCCCGATAACACTGCCGGAATAAACCCATACAAAAGCCCGATTGCAGTTCCCATAAAAAGGAATAGCAATCGGGCTAACGGTTTGGTATGGTAAGGAATTGTGTTTTTATATTCCGAGGCGGTGGCGGAGCTGTTTCAGCAGCTTGACATCGTTGTCTCTTATGCGTCCGTTGCGATCGGGCGGACAGTTCAGAATCAGTATATTGTCGTTTTTGGTGCACTGACGGTAGAGTTTCTCGAGTTCGTCGAGGCTCTTGTAGGTCTTATCGGTGGTATTGTAGAACCATCTTTCGCTGAGGCACACCGTAGATTCCCACGGCATATAATAGTTCTTGCCGTCGTGAGTGAAAATTTTGGGATCATTGTCGGCCGGAGCGTATGGATCGCCGAGACGGAAATCGCTCGGGAAGTAGCGTATGGGGTATCCCTCTTTCTGATCGGCGGGAAGCACAGGATGTTTGTCTGCGTTTTCCGGCGAACCTATGGTCCAGTTGATTCCTACCTGGCATTCGGGCTCGCGGGATTTTATTGTCTGATATATGTCCATCACGGGCCAGCGGTAATTCTGTTTCACCCATCCTCCGTCAAACCAGAACTCCACGATATCGGTATTGTTTTTCTGCGTTATGTCTATAAGCTCATTAAGCTGTTTGACCATGTAATCGTTGTATATGGAATCCTGGCTCTGGTTCTCGACGTCGCCATTCACTTTCCTGTCCCATAGAGAGTAATAAAGTCCAAGGCCTATGCCGTGCTTCTTGCATGCCCTGGCTACCTCTTCCACCACATTGGTCTTGTTGGGCGAGGAGGCTACATCGTAATCGGTGTATTTGCTGTCCCAGAGGCAGAACCCGTCGTGATGCTTGGTAATGAGGATGATGTATTTCATGCCGGCGTCCTTGGCGGTTTTCATCCATTGCTCGGCGTCAATCTTCGTGGGGTTATAGGAGGAGGCCGGTTTTGAGCCGTCGGTCCATTCCTGGTCATGGAAAGTATTGATGCCGAAATGGATAAACATGCCGTACTTGCGGTCTATCTGCTTTTTCTGGGCTTCGCTCGGCATATGTGAAGGCACGGGCATTATCAGATTGTCGGCACAAGCCGAGCCTGCAGCGGCTGCGGCAATGAGCAGGCTTAAAACTGTTCGTTTCATTTATTACTGTGTTGTATATGATGTACTAAGTTTAGGTTTTATTCAAAACAGACCGGGGTAAGCGATATGGCCGACAATTCCGCCGGGATTCCGCCTTCAGGCATGCTCACTGTTATGGTGTGGCGCCCGGGTTTGTCAAAGCTTATCCATCCTATGGGCCTTTTGCAGAAAATAGACGATACTCCCTGCTGGTTCTGGGCCGAATGGCCTTCGTCGGTCTCCACTTTCCACACTCCGCGGCCTTCGCCTCTCAGGGTAAGGTCGACGCTGTATGTGGCGGGTTCCAGTACGTCGACTGTCCATGTAATTTTGCCGCCGCGGTTAATATCGGGCGTCCGGTATTTGTGTTTCCATTCGCCGAACTTTTCCATCCAGCTCGTTTTTCCCACACTGCAACCATTCGCATCAGCGAACACCACGCTGAGTTCGTCGATACCTGATTCGGGGTCAACGGCCTGTGTGTTGTCAACGCTCACTTCTCCGCCTTTTGTGACAAGCGCTATCACGCTCACAAGATTGTTTGGCTTTTTATAAGGGACGTCAAGTACAGTCCAGTTGCCGCGTTTTTCAAATTTGACGGGGTGAGTCTTTTTCCCGTCGCAAATACCGGCGGAGACGATTTCAGATTTAAGTCCGGGCAAATAGAGCTTGCCGTCGGAGGGCCATTCGTAGACTGCAAGATACAGCGTGGAACCCTGACGCACCACATCGCCCCACGGCAGTCTGTGTTTCCACGGAGAAGCCCCCGCGCCGTAAATCACCTGAGGATAGCGTGCAATCCATTTACCGGATGCGCGCAGCGCGTTTTGTGCAAAATCCGGGATGTTGCCCATTTCGTCAGGCCCTACGTTGAGCATATATGTGCCCCCGCGGGGAATGGTTGAGATAAGATTCTCAAGAATCTGTTTCGGAGTTTTCCAGTTGCGGTCATACCATGAATATCCCCAGCCGTCGTTTGTCACGTCAACGCTTTCCCAGAGTCCGTCCATGTTTTCCGGCGGAACTTCCATGTCGCCGAGCGTGCGGTAATCGCCCAGGTCATATCCCACGCGGCCCGAGACCAACGCCTGGGGCTGGTTGCGGTGGACTGTCTCCACAAGTTTCTCGGCATATTTTTTCGGCATCTCTCCGGGGGTGTCGAACCACACAAGCTCTATGTCGCCGTAATTGCGCGTAATCTCCTCTACCTGAGGGAGGCATTTGGCATAGAAGTAGTCGTCGAAAGTTTTAGGATTGCCCTCTGCGTCGACGCGCGGAGCTCCGGAGGCCCCGGGAGTGGTCCAGTCCTGATTGTGGGAATAGTAGAAGCCGAAACCGAGTCCAAGCTTTTTGCAGGCGTCAGACAGTTCCTTCATAGGGTCGCGGCCGAATGGAGTGGCGTTCACTATGTTGAATTTATTGCAATCGGAGTGATACATGGCAAAACCGTCGTGATGCTTGCTCGTGATGATGATATACTTCATACCGGCGTCTTTGGCCAGCTTCGCAATCTTCATGGCGTCGAAATCCTTCGGGTCGAATGTCCTGGCAACGGCTTTATATTCATCGCGGTCGGCATTCGCCATGTTTTCGTTCATAAGCCATTCGCCTATGCCATAATAGGTTTTCCCGTTCCATTTGTTTCCAAGTTTTGAGTATAGTCCCCAATGGATAAACATGGCATAATTGCCCGTTTCAAAGAGCTTTCCGCGTCCTACGGAGGCGTCGGAGGCTTTCACGCGCTCGCCTCCGTTCCACATTTCATCCATTTTCTGCTGGGCGCAGATTGGCCATGCCAAGGCGAGAGCCAGTGTCACGCCGACTGCTTTTTTCAATCTCATAGCAAACGTTTTTTTACAATTATTCGGTGCTGTGCAGGTATTAGTTTCCCTGATTGCAAAGTTACAGATACCCGGATTTATATAATTGACAAAAAACGTTCTTGATTGTACAAAAACAGATAATCGCGTCCCGGCTTATGAAACGAAAACGGACCAGTCCGACTTGTCCGACCGGTCCGAAATCGTTGAAGGGGCTGAGCCGCAAACGTCAGCCTCCATGTTCTTTATTTATCAGGAATACAGGTAGCGTTTTATTGAGCGCTTCGGTGTTTTCTCGAATTCCTCGCTGCGAACCTCTATTTCGTTGATTTGCTCATAAGAGGCGAGCAGTCGGTTCACTTCCTGGCGCACCTTTTCCATTACGGCAGGCATCATTTCATGTCGGAGGTGGGCCTTGTCCATGGCTTCGACATCGGGGTAGACAATGGCCACAATCTTCTTGCCGCGCTGGAGCACGAGGCTCTCGGCCCCGTATGGCATAGTGTTGAGCTTGGCCTCGATTTCCTCGGGATAGATAT
>VSPV01000160.1 GCA_009775605.1 Paramuribaculum sp.
TCGCTCAAAAATTAAACGAAAACATAGGTGTTGCATTTATAACTTGAATCCACCTTTTAATTCAACCAACGGGTTTATGTCTGCTTTGCTACATGGATGATATTCGGTATTTATCGTGGAGTAATTCATATATTTCAAAAAACAGAGAAAATCCTGACTCCGACTTTTGAGGGAGTAGCATATCACGTCACTCCCATTTCCAATCATAAAGCCATAAAAGACTTTTTTAACCCATTGACTATGCGATTTCGCACAGTAGGTTCGTTGTTCATCATTTGCACGCTATGGGTCTGCATGGTATATTTCAGCCCTAAATTCGCAATTTGGTTCTGGGTATTACTTGTTGTGACTATCATAGTTAAGGGGTTCCTGCTTGTTCGTTATCTGCAACTTAATGAAGCGCAGAATACTCTTGGGAAAGTTATACTTGAACAGACCGGAGATATTGATGTGTGTCGGTATGATGTGACTCCTCAACTCATCAACGCCACTGATACAGCACCCGAACATGTGATTGACCCCATAAGGCCCTACGTGAATGTTTCGGGAAGTCATGAAGACTATTTGAAGGATATGTCGCAATTCAGTATAGAGCAGCGTCACATACTTTCAGTCAACTTGTATATTTCAGCGGTATATGGCGATGGTCATTATGGCTTTTTTACTGATTCAGTCGGAATGGTGTATCTTGATGCGATTGAGGGACTAAAAGCTATTGGCGCAGAAAAGTATGCGATGATTCTTGAAGAGGCGATTTCTGCTTTTGATGGCAAAAACCGACCTCTGTTTGACTTGAAACGACGAGTTGACAAAATCAATGAACTTGGCCTTGATTTTGAGAAAGCAGATGATGCGATATATTCACTGGATGAATACGCCAAGAAAATTGCGGAGATGCAGATGGTTTATATTCGCTCTCATGTCAACAACTTTCTTTTCGACAATCCACAAAAACACTGACTATGGCACGAGGAAAACAGACCTGCAAAATACTGAAAGAGATACGCCGGCAGATAGCCGAGGCCAACAGCATAGAGTTCGTTACATCGGAATGTCGCTACAAGGGCGACTGTCTTGGCACATGCCCCAAATGCGAAGCCGAAGTGCGCTATCTGGAGCAGCAACTCCGCGCCCGTTCTCTCGCCGGAAAGGCCATAGCCTTCGCCGGAATTTCGGCAGGTGTGATTCTCATGTCAGGGTGCAGGGGCACAACGTCTTCCCAGTCTGACGAAACTTTGCAAGGCGAGCCTGCGACAACAATCGAACAGATGGAGGTGTCGGACACAATCGAGGACGGTGAACTGCCAATGATAGAAGATACTGTTATTATCAAAAAAGGAGAAATTGACGATACTGAATATCCTGTTGTGGGAGAAATTATCGATCCAGAACAAGAAGATAAGGTACATGAGGCTATTGTAGATGTTTGCCCGGCCTTCCCCGGCGGCGATGAAAAACTGATGGAATGGATTTCTCAGCATATTCAATACCCTCAAAATGCTTATGACTCTCACATTCAAGGACGTGTCATAGTCCAGTTCTTGGTTAAAAAAGATGGCTCAGTCGGTGATGCCAAGATTGTAAGGTCGATTTTTCCCTCATTAGATGAGGAAGCACTCCGTGTTGTAACAACATTGCCAAAATTCAACCCCGCCATACTTGATGGGAAAGCGGTTGAATATTGGTTTACTATTCCTATAGTATTTAGATTAGCAGAGTGACTATGGCACGAGGAAAACATATCTGTAGGATTCTGAAAGAGATACGCCGGCAGATTGCCGAGGCTAACGGCATTGAGTTCGCAACATCGGAATGTCGCTACAAAGGCGACTGCCTCGGCACATGCCCCAAATGCGAAGCCGAGGTGCGCTATCTTGAACAGCAGCTCCGCGGCCGTTCTCTCGCCGGAAAAGCCATAGCACTTGCCGGAATTTCGGCAGCTTCACTTGCCATGCTCATGCCGATGACCTCGCAGGCTCAGACCTCGCAAGGACCGCAGAACATTTTGAAAGGAAGCATTCCTGTTATGGTTGATACAATAGCTGTCAGAGGTATTGTATTGAGCGGGGATACGTTGCCCGACGGTAATATTTCAAAAGAACCTTTAGTTGGCTGTACTATATTCAATCGCCATAGTGGGAAGGGAATCGCCAGCGATATTAACGGTGAATTCAGTCTTCCGGCGGCAGTTGGAGATACGCTGGAAGTAAGATATGTCGGTTACAAAACAAAAAAGATTGTAGTAACCGAAGAGATGAAGAATACCTCAATAACAATTGTTACTGATCCATCGGCATTGTCAGGATTGGTAGAAGTAATTGCCGGCATGGTACCTGCGGCGGGTCGGGACGATTTTCATTTTATCGACCTAAATATCATTGATGAGAAAGGAAATCCGATTGATCCTGATGATGTATATATAGAAAGTCCCCGAATTTATGAAAATGGAGAAGAGGATACGCATTATATACATCCAGATTATGTCGATGAGAAACATCCCTGTCGCATTTATTGGGATGCAGGTATGCGTGATGAAGCCGGCTATCCGTTAAAGGAAGCGACACTCCGCATAGAAGCCGAAGGTTACGACGAGCCGGTAATAATCAAGGTCAAATATCCCAAGCGCAATGCCAAGAAAACCATCAGGTTCAGACACAAAAAGAAATAACGATGATGTCTGATACTCTCCGATATAAGATACTCCTTTGGGTGGTTTGGGGGCAGATTGCGTTCCTGCCGGTATGGCTGTGTATGGATTGTCTGATAGCGCATGATCAGGCATGGCGATGGGGACTGGATACATGGGTTTTCATTGTGGGATTTATACTCGGTCTGGTGGCTTTGCCTCTTGGCAATGGCCTTGACAAACCGCAATTCCTAAAGTGGTGGCTACGTGCGGATTTTACTTTTACTTTGATTCTTGCGTTGCCGGTGCTTTTTATATGTTCGGAATGTATGCCTACGACGATTGCCGAGGATGATGAGTATATCGTTTATGGTGGGAATGGATTTTTTGCGGACAGGAATGCCTATCTTGCCCGCAAATCAGGTGTGTTGGCAGAAACTGTCTTCGATTTGTATCCATACGAAGGGGGTCGACTCAAAAGCGACCACTATCGTTTTGATAAGGAAAGAGGGGTGTTTTATGGTTCTAAAATGTACAGGATCCGTCAAAATGGTTCGCGTATGTGGGTCGTACCCCTCGACAGAGAGAAATATGCAAAGAATAAGGAGTATGTGTGTCATTTAATCGACAGCCTGTATTCGGCACATGGCGAGTGGATAGACAATGATGACGCCACATTTATTATTCCCGATGGCTTTACGCGGATAGATTATACTCACGGTGAAATACGACTGCAAGATTCAATATAATGCAAGGTAAGCTATGCCGCTTCTGATAGTGTCGATATATATTTCTATTATCCGTTAAGTACCGAAATCAGGCTTCCCAAGGATTCAGTTTCCAGCCTGTCGCCTATGGGAGTTCTTAAACTCATCAAGCAATTGAAAGGAGGTCTGCAATGAAATCGGGTGCTATTAGTCTGTCACCTTGTTCAAGGTCTCTTATTGTTAAAGGCGTAAAGCGCAGGATGCGCGAATTATTTTCAACCGGCTGCGTCAGCTGCCGGGAAAAGATGTTGAGTGAAATATGCGAGGCAAGCTTGGGAAAGTGCGCGCCGCGCCAGATGCGTAAGCTTGTGGTTTCCGGAGCACAAGCTCGCGCCGCCGGCGCTCCGATGGCACAAGTCGTGTAGATGTGCGTGGGCTGGAGAGTGTGGTGAAATCGCAAAAAAAGTAGGGCTGGTTCATGGAACAAGTGATTGCAAGATGTTGATTGTCAGCGGATGCACGAGCGTGTATCCCTACAAAGAGGATGTTAAGCTGTGGGATGCAAAGCCCGGTCTGTGTCGCGGCGTTGATGGATTTTGGATTGAAAATTGTAATTTTAGGGCGTGATAGTAAATGCTATGGATGATAGACGTGTGATATTGGAAACTGACAGACTGCAATTAAGGGAAATGGGTATGTCGGATTTGGCGGCATTGTCGGTGATGCTGCAGGATGAGAAGGTGATGTATGCCTACAACGGGGCGTTCAATGATGAAGAAACTGTTGCATGGATGCAAAAGCAATTGCGCCGATATGGGGAATATGGCTTTGGTTTGTGGGGCATGTTTGATAGGGTGTCGGATGAAATGATAGGGCAGTGCGGTATCACTATGCAGGAGTATAAAGCCATGCTGGTCCCCGAGATTGGCTATCTGCTTGCCTATAAGCATTGGCATAAAGGTTACGCTACGGAAGCGGCCATGGCCTGCCGGGAGTATGGATTTGAGAAATTGCATTTTGAAGCTTTATATTCCATTATCCGCGATACTAACGTGGCTTCCCAAAATGTGGCGCTTCGTAATGGGATGAAGCCGGTAGATACCATTGTTAAAAATTACCGCGGGGTGGTGATGCCGCATCTGGTGTTTTGTGTTGAGAGGGAATCGGT
>VSPV01000161.1 GCA_009775605.1 Paramuribaculum sp.
TTTTCTGTAATCATTGCGGTAACTGATCTTATGAATGCGCGTTGCGAGGGTGGTTTCCCTCGGGGCTTCCGGCAAGGGGGGAGGGATTCGATTATAAGGTTGCCGAAGTCGTCGACGTAGATGTCGTGAACTCCCATGAGATCTTCAAAAAGGATGGCAATGTCAAGGCAATCGGGCGATTCGGGCCGTTTGCTGAACATTTTATATAATGAGCTGATAGTCTTTTCTGTAATCATTGCGGTAACTGATCTTATGAATGCGCGTTGCGAGGGTGGTTTCCCTCGGGGCTTCCGGCAAGGTAGGATAGCGTAATATTTAGCTTACTATGGAGAGAGGCTGTTGCTTAGCTATAATCGTTGAACCGCCAGGGCACATAACTTAACTTTAACAACAATCTGATATTACAACAAGCTGTGACCTTATATGGTTTCCTGTATTACTAAAATTGCGATGATAAAAAACAAAGGCGGAGCCTGCGATTTGTTCGAGAGGCTCCGCCGTTGTTTCAAGTGGGTATGCGGCAGGGCATGACCGCGCTGGGTTGCGTCAGGATCAGGCGAGGAATCCGAGGAGGACACCTGCTGCCACAGCCGAACCGATAACGCCGGCTACGTTGGGACCCATAGCGTGCATGAGCAGGTAGTTGGAGGGGTCGTATTCGAGGCCGAGGTTATTGGATATACGGGCCGACATAGGCACGGCGGAAACTCCGGCGTTGCCGATGAGGGGGTTGATTTTTTTGTCGTGGGGCAAGAAGAGGTTGAAGAGTTTCACGAACAGTACGCCCGAAGTCGAGGCTATGATGAATGCCATGAAGCCGAGGGCGAAGATGCCGATGGTCTCGGTGGTGAGGAATTCAGAAGCCTGGGTCGAGGCACCGACGGTCATGCCGAGAAGGATGGTTACGATGTCGGTGAGGGCGTTGCTTGCGGTCTTGGCCAGACGGGTGGTTACGCCGCATTCACGGAGCAGGTTGCCGAAGAAGAGCATACCGAGCAGAGGAATGCCGGAGGGAACCACGAAGCAGGTGAGAAGCAGGCCCACGATGGGGAAGATGATTTTCTCGTTCTGCGACACGGCGCGGGCGGGACGCATCTTTATCACGCGCTCTTTCTTGGTGGTGAGCAGGCGCATGATAGGCGGCTGGATCACGGGCACCAGAGCCATGTAGGAGTAGGCGGAAACGGCGATTGCTCCCATGAGGTTAGGCGCAAGCTTTGAGGAGAGGAATATGGCCGTGGGGCCGTCGGCACCGCCGATAATGGCGATGGCACCGGCCTGGTCGGGCGCGAATCCGAGAAGCAGCGCTACCATATAGGCTCCGAAGATACCGAACTGGGCAGCAGCGCCTATGAGCATGAGCTTGGGGTTGGCTATCAGGGCCGAGAAGTCGGTCATGGCGCCAATGCCAAGGAATATAAGCGGCGGATACCATCCGGCGCTTACGCCGTTGTAGAGAATATTGAGCACAGATCCTTCTTCATAGATGCCTATCTCAAGACCGGCCTCGGTGTTGAAGGGTATATTGCCAATGAGCATACCGAAGCCGATGGGCACGAGCAACATCGGTTCGAAGTCCTTTTTGATGGCGAGCCAGATGAAGAACAGACCCACGGCAAGCATCACGAAATGCTTGAATGTGGCGTTGTAAAATCCGGTGAGATGCCAGAATTCTGTAAGATTCTGCATCATGAAATCACCAAAACTAATGTCCATGTTGAATAGTAAGTTTTCTTTAGTTTGACAATGGTGGCAGGGCGCGGCGCATCATAGCGGGCACCCCGCTCTTTCCGGATTTTATTCTATTGTGACGAGAGTTGCACCCTCAAGAACGGCATCACCGGCCTTTACGGCAATAGAGGTAATCTTGCCGTCGTAGCCTGCATGGATGGCGTTTTCCATCTTCATGGCTTCGAGCACGAGAACCGTGTCGGCGGCTTTGACTACGTCGCCCACCGATACATTCACCGAGAGAACAGTGCCGGGGAGGGGAGCAACGACTTTGCGGCCGGGGCCTGCGGCTGCCGCGGGCTTGCTGATGACTTTGGCGCCGGATTCGGTGCGGGGCGCAGCGGAGGGACGGGGAGCGTTAACGATGGTCACAGGTTTTTTGGCGCTGTCAAGCTCTACCTTATAGGGGATGCCGTTGACTTCAACCTGTGCGATATTGTTGTCGATATCGCCAATGGCTACTTTGTAGCTGTTGCCATTGATTTTATATTTGTATTCTTTCATTTGTAGATTCGTTAGGATTGGTTATTACTGGTTGGGGAGATGACGCATGTTGTAGATTTTGGAGTTCCACGGCGAGTAGGCGCGTTTCACTTTGTTGATGGTCAGCACCGTGTTCTCACGGTCGTGGGCATCAAGGTGCTCGTGAAGAGCCATGGCTATGGCGGCGATGGCTTCTCCGGAGTCATTGCGCTCTTCGCGGGTGAGTTCCTTGGCGCTCATTCCGTGTGTCTTGGCTTTATTGCGTGAGGAGGCTGCAGCCCCGATGCGGCTTATGGCCGAGAAGCACAGACAAAGCAGCAAGAGGGCCGTGAATACGATACCCATAGCCATTATGGCCATTGCGAATCCGTTTCGGTCTATCTCCGAGAACATTTCGATTTTATCGTTTGTCTCGCGGATTTTGTTGGCCGAACTCGGGGTGACGGGTTTGCCGGGCGAATCGTCGCGGATTTCCCAAGCTGCGGCGCCCAGTTCCTTGCCGTCGGCAAGGTTGACGCCGTCGGCTTTGCGGGCGTACGACTGGTTTACTGCGAGGAAGGCAGGAACGGTCACGGAGTCGATGAGGGTGCGGCCGTCGGCGTCGAACACGCCAATCCAGTTTTCAGTTCCAGGTTCCAGAACAAAGTTGGTGTGGAAGGTGCCGAGGGTGGGACGTCCGTCGGCCCAGAACACCACGTGCTGGCGTTTGGGCATTTTGGTGAGGACATCGCCCAGAGGCACTGCATACATCATCGCCTTGCGTTCTTTCACGCTGAGGTCGGGATTGAGTGTTGCAGGATTGTTAGTGATGAACACGCTCGAGATGTTGAGGGGAGCGTGGTTTGTGTTGAAGAGCTCTATCCATCCTGATCGACGGCCATAATCGTCCATGTAGTTGCTGTCGTTCTGCACCATCACTTCGTTGATGCGCAGACTCCGACGCCCCTGGGCCGAGACATTCATGGCACAGACAGCCAGGATAGCGAGCAATATAGTTTTCTTCATATTCTCTGCTGTTGGTTAATTTTGTTGGTGTTGAAAAATCCGCCTATTATTACAGAGGAATATTGCCGTGCTTCTTGGCCGGATTTGTAAGCTTCTTGGTGGCGAGCTGCTGGAGAGCGCGGATAATGCGGAAACGGGTGTTGCGGGGCTCGATAACGTCGTCGATGTATCCGTAGCGGGCGGCATTGTAGGGGTTGCAGAAGAGTTTGTTGTATTCCTCTTCTTTTTCTTTCAGTACAGCCTGCGGGTCTTCGGATGCCTTTGCTTCCTTGGCGTAAAGAACCTCCACGGCACCGGCGCCACCCATAACGGCGATCTCGGCGGTAGGCCAGGCGTAGTTCATATCGCCTCTGAGCTGCTTGCAGCTCATCACGATGTGGCTGCCGCCGTAGCTCTTGCGGAGTGTGACGGTGACTTTGGGTACGGTGGCCTCTCCGTAGGCGTAAAGAAGCTTGGCGCCATGGAGAATCACGCCGTTGTATTCCTGACCGGTTCCGGGAAGGAATCCGGGAACGTCAACCAGAGTGACCAGAGGAATATTGAAAGCGTCGCAGAAGCGCACGAAGCGGGCGCCTTTGCGTGAGGCGTTGCTGTCAAGAACGCCTGCAAGGAACTTGGGCTGGTTGGCCACGATGCCTACGGCCTGTCCGTTGAAGCGGGCGAAACCTACGATGATATTTTTGGCATAGTTGCGCTGCACTTCCAGGAATTCGCCGTTGTCAACGATTGCTCCGATAACCTCGTACATGTCGTAGGGACGGTTGGCCGAGTCGGGAATGATGTCGTTGAGCGAGTCCTCGAGGCGGTCGATGGGGTCGGTGCATTCCACCAGCGGGGGCTCTTCGAGGTTGTTCTGGGGAATGTAGCTGAAGAGTTTGCGTATGGTCTTGAGGGTTTCCTCTCCGTCTTCGGTAGCGAAGTGGGCCACACCGCTCTTCGTGGAGTGTACTTCGGCACCGCCGAGGGCATCCTGGGTTACATCTTCGCCTGTAACGGTCTTCACAACCTTCGGGCCGGTAAGGAACATATAGGAGATTCCTTTGGTCATGATGGTGAAGTCGGTGAGGGCGGGAGAGTAAACGGCGCCGCCGGCGCAGGGACCGAGAATAGCGGAAATCTGGGGGATGACACCTGATGCGAGGATATTGCGCTGGAAAATCTCGGCATAGCCGGCAAGGGCGTTGATGCCTTCCTGGATACGTGCGCCTCCTGAGTCGTTAAGGCCGATAACCGGGGCGCCCATCTTCATGGCCATGTCCATGATTTTGCAGATTTTGAGGG
>VSPV01000162.1 GCA_009775605.1 Paramuribaculum sp.
GCAACGCAGGAATTAAAAGAAAAAATTAAATGTTCCCGCGTCCTTCTGCCGTTCCCGCGTGGCTCTGCGTCCCCCCACCCCACCCGCCGAGCGGGTGCAAAAAAAGCGCGGGCCGCGGAGGGCACGCGCCGGGGGATTCCTGGACGGGTGTGTATATCTCATAGACTGCCTCACGGCAGTGGCGATCTAAAGGTTCGATTTTTTGGATAGTTTTCTACGAACCCCGGGGCGCAAACAAGTGGCCACACGGGAGTAGATGTGTCGGAATCCTTTCGGCTGCGGCGCCTCTGCGCCCGCGCTTTAAGGCTTTAAAGAAGGTTCTGGAGCTGTGGAAGGCGGATGTCCTTGGCCGAGATGCGGCCGTCGGCGCCTATCAGGTGCATCACGGGCATCACGTAGAGGTCGTAGAGCTCCTGCTCCTCGACCTCACGCGAGGCCATGCCGACGGTCCACGCCGGATCGAGGGTCGAGAGATGCCCGCGCCACGCTTCGGCATCCTCGCCCGGATACACGGCCACCACTTTCAGCCGCCCGGCGGCCACGGCCTCGGAAAGCGCCCCCATTCCGCGCAACGCGGCGAGGGTCTCGGCGCACGAGGGGCAGTCGGGGTCGTAGAGCAGCAGCAGCGTGGGCCCCGAGGGGTTGAGGGCGCCGCGGAGGGTGTGCGCGCGGCCGTCGGGCGCGGTGAAGCGGAAGTCGGCCGGGCGCTCGCCGGGGCGGTTGCGCAGCGAGAGCTTCAGCAGGTGGGCCGTGCGCATCTTCAGCTCCGGTGCTATGGCCGCAGAGCCGGTTATGGCGCGCGCCATGGCTATGAAAGCGTCCTCCGAGTGCATGGGCGAGTCGGGGTGATACAGGTATTTCTCAACCGTGGTGGTCCAGAGCGCGGTCACCTCCGGCCCGGCCTCTCCCCAGCGGTCGGCCAGCGAAGAGGCGGCTTTCCTGAGGCCTTCCGGGGTGCCTTCGGCCGTCAGGCTCAGGAAATTGGCCATATTCTGCTCCACTGTGGCGGTGTCGAGGCTCAGGCGCCGGTCGGCAAACGGCATTTCGTCGAAGAAATGCTCCATTATGTAGTCGGCGCGGTCGCGCGGCTCCGTAATCACGGCCGGAACGGCCGGCAGCGCCAGCGTGAATGGCCCTGCTGAAAGCCCTGAAGTCTCCGAAGACTCCGAGCCCTCCGACCGGTCCGCCTCACCCGACCTCCCCGCGCAGCCGCCGCACAGCAAAGCCGCTGCCAGCACTGCCCCAAGCAGTGCCGGCAGTGCGGCATTCAATGGCTTCTTCCGGTTGTCACTCATCGGGCGGTTATTTGCGCACGAACCACTCCTTGCCCATTTCGAAATAGGGGTTGGAAATCCTCACATTGGTCACGGTCTGCGTGGGGCTGCCGGGAAGCGACGAGAGCGCCAGAGTGGTTCGGAAGCGGCACCGCACCGTATGGGTGGTGTTCAGCGTGTTGTGATCCACCACATTGTTGGCGTCCGACTGATACATATACTGCTCGTAGGTAACGGTCTTGATGTAGCGCACGCGCTGGTCGGTGATGTCGGTCCAGAGCGACTGTCCCGGGCTCACCACCAGTGTGGAGTTGGCGGCCGAGTTGTTCTCAATGTTCTGGCGGTTCGACTCCAGCACGAACTGAAGCGGGAACCATGCCGAGCTCATGCCGTCGGGCAGGTCGAAGTAGACGGTCAGGGGCTGGCTCATCTCAGGGCTGATTATGGTGTCAGACTCGGCGGTGATTGTCGGGCGCTCGTTAGCGCTGCCCTTGAATGTCTGTATATTGCTGATTTTCCACGGGGTATGGGAAAGTAGAGTTATGGTGCGGCCAAGGCCGTTGCGGCCAACCACCGTGAAGGTCTGCTCCAGAGGCAGATCGGAAGGCGCTTTGGTGGAGATGGTATAGACTACCGAGTCGCCGTCAACTGATTTTACAGGATTGCCGCTGATAATCGGGCCGTCTTTGAGCCCGTAGAACGTAAGGAGGTTGTTGTCGGTGGTGCCTTTTCCGTTATTGATGTCCTTGGTATACTTGCACTTGAACACCAGCGCCTCGCCGGCCTGTGTCACCACGAATTTGGTGGTGTTTACGCCTATGAGGTCGATGCCGTCCGAGAGGCTGGTCATGTCGCGGGTCTCGGTCGAGGCCGACAGGTTGTTGAACACCGTGCCCTCAATGGCTTCCTTCACGGTCGGATAGCCTGCGCGGGCCACGGTGTTGATTGTCACGGCATAGTGGTAGTTGCGCAGTACGTCGTAGTTTTTGAAGATTTTAGCACCGTTGGGCTGCGTCGGATCTAAGGGCTCTTCGCGGCCGAGGTCTATCTTGTAGTAGGTCACATCGGCGGCTCCGTTGTAGCGTCCGGCCACAATCACGTAGGTGCGGCGTCCTTCCTCGTAGGGGTGCTCATACATATACTGCGGCTGTGTGGAGTTGAATCCTAAAGTCAGCGTACCATTTATAAGATTCTTCTCGGTGTGGGTTATGGTGGCCTGCGGGGAGAGGATGCCATGATAGTTGATGGTGCCTCCGGTGACTTCACTGTAAGGACGCATAGCCTTATTATTGAGCAGATCGGGTATAGCCTGCGCGGTTATGTTCCAGGGTGCCACGGTTCCGGCGCTGGGAACGTTAACCAGCTCGAAGCCGGTCAGCTCGAAGTTGTTCGCGGTTGCGCCCAAACTCACGCTCACTTTGGCGAAGTTGCGTATCACCGGTATGGATTTCAGGTTCGCGAGCGCGTCGTCGCGCTGTATGTAAACCTCCTTATTGTCTACAATCTTGCGCTCGCAGTATCCGTCGGGGAATTCCACGCGGCCCCAGTAGGCATCCGTGTCGCCGCTCACCGAGAGGCTCTGCAGAATGGCGGCCACCGAACCGTATTCCACGGTGAGGTCCTCGGGAGCTACCACGAAGTGGAGCACGCGGGCCTCGGCGGTCTTCATGAGGGTGAACTTGAAGTTGACGTCCACGCCGTTGCCGGCCGCGGTTGTGGCTGAGGTTACCGTGGCCGGATACTTGCGCACGAGGAAGCGGCTGGAGAAATCGGAGGCGCCTGTGAATTCAAACACATTCACCGTCAGTCCGGCGCCGGGTGTGTCGCCGAACACGCGCGAATCCACCACGGGAAGCTTGTCGACCGTCATCGTGGCCGTGACGGTGATTTCAGTGGCTGTCTCCTCCACGGCGGGAACGTCGGGCTGTTCAACAGCCTGGTCGGAGCATCCGGCGGCAAGCAAAGCCGTCAGCGCCGCCGGAAATAAATATTTCAGTCTTTTCATTTTCATCGTCATTTAATTCCCTCCTCAGGATTCTGCTTGGGCATATCGCCGAGGCGGTAGCCGGTCGTAGGGGTTATGGTATAATCGGTCTGTTTCTCCCAATACCATTCGTCATATACGCAGCGAACGGACATTTCATTGAGACCTGTTGTGGTAGTCAACGTAACCTCTCCGTTACTATCTGGAATGTTAACCTGGCCTTGTGCACAGTAATAATGTGCTCCTTTAGTGAATAAAGTGGGAATCCTGTTAGTCTGCGAAAGATTGACAATAAACTGCATCTCACCAAGGGTCGGGATCCTCCATCGCCCTGCTGGTCTGCCTTGTTCCTGATAGGTGGCACATCGTCTTCTGGCCTCAGTTCGGCTTCTTCCTGTGGTACATACACCGTATGAAGAAGCTATTCGTATCTTAGGAGCAACCACCATCTTATTCGTTTCACTTTCATTAGTGGGATAGTAGTATGTCAGCGATCGGTTTGGTCCACCCGTAGGATACAAGGCCGGCGCTTTGGCGCACCATCCGGCCCTCCTCCAGAGATTATTTCCATTTCCGGTTTGTGTATAATCATCAATAGAGTTAGGTGCAGGATTACCATTAGAGGTGGAATTTGGTAATGCACCCTCGGCATCAAGATTATTCTCTGAGAAAAGAGTTCGAGGATCGTCAATTATATATTTAGTATCGGAAGAGAGGGTGTTGATGGTGATAACATACATATTAGGATTCTTGTTGCCACCGGTAAGGCCGTGAAGACCACCTAAATTCTTTGTCCAGTCGTTTGTCGCGTTTATCTGATTGGAATTCCAGACATACGTATATTCAGGATTCCACCAAGGCCCTCCAGTCTGTTCGAGATCATAACTCCAAGTCATATACGGTCCATAATTAAGAAACGTCCGCCCATCAACAGAGCCATTTCCCGAGCCACCATTATTTCTATCCGCCAATATCCACATGCCGGGATACTGGGTGATTGTCAGGGTTTCCTGCCATGGGGTGTTGGGATCGGTCTGGTCTTTATGCTTGATGGTAACAGAGAAGGTATATGGTGAATATGCTGTGCCGGTAGTTGGGGTATAATAGGGATCCGCATTCAGGGCTGTTTGTGCGGCAGATACTGAGCTATATGCCTGATTTTCTCTGATTTCATCACCATTGCTTTG
>VSPV01000163.1 GCA_009775605.1 Paramuribaculum sp.
CCACCTCCCGCCTCTGCTTCGTCAATCCCCCCGTCCCCCTCGACTGACCCCAATACCAGGAACGAACGATATTCAAATGAAGCCCGATCATATTTGATTCATAGGTATTGCATCCCTACTCTTTGTAGGGATGCTCCATGGAGCATCCGCCGTCAAGGCATTGATTAGCAGTGACAGTAAGAGGATAACCTGCGGATGCACGAGCGTGCATCCCTACAATTTGGAGGGTATACAGCAGCTTCATTGACGATGCAAGCAAGACATCTACAGTTATCAATGGAAGAGATTCTGAAGGGTGCGCTTCCGGCTGATGATATGAATCAAAGAAAGAAGAATCAGAATGAGGCCTGAAATATAATGCCATCGGCCGAGAGCGGAATTTGCGCCATCTATGCCTATAATCAATATTAGGCCTGTAACCGTCACAAACAGAAAGAGGGCTGAAAGGAGAATGGTCGTCCGGCTTTTATGGCCGATGCCTTTTGATGCAATCGCACGGTACCAAGCCCGATGTCTCTTGATGTGTATTGCCCCGGATATGAGCCAACAGAGGCTTGACAGAACATGAGCCACGGCCCAGTTGTGCCACACTTCATGATCGGCCCCATGGCCGGCAATGTGCAAACCAATGCCGGTTACGGCCGATGCCACGAACGTCAGTAACAGCCCTATATTCTTTGTCGCTATGCTTTTCATTGTCATCTCTTTTTTCGGCAAAGGTAAGGGCGTAAGGCGAAAATGGAGATGGACAGTGCAAGGTTACATTTGGACTATTCAAGGTTTCTTTGCCGGAAAGCGGTCGGACTGACACCTGTTGCCTGCAGAAACAGCCGGGAGAAGTAAGCGTGATCTTCTATGCCGAGGCGATAGGAGATTTCCTTAACGGTAAGGTCGGTATGAACGAGCAACCGTTTGGCCTGAAGCACAACTTCGTTCTTGATATACACGGTAACGTTCATTCCGGTGACGGCCTTCACAACCTCGTTAAGATAAACCGCCGAGATATTGAGCAGCGAGGCGTAATAGGACGGCTGGCGACTCGTGGCAAGATGGTCGGCAAGCAGGCGCCGGAACGCCAGCACTATTTCCAACTGGCGTTTGCTGTGCCTGGTGTGCTGCAGATTGATGTCACGCACGGCCTCGGCCACAATGCCGATGAAAACTTCTGCAAGCCGTCTTGTGGTAGCCTTTACCAGAGCGTCAGTAAGATGGTCGGTTCTGCTTACCATCAGAGAAATAATGTGCAAGAGTTCGGTTCTGCGCTGGGGGTCAATACGGAATGACGATGCAAACAGGGCAAAATTGTCGAAGATACTCTTTTCCGCACTGCCTACAAAACTGCTGTCCACCAAAAGCAACCAACCCTCCGGGGATTCCGAACTGACGAGACGGTGCACCTGACCCGGTTGAATCAAAAACATATCTCCCGGAAGGAATCTGTGCTCCTTGAAGTCAATAATTCCGCACCCCGTGCCGCTTTCCACCAGCCCGAAAATGTAATAATCGTCCTGATGGGCATACATTGCGGGGGCATGGGGGCTTGCCGGAGAATTGATTCTGCGCAAATACACTCCGAAGTCAGAATATTGCGAAGCCTTATGTTGCGGAAGAAAAGCCATATTGTTAGTTTTGCACTACAAAGATATCTTTTTTTGAGAATACAATATTGGAGTTTATTGGCGCCACATAAATAAGTTGATAATAATACCACCATATTTTAGAGGACGCAATCAATTTTCCCAATCAAATTGTTTCATATATAGGAAACACTCCGTATATTTGCATAAAATAATTATATGAAAGACAAGCTCGATAAAATCGGTAAGCTTTTCGGACAGAGAAGAGTTGAACTTGGCCTGACACAAGCTCAGGTCGGAGACCGAATCGGTGTGGGCCGGGCAACTATTTCCAAAATCGAAAGCGGAAAAGGACTTACATTTGACACTATTAACCGAGTAGCTGATGCGCTTGATACTGAGGTAACAGTTAATCTCACCCCGAAAACGACCCACAGCAAGGAGGTGATTGAATACATAGTCGCCGCAATCAGTGAATTTGCCAAACGCAATGTCCTTACCGTAAAAGAAGCGTCCAACTACCTTTTGCGTTTCAAAGGAATAGATTTTCTTGAACAGTGCTATCCTGCAGAGCATACACTGTCGGTAAACGACTGGATAGAGGATGTTACCATAGTTTGCAAACGTAATGGAGGAGCAATCGGATGAGGCTTTATCATGGATCCAATGTGATGATTGATGAGGTTGACTTTGCCAAATGTCACCCTTTCAAGGATTTTGGATGTGGGTTCTACCTGACAGACAACCTGAAACATGCCCGCAATATGGCATTTCGGCGCTGCATGCGCACAGGTGGAAAAGAATGTGTGACCGAGTTTGAATTCAATCTCACAAGCGCTTCACAGGATTTGAAGGTTAAAGTTTTCGACAGACCGTCAGAAGAATGGGCTGAGTTCGTGATGAAGAACCGAAATGAAGCTGAATCACATCCAGTTCACGATTATGATATTGTCATAGGGCCGATAGCCGATGACTCTGTGGTCATGTCTTTCCGTCTTTTCCAGGATGGCTACATTTCCATATCCGAATTGGTAAAACGTCTGGAATATAGAGAACTGAGCACACAATATTTCTTTCACAATGCTAAAGCCCTAACCTATTTGACTCGTGTATTATGATTAATGAAAAGAATTTTCAATTTCTGCTTGAGGCAATATCCACTGATATAATCGGATGGCTTATCAGGGATAAGGGGCTTTCAATAAATGAGGCCGTCTCAGCCTGGTATAATTCCGAGACCTTCGGAAAAGTCTCGGAGCCTGCCACCGGTATGTACATTGAGAGTCCGGCATACAATTACGAATTCCTGAAACGAGAATTGCTTACCGGCCGATTTCACACATAAAATCGTAACGAGTCCCCCGTTTCTATAATGCGATATTTCTAAGGAGAAATTACACAATCTTTCTATTCAGGAGATTGCCTCCTATTTAGGTATATTCTGCCGTCAGTGCACCGCATCCGTGAGGTGGAAAGTGCTGCCGACATCTCCAATCGTGATAATATTTAAGAAAAAAACATCGTCATGCGCTGATTTTCATAGGCTGATGGGACATTTGTCACATCGAATGTCGATTATTCGTTGTAGCTTTGCGTATGGCAACACTCTATAAGATATTGATTCTGTGCGGCGGCTTTGCTCTCTCCACTAACCTATGGGCGCAAAGTCATCTTGACCCGGTAAACGATAGCAGAGAGTTTTTAGACCAATATAGCTATTCTTTGCTCACACAGGAACGCAAGTGCGGGATAGTCGTTCTGCCGTCCTTCTCTAACAGATATGGCATTAGCCTGTCAACGAACTGTGATAGTCTGACACTTATTGAAAAGCGGCCGCATGCAGTTGCCCATCCTGATAGTGTGAATATCAAAGAGATTCCGGCGGTAAAAGTAGCCATTGATTCTGTATTTGGCAAAAGTCTTGCCGAAATCATCGATGTTGCCGTTGAAAAGGCAATGCCAACTTTTTCTGCCGGACCGGATGGCGTGATGTATTATTTTATCGCGTCAAATGACAGCATCGGGGCAACATGGTCGCCTTCAGATGAATCCTCTAATTGCGGTGTGCTTGTCAATATTGTGGAGGCGTTAAAAGATGCAATACAAACAGGAGAGTTGCAGAATTTTATTGATGATTGGTGGTGCTCAATCGACAAACTTCGGTTGTCATTTCAAAATGCACCGGCGTTGCCTCCATTTTATTTTAATAAAGAATCTGGCAACACAGACAACAATCAACCTACTGTCGAATACAGCGCAAGCAGTCCTCTGACAGATGATTTTCAGTTTAATGCCTTTATGTCGTGCCCTGCTGATTATATAGAAGATACATTAAGCGGAGATCCGACACCGATTTACATGGATAACGCAGCGGATTCCATATTCATTGATTTTTGCAAGGCACTTGTAAAATGGCGGGAACAGGCATCGGTTTCCTATGTAACTGTCGTCATTACCGTTAATGATGATGAGAAAGAGAGTTATGATGTCAAAAGCTCAGGGAAGTCGGTTTACTTAAACTTTACACTCCCTTACGATAATTTGACAATAGATAATTTATTAGAACAGAATAACAATTGCATATTCAGATGTACGCTTGAAAATATGATGCCGAATGATGCTGTCAGACCAGCTCCGGTACATTCAGCCAAAACCAACGAGAAAGGAGGCAAGCGATGAAAAGACAAGGTGCAAATAAAACATCGAAAATGGTAATTGTCATAGCATCATTGATAGGCATATACTTCTGTATGCTTTTATTCTTTGGATTTCCAATACCGCGCGGAAGTAAGGTTGACAACAATTACTATACATGTATCTTATACACATCTCCGAGCAAACGA
>VSPV01000164.1 GCA_009775605.1 Paramuribaculum sp.
ATCCGATGCTTCCGCCAATGACCACGGGAGAAATCGACGCATCATTCGACCTGCCCTATACCCGCTACCCTCACCCCCGCTACAAAGGAAAGACAATTCCGGCCTATGAGATGATACGCCACTCGGTCAACATGCACCGCGGCTGTTTCGGAGGGTGTGCGTTCTGCACCATTTCGGCCCACCAGGGCAAACATATTGCTTCAAGGTCGAAGGCTTCGATTGTAAACGAAGCGCGAAAAGTGACGATGATGGACGACTTCAAGGGATATATCTCCGACCTCGGAGGCCCCTCGGCCAACATGTACTCGCTGGGAGGACGCGACAGAACGATCTGCGCGAAATGCCTCAGGCCTTCGTGTCTGCACCCTACTCCGTGCCCCAACCTCGACACAGACCATTCACGGCTGCTCGACGTTTATCACGCCGTGGACGCGCTCCCCGGAGTGAAAAAATCGTTCATAGGCAGCGGCGTGAGATACGACCTGTCGATGCATCCCACAGGTTCGGCGCATATCGACGCCGTGAACCGGCGCTACAATGAGGAACTCATAACCGACCACGTATCAGGCCGACTGAAAGTGGCCCCGGAACATACTTCGGACGCCGTGCTGAAAATCATGCGCAAGCCGCCGTTCTCGCTCTTCCATGAGTTCAAAAAAATATTCGACCGCACCAACCGGGTGCACGGACTGAAACAGCAGCTTATCCCCTACTTCATCTCCTCGCATCCCGGCTGCCACGAAACCGATATGGCGGAACTGGCAGTGGAGACAAAAGAGATGGATTTCCATCTAGAGCAGGTGCAGGACTTCACCCCTACGCCGATGACCGTTGCCACGGAAATCTATTATACCGGAATCCATCCTTATACAGGCGAGAAGGTATATACGGCACGGACACGCGACGAGAAACTGGCCCAACGCCAATATTTCTTCTGGTATGACAAGACGTACAGGCCCGGAATCATACGGTCGCTGAACCGGCTGCACCGCCCCGACCTCATTGCCAAACTGTATCCGCCCTACAAAAACACGAGGAACAAATAATTCCGGAAAAGGCCTCCACTGGCGGATATGGTTTTCAAGGCCGAGATGAAATGAGTATATTTGCGGAAAATCACGATAATAAGCAAATCAATCATTAAATAACATGTCACACAAAATCCAATCAATTGTAATGCTGACAACGGCTTTACTGGCCACAGCCTGCAGTTCGGGCAACGGAGGCGACAACGCCGCCATAATCGACAAGCCCGATTTCAAGCCCACCGACCGGCAGTACACCATCGATGCACTTGAGGCGATGGGAAGCGTAAGCGCACCGTCGGTGAACGCCGAGGGCAAAGTGCTCTTCGGCATAGCTTACGAGAGCTTAGAACAGAACCGTAAAAACACCGACCTCTACGTGATGGATGCCGACGGCTCCAACCAGAGCCGGATTACCCGCACTCCCGACAGCGAGAACGGCGCCGTGTGGATAGACGGAGGCAAAAAGATAGCCTTCACCTCCCCCGTAGACGGTAAAGCACAGCTCTGGGTGATGAACGCCGACGGTTCGGACCGAAAGGCCGCGAGCGACGTGGAAGGCGGCATAGAAGGTTTCCTCTTCAGCCCCGACGGAACCAAGGTGGTGATGATAGGCAAAGTGAAATTCTCGCGCACAGCGCAGGATGTATATCCCGACCTTTCCAAGGCCACCGGCCGTCTGATAGACGACCTGATGTACAAGCACTGGGATGAATGGGTGACTGAAATCCCCCATCCCTTCATAGGCAGCTTCGACGGCAACAAGGTAACCGACGTCAAGGACATCATGGCCGACGAACCTTACGAGGCTCCCATGCGTCCGTTCGGAGGCATAGAGTCGCTGGCGTGGACACCCGACAGCAAACAGGTTGTGTATGTATCGCGCAAAAAGACCGGCATGGAATATGCCATCTCCACCAATTCAGACCTCTATCTCTACAATCTTGAATCGGGCGCCACAAAGAACCTCACGGAAGGTATGATGGGATACGACACCAATCCCGTATTCTCACCCGACGGCAACACCCTCGCCTGGCTCTCGATGGAGCACGACGGATATGAAAGCGACAAGAACCGCATCTTCACACTCGACATGGCTTCGGGCCAGAAAACCGACCTGACAGCCGACTGGGATTACAGCGTGGATGAGATAGCATGGGCTGCGGACGGAAAATCGCTCTACTTCATCGCACCTAAGGACGGCGTGAAACCGGTGTTCAACATCACGCTTGACCGCACTGTGAGCGTGGTGGGCGAAGGCCAGTGCGACTACCAGAGCCTCTGCCCTCTCGCCGACGGCACCGTGCTTTCAATGCGTCACTCCATGATAGCTCCCAACGAAATCGTGAGCGTGAACAAGGGGGAAGTAAAACAGATCACCTCTGTGAACACCGAACTCCTTGCCGAGCTCGACATGCCTAAGGTTGAGAAAAAACTCATCCCCACAACCGACGGCAAAGAGATGACAACCTGGGTGCTTTATCCCCCGAAATTCGATCCTTCGAAGAAATATCCGGCCATATTGTATTGCCAGGGCGGTCCGCAGTCGGCTGTAAGCCAGTTCTGGAGCACCCGCTGGAACCTCGCCCTCATGGCTGCCAACGGCTACATTGTCATAGCTCCCAACCGCCGCGGTCTGCCGGGATTCGGCACCGAATGGAACGCACAGATTTCAGGCGACTACGGAGGCCAGAACATGCGCGACTACTTCAGCGCCGTGGATGAGATGAAGAAAGAGCCGTATGTGGACGCTGCCCGCATAGGAGCCGTAGGCGCAAGCTACGGCGGCTTCTCCGTTTACTGGCTGGCCGGCCATCACGAAGGCCGCTTCGCCGCATTCATTGCCCACGCAGGCATATTCAACCTCGAGACACAGTATCTGGAGACCGAGGAAATGTGGTTTGCCAACTGGGACCTCGGAGGCCCGTTCTGGGACAAGGACAATGCAGTGGCACAGCGCACATTCGCAACGTCGCCTCACCGCTTCGTGGACAAATGGGACACCCCCATCCTCATCTCGCATGGCGAATATGACTTCCGCATTCTCGCCTCGCAGGGCATGATGGCTTTCAACGCCGCCCGCCTCCGCGGAGTTCCGGCCGAGATGCTGATCTTCCCCGACGAGAACCATTGGATTCTTAAACCGCAGAACGCCGTGATGTGGCAGCGCGTATTCTTCCGCTGGCTTGACCGCTGGCTGAAACCGCAGCCCGAAAGCAACGAGGCAAAAGCCGACAGCACTGCAGTGAAATAACCAAATTACAAACTAACGAACCGGATGATTGTTAAATATATACAGTCATCCGGTTTTTAATTCCTGATTATGTTTAATTCCTGATTATGTCGAAGACCCAGCTTAAGAAAGAACTCACGAAAATGAATGCCGAGCAAATTGCCGAACTTGTTCTCGACCTCTATTCGGCGCGTCCGGAAGCGAAGGAATATCTGGAATTCTATATCTCGCCTGATATTGACAAGAAGCTCGAGAAAGCGAAAGCGGCTATTGACAAGGAACTGCTGCGCAACTCACGGCGCGGGTATCCGAGACCGCGAATAACGAAAATCAGACGGTACATACGCGACATTGAATCGCTGAATCCGGGGGCAGAACATGTGATAGAGATATCGATGTATGCTCTGCGCCGCGCTGCCGAAACCGGATCGGAGAACTGGCTGAAAGACGCTACGCAGCGTGGAGCCGCCAAACTGCTGGCCGATACAGTGAAACTCGGGGATAAAGCGGGACTGCTCGACATAGTGCTGACGCCGTCGCGTGAATATATCGCGGCCATGAGAACGGATGCCCACTACTCACGGCAGTTCAAACATCTGCTTTCGGAAACGCTGGATGAGGCTATCGAGGGGGTTATACAGTAACTGAAAGACACAAAAAGGCCATAAGAGTATAGGAATGGGACATTTGTCACATCGAATGTCGATTATTCGTTGTAGCTTTGCGTTTGGTGACAACTATATTCAGTTCCAAATTCCGATACCTTATGAAAAAGTGGCAGAAGACAGTAGGCATTATAATAATTTCAGCCTTGATTATTGCTCACATCTGGGCTTTTATTGATTATCTGAAGTTTTCAACAGCGGCAGAGTTTTGGTGCGCTGAGATAACGCAAGCAGCATTTTTTGATAATATCTTTAATTTCCGACAGCATTTTTGGTGCTACAATGTGCTATCAGTGTTTGATATTATTTACCCGTTGGTTGAATTAAAAGGTGGATTCAAGTTATAAATGCAACACCTATGTTTTCGTTTAATTTTTGAG
>VSPV01000165.1 GCA_009775605.1 Paramuribaculum sp.
CTCCTATCTTCATATTACGGATACGGTTTAGCGGCGCGCGGACACCCGTAGTCCTCACAGGTTACGAAATTAGCACTTTTACACGGCTCCTGCAAAAGATTCGGGCATTTTCAGCAGAGTGTAAGCCACGAAAGGCGCTCGGGCGACATAAGCGCGGCAGCCTGCGCGATGTCGTCGGGAGTTATCTCCTCCACAAGCTCGCGCACGCGGGCGTCGGTCAGCACTGTGGGAAAATGGAGGATACGGCGCCCCATCCCTATGGCAAGATTTTCGCAATTGTCGCCCGCCACAGCCAGCTGACCGAGATATTGCCGCTTCATTGCCGAAAGCCGGGCCGGAGTAACGCCGTTTTCGGCCACGCGCCGCATGGTCGTCTCCACAATCCGGCGGCAGCGGCTGAGGTCCTCGCGGTCACAGCCCATATAGATGGTGAGCATTCCACAATCGGTGAACCGCGCCGACGACGCCTCGACGGAATAGACCAGGCCGCGTTTCTCGCGAAGCTGCACATTAAGCAGCGAATTCATTCCCGGGCCTCCTATATGGTTCACCAGCATCTGAATGGCCGGATTCAGCTCCGAATGCAGCCCAGGGAGGCGGCAGCCAGCTACCGTGTGGGCCTGATGCCCTCCCTCAAGCGTCCTCACCTGCTCGAACACCGGCACTTCTGCCGGAGCTACACGATTCAGGGCCGGGGCATTTACTGACAGGGAGGCAAAACGGCGACTGACTATACGCCTTACTTTTTCCACATCCGCGGGGCCAAGATAGAAGAAAACCATATTCGGCGCGGTATAGAAGCGCGAAAGGAAGCCGCGGCACACCTCAGGGGTGAACGAACGGACGGTCTCGCGGGTGCCGAGTATATTGTGGCCGAGCGCCGAACCGGCAAACAGCAGATCCTCGAAATCATCATAGACGGCTTCGGAGGGCATGTCGAGATACGATGCCACCTCGTCGAGCACAACCTCACGTTCGCGGTCGATTTCCTCAGCCGGAAACCGCGAATTCATCACCAGATCGGCTATCAGGTCGCTCGCACGGTCGAGATTTCCCGCCGGAAAAATCGAATAGACAACGGTAGATTCCTTCGTGGTGAAAGCATTGAGTTCGCCCCCGCACGACTCCATACGGTTTATTATATGGACAGAGCGTCGTCGCTCAGTGCCCTTGAATATGGTATGCTCCACAAAGTGAGCGAGGCCTTCCTCAGCTTTGCCCTCGTCGCGGCTGCCCGCATTCACGGCAACACCGCAATATTCCACGGAAGCTCCTGGCCTGTGTCGGTGCACACACCGCAGCCCCTCCGGGGTGGTAAAATAATTATATTCTTCGTTGTTCATTATTTCCTGTGAGTGGCAGAGATATGGAAGGGGGAAGCTAATTTTCGCCCAAATTGTAGGGATGCACGCTCGTGCATCCGCTGACAACCAGAATATTTCAGGCGGCTGCTCCATGGAGCAGCCCTACATTTAACAGCATCTCAATACCCTCTTCCAGCCAAACTTCGCCGCAAAATTAGCAAATAGCCCCGGCACCGCCAAACGGGATGCGACCAGTCCCCCACCGCAAAAGCAACCGGCCTCACTGACGCCCCGGCACCCACCGACTCTACCGACTTTACAGACCTCACAGACCTTACAGACTTTACGGACTCAACCGACCCCACCGAATCTTCGGAAAGCCCCGAAGATTCTGAAGCCTCCGAAAACTCTGAGTGTTAGTAAAGCTCGGGATTGTCCTTAGAGTCCTTAGAGTCAGTAGTGTCCGTAAAGTCCGTAAAGTCCCTAAGGTCCGTAAAGTCTGTATTGTCCGTAAGGTCTTTTCCCGTCGGTTTAAAGCGAAGAATCCCCCGCCGAGGCGGAGGATTCTTCTTGCTATTTTCTTCATCCGGGGAGGTTATCCCCAAGAATGGAGCGGACTGATTAGAGACCTTCGAGTTTGAAGGTTACGGGCAGTGTGAACCAAACGTTCACTGCGTGTCCGTTCATCTTGCCGGGGGTGAACTTCGGCAGAGACTTAACAACTCGAACAGCTTCTTTGTCGAGGTCGGGGTCCTTTGAACGAGCTACGCGAACCTCACCGATTGAACCGGTCTTGGTTACAACGAACTGAACTACCACGCGTCCCTGAACGCCGTTTTCCTGAGCTACGCTCGGATAGCGAAGGTGGTCGGCAACCCACTTGAGGAGGGCGGTCTGTCCACCGGGGAACTGAGGATCCTGTTCAACTGACTCGAATACGTGGTCGGCAGGGGGTTCCGGAGCTTTTTCCTCAACGACAACTACCTCTTTGTGTTCCTGTGCATTGATGATATCGTCAACACCACGATCCTCGTTAACCTTACCGATAGCGGTGTCGGTTTCCTTGATTTCATCCTGGCTCTTGATATCTTCCTGAACCTGCTCATCTTCCACGATGGCAATCTCAGTAAGTTTCACAGTGTTGAGGAGTTCTTCCTTGAGAACTTCGGGTTTCTGCTCTTCGATACGCTGGGGCTCTTCTTCTTCAGCCTCCTCTTCGGGAGCTTCGGTCACCATTTCAACCATTGCCTGCTCGGCCTGGTCTTCGGGACGTGCTTCCACCGATTTGATCACGGTGTTTACGAGGAATGCCAAAGCAAAAAGGAGTGCGATGAGGATAACCACAGCGATCATGGCCTTGTTGTGGCGGCCATTCGACGCCTGACGGAGCTTGTAAGCACCGAATTCTTTGTTCTTGCCTTCAAAGACAAGGTCGCGCCATTCTTTTGATGAAAGATCTACATCTTTTGCCATTTTTCTTCTGGTTTTTACGGTTAATATCTCTTACATCAAAAATCAGTGAGTGCGGTTATAAGCCTCAATCATCATGGAATCAGTATGATTTATGTTATCAATCTGATAGCGTGAGATCTGGTTGATCTGCATTTCATCAAGTGCGCTGATCAGGCTTTCCCAGGAAGCACCGGGGGTTGCCTTGATAACGACAACAGGACGGGTAAGAGTGGAGTCGTTGCGGATTTCCTTCGCCATTGCCTGATAGATACTGTCGTTCTTATCTTTGTTGGGCGAAAGCTCCTTGGCGCGCCATTTAACCTTGAGGTCGTCGATTTTAGCGAGCACCTGCTTGTTGCGGTCGTGGAGTATCTTGCGGATACCTCTCTGGACTGAGCCGTCGTTGCCGAGGAACACCTCTTTGGCGAGGTTGGAGTTCTCAGCGATGCCGTCGTTGTTATCGTCAACGATCTGGGGCTGTCCTTCGAAGAAATACACAATATTCATTGGTTTGCCTTCATCGTCTTTCTTGATGTTGCCATTTTCGTCACGCTGGGTGTCGACGATGAGGGTGATAGCCTCTGACTGTTTAGCTTTGTTCATGTCCTGCTGCTCAACCTTCTCGTTGGTAGGGAGGGCGATCTGCAGAGTCTGCGACTTAATCATGGTGGTACAAAGCATGAAGAACGTAATCAGAAGCATGTTCATATCCACCATAGGAGTGAAGTCCACGTGGATAGCCATCTTTTTCTGGGCGCCTTTTTTCTTTTTGCCCTTGTCGGATTGTTCTATCTGTGCCATAATTAGTCGTTCTCTGTTTTGAGTGCAGTCATTAAACTGAAGCGGTTCATCTTCAGGGTCTGAAGATTGTCGAGTACATGGTGAACGGTGCTGTAGGGAGTGCCTTTGTCAGCCTTCACTGCGATACCTTCGCCTTTTTTCATCATTGACTGGAGGTTATCGTTACCGGATGAATAGATGGCGCGCATCCATATCTGGAATTCGTTGGGCTTCTCGAGGTCCTTGTTGTCATCGATAGGAATGCCTACGTCGGCACGGGTCATATCGCTGATAACCTTGTCCTGTTCAGTCTGTGACATTCTTAAGAACTGGGGAAGAGCCTGGAAAGGAACGCCAAACATATTGAGCTTGGAGAAAGTTTCCACGTCTTTGTCAGTGAGTTCTACTTTCTTGCTGGGGTGGAGACGATTGTATTCCGACACAGCCTTGCGGAGAATTTCCTTACGGATAGGCTCGGTGGCCCATTCGCCGTCGGCTACGTTGGGATCGGCTTCACCTGCAACCGATATAAACACCTTTCCTTCGGGGCTAACCAGCACTGAGGCGAGGTTGGCGGTAGGAACCTTGATTTCCGAAACAGACGACGGGGTCATTACGGTAACCGGCTCCTTCTGGAGGAAGGTCGAAGTCAACATGAAGAAAGTAAGCAAAAGAACGGTCACGTCGCTCATCGCGGTCATGTCGATGAGCGTACTCTTTCTTTTAATTTTTACTTTTCCCATATTACAGATTCTCTTTA
>VSPV01000166.1 GCA_009775605.1 Paramuribaculum sp.
GGTAGATGGCGGGGTTGCCGGGAATGAGGGGGAGGGGACATTCGTTGAGGTCGAAGCGCAGATAGTGGCGGCCGGAGGGCGCGCGGAACACTATGAAGCGTACGTTGGCAGCCATTGGCACAAGGCGGAAGTCGAGCCATCGGGTGGCTACTTCATCAAGATTGGGAGAGATGAAGTGTGCCGGAGCTATTTCCAGAATGGAGAGGAAGGGCATGAGGGTCTCGGCATGGCCGAAGCGGAGCTGTACCGGGGCGCCTGCGCCGTGATAGACGTAGCTGTCGGTGGTTGCTATTATGTCGGCCAGCAGCGCCGATGCGGCCAGTGCGGGAGTGTCGCCAAGTATTGAGCGGGAATAGCGTAGATACTGGCGCATGTTGAATATGGACCATATGCGGTTGAATTCCTCCGGGGTGAAGTATTGTGATATGTCTGGCGACGGAAGGCTGATGGCCGACAGACCTGCAAGGAGCTGATATTCCGCAATGGCGAGGGCCATGAGTTCGGATTTATCGGCCGGAAACGGGAATCCTGCGCCGAGCACCCTTTCGAGCGGCGCTATGGTAAGGGCCGTTTCGGCGTATTTCTTAAAGGTGTGTTTCAGTTCGTGGCTTTCGCGAAAAGCGAGATAGGCGGTGTCGGTTTTGAAGAACCGCATGAGCGGCGTGAATTCCGGACCGGCGTCGGCCGAGATATCCAGCCGGGGATTAAGCAAGGCAAGTTCATGGACGAAGGCATACATGCTTGCACGACATCGAGGTACGTATGAGCTGAGTGCGGTCACTTTTCCGTCTTTGAAGGGCTGCGGAAAGAGCCGGTACATGCGCGCGGCTATTTCACGCTGCTCGGCGCGGCCGAGAGAGTCGAGCTGACCCCAGCGGCCGTCGGTGTGGTTTACGACCTGCGCTGCAATCTCGCGCAGCTCCATGCCGGCGGGGGTGATGGTGCCGAGGCTGTCGGCGGTGTCGAGCGCACGCGCGATTACCGATACCGATTTGGGCGATGCCGCGAAGCGTGCGCCGTGACGCCCTATGTGGTTTATCATCACCGGTTGCAGGGAGTCGGGATAGGATGGCGTGATATCCGGCGCCGGATAGGGGAGCGCGCTGCCGGTGCATTCCTCCCATGTGTGGTTGCTGACGGGGACGGGCGTGCGGGCGTCGACATGGGTAATGCTTACAATTATTGCCGAGAGAATTATTGCGGGTCTGGCGAGATGGAGGATTTTCTTCATTCTTTGCTATCTTTGCAGGGTGATAAATCGAGGCAGCGGAACCGCCGTTTTATTTAGAACGTTCTGAAAGGTAAAAAAGTAGGAAAATGACTATAGAAGAAATCGAAGGACTGATAAGGAAAAACAAAACCGGTGAGGCCATGGAGGCGCTCGACCGGTTTGTGGCAGAGCATCCGCAGAATGCGCAGGCTCGGTTTATGCGTGGCAAACTGTGGTGGCGGCTTGGGCGCCGCAGCTCTGCCATGAATGATTATGCCGCCTCGGCGGAAATAGATCCTGAAGGACCGGCGTCGAAGGCTCTGGAGCAGGCGCGTGATATCGAGGCGTTTTTCAACCCCGACCTGCTGAATCCCTAAGTATGCCCTCAGACGGCTGCTGAGAATAGTAGCCTATGGGTGGAACTCCAGCCCTGGCTGCCGTTGCGTAGCGACAGAGTGGCCATGCCCGAGAGGGAGTCGACCGACGACCGGATTGTGCGGATAATTTCAGGGAGTGTGCTCACGCCACTCATCTGCATCGATGCCACGGTAGAGCCGTGGAGCGAGAGTGTGGCGAAAATCAGATCGGATTTTGCGATGGTTGTCATGGGAAAGAGAATTTAGAAATTATGCCGAGCGGCTATATCATTGATTGTACGGCAAAAATACCTCCCCATATGTGCAACTATCCTGCACTTCCCATCAAAATAAAGTTAAATATGGCGGTTGGTGCTCCAATACTCCTTCCTATCCACAGAATATTGGGCAGGTAAATGTGAAAGAAAATGAAGCCGAAATAATTTGTCGGTAAACAAAAGTTTACTATATTTGTAAAGCCATAATGTACACAACTTAAAACAATTCCGAATGTCAGACGAAGAATTTGAAAAGAAGGTCATAGTCCTGGTAGACATGCTTATCTCCACTGAATCAGAAACAGAGGTCTTAAAAATGGCGCAAACGAGAAATCAGAGAGCAGTTAATGAAAATACCCAAAGAACATTAACCAGAATTGCCACTCTTCCTCTCTTCGAGAGGAGATTAATTCCCAAATTATAATGACACAATCCGAATTTAACCAAAGACATAAAGATAGCCCTATTCTCTCTAAAATAGAGGATTTGAAAGGTGGCGATATAATGCGGGTGCTTAATGCATCCTATATCTCGGAAAGATTTTTTGGAAAATCAAAAAGCTGGTTTTCCCAAAAGCTCAACAATCATGTTAAAAACGGCTCTCCTGCCAATTTTACACCCGCTGAGATAGAGACTTTGAGAAATGCACTTTATACAATCTCTATCGAACTCCAGGAGATAGCTGACGACCTGCAATAAGAATAAAATCTTCGTCTGACAGCGTTTGCAGGGAACTCAGTGTTCCGGCCCGATTGCCCACAATGGTATTCGGGCTTTTTTGTTGGCGTGAGTCGGTAATAAAAACACCAAAAAGTAGTTTTATATATTGTTGGTAATGAATTTATTACTACATTTGTAATGTAAACAAAATCAAAAAGAAGGAGGTGTAAGAATGAGATGAACAGAAAAAATGGTTGATTTTCCGAATCCTCGACCTAACGGCACTAATCGAAACAAAGAAAAATCAACCAATAGTCAATGAAATCAGAGGTTTATTGTTCAATCTTATGAACGAAAAAGATTAAACCAAAGCCCACAGGTGACAGATGGGGGCTAAATTACGAAATAAATCATGGAAAATAAAATGACATTTGAGCAATTCTGCAATCCGGCTTTCCGGCGCCAGGAACAGGTGACGGTAAAATCCGAAGCGGTCTGGGCCTCCTTCATCGAGCTCGACGGTTTGATAAACTTCTCCAGACTCGCCAAAAGATATTTTGGTAAATCGCAGAGTTGGTTCGCTCAGAAGCTTCACGGTAATAGTGTGGACGGTAAGGAAAGAAAGTTTACACCCGAAGAATACAAGCAGCTTTCTGCAGCTTTCAGGGATATTGCCTCCAAGCTTGAGGCGTATGCCAACTGTATAGATAAAGCAACCGACTAAGTATAACAAAAATATATTCTATTTGCTGTGCCTTCGGGTGCGGCTTTTTTGTTGGCGTAAATTGGGAAAATTTTGCAGGTTTCCCATAATATATATAGCCTTGATTTATTCGTCGCTGTCAGGGCAAATACCCTTGTAGCGATAATAAAGAATCAGTCTGAGGTATTCCGGTCTTTTAATTTCTTGATTTCTCTGTCAAAATCACTTTCCCAAAGGGCCATTTCACGTTTGCGATAAATATCGAACTCCTTTTCGGCTTTCTCGATTGCCTGTTGATGCGTGACATTTCCAGAGCCTGTCAGGACCTTTCGCTTATGAGCAATAATCTGGTTATCTAATGCTTCTATCCAATCTCTCATTGTCATTGGATTCATTTCCAATGCCTGGAACTCTGCAAAATCCAGAAAGCCCGAGACAAGCAAGTTTAAGCGTTTAAGTTCAATCTCCGACCAATAGTTTTTGGCTATCTTTACATCATCCTTCGTCACATAGTTGCCCTTAAAGTTTGTCATGCCCACAAACGGCTTTTCATTATCCACACGGTTGTAGATAATTTCCGCTGCCGTATTCTCATGGACAGCATAGTGGAGTTTGTTATGCACCGTGGCGAAAAACATTTTTGTCATTTTATCTCGCGGGTCATAGTCCGTGGCAGTAGCGTAGATGTCCGTGACCTGTTGGTAAAAGTTTCGCTCGCTGCTGCGGATATCCCTGATGCGTTGTAGCAACTCACGGAAATAACGGTTGCCGCCCTGCTTCAACCGCTCGTCATCCATGGCAAACCCTTTCTGGATATACTCGTGAAGCCGTTGAGTCGCCCACCGACGAAAACGGGTAGCGACTTGAGATTGAACGCGATAGCCAAGGGCGATTATCATATCAAGATTATAGTGGTCGATGTTTCGTTTTACCTGACGATTACCTTCCTGCCGAACTGATAAGAATTTCTTATAAGTTCGATTTTCATTAAGTTCTCTATCAGCATAAATATTTCGCATATGCATAGAAATATTTTCTTGCTTGGTGCAATAAA
>VSPV01000167.1 GCA_009775605.1 Paramuribaculum sp.
TTTCCAGTGGGTGGTTGACAACGCGAGCTACCTGCTCATTTTCGTGCTCATGACCGTTGAGAGTTCGTTCATCCCCTTCCCTTCCGAAGTGGTTGTTCCTCCGGCAGCGTATCTTGCCTGCACCAAAGGCGACATGAATGTGTTTGCAGTGGTTCTGGTGGCTACGGCCGGCGCCCTTTGCGGAGCTCTCATCAACTATTTCCTCTCGCTCTGGATCGGGCGTCCACTGGTATACAGCTTTGCCGATTCGCGTCTGGGCCACGCCCTGCTCATCAACCGCGAGAAAGTCGAGAACGCCGAGAAATATTTCGACTCCCACGGTGCCGTGTCAACGTTCATAGGCCGCCTTATCCCGGCCGTGCGCCAGCTTATTTCGATTCCCGCCGGCCTCGCCCGCATGAATCTGGGCGTGTTCTGCATATTCACAGCTCTCGGAGCTGGCATCTGGAACGGCATCCTCGCCGTGCTCGGATGGTGGCTCGGACGCACTGTGCCTCTTGACCAGCTTTTCATTCAGGTGGAGAAATACAACGACTATCTCACCTGGGCCGGTCTGGCCATCGGCGTTGTGTGCCTCGGAGTGATTATTTACAACCTCCTTCGTCCGCGCCGCAAGCCGCAAGCCTGACGCCGGAGCACTCCGGCGCATTTTCATCCTTCTGTCATTTCTCATTCCACACGGTTCAACATATTTATTCATCCACATGACTGTAGTTTCCCCATCAATCCTTTCAGCCGATTTCGCCAACCTCAGGCGCGACATAGAGATGCTCAACGAGTCGGAAGCCGAAATGATCCACCTCGACGTGATGGACGGCATTTTCGTGCCCAACATCTCGTTTGGATTCCCGGTAATCAAGGCTGTGGCGCGTTACGCCCGCAAGACGCTCGACGCCCACCTGATGATTGAAGATCCGGGGCGCTATGTAAGCCAGTTCCGCGACTGCGGAGTGGATATAATGAATGTGCATATCGAGACCTGCAACCACCTCAACCGCGTGGTCCAGAACATACGCCAGGCCGGAATGAAAGCGGCCGTCACGCTCAACCCCTCTTCTCCGGTGGTTCTTCTGGAGGATATCGCGGCCGACCTCGACATGGTGCTTCTTATGTCCGTCAACCCCGGCTTCGCAGCCCAGCAGTTTATTCCCGGCACGCTCGACAAAATCACGCGTCTGCGCCGCCTGCTCGACGAGACAGGCTCCAAGGCCCTCATCCAGATTGACGGCGGCATCAACGCCACCACCGGTAAGGCATGCGTGGAGCGCGGAGCCGACATTCTCGTGGCCGGCAACTACGTGTTCTCCGACCCGGATCCCGCCGCACGCATCAGCGAATTGCGGCATCTCTGATTCCGCACCGGAATCTCTCCCCGAATTACCCAATCACTACACCGACCTCAATGGTTTCATTTGAATCAGATAATTTCGATGCCGACCTTCTCAACGGCAAATCAACATCCACACCCATAACCCCTGCGCCGGCCGAACCCGAACCGCGTCCGGCCGAGCCACGCCGCCAGACTAAAGCCGCAGCGCGCCCGGAGCCTTCGCCGCAGCCCAAAGCAGCACCGGAACCCGCGCGCGCCCCAAAAAAAGAGAAAAAACAAAAAACGGATAGCAAGCCCTGGGCATCGTCATTCCGCGTCGGCGCCTTGATTGGGGTTTTGTTCATTCTTGTCGCCGCCTACCTTCTCATCACCATGGTCTCAAGCCTCACAAACGGTGTGGCCGACGAGAGCGTGGTGGCAAACAAATCCCTGGCCGAAGTAACTGCTTCCGACTCCCATATCGCCAACACCTGCGGACCGTTCGGCGCTTTCGTGGCTCATCTGCTGTTCACTCGCTGGATAGGAATGGGAATATTCGTGCTGATTTACTACCTCGGAGCGCTCGGAGTGTCGCTTATCGGGTTCCACAGATTCAACTTCTGGAAACTTACGTTCAACTGCATCACTTCTGCCGTCTGCGTTTCCATTATAGTAGGTCTTGCCGCCTATCTCACCGATTCGCTCACCTACTGGGGAGGATATTTCGGATATTACGTGAACGACTTTCTCACAACTCTGGGAGGCTACTGGGCAGCGATAGGGGTCAGCATCTTCCTGGTAGCTGTGCTCTGTGTGATTTTCTATGATTTCCTCGCAAAGGTGATACGCACCATAGGGCGCTGGATCAAGCGCTATCGCGCCGTGATGGCCGCACGCCATCAGGCCGCCATTGAAGCGCAGCTCCGCGCCGAGAAGCTCAGGGAGGCCGAAAGAGCCGCAGCTGAAGCTCAGGCAGCGGCCGATGCCGCCGAGCGTGAGGCTGAAGCCGCCGAGCGGAAGGCAAAGGCTGCTGAAAGAATCGCAGCGGCCACCTCGGAGCTGAACACGACCGCAGGTCCCGACCCTGTTGCTCCTGACGAGCCAAGCGCCCCCGCATCTCCCTCTTTTATTTCCGATGACATTCCCGGGCAAAATCTCAATCCCGCGCCCACATTCGCCGAGATAACCTCCGATCCCCTCCCCCCGCGCGCGGCGGCGCAGTCTGCCGGGGATGAATCCGCCGCATCTTCTGTTTTATCTTCGATAGAAACGCCGTCCGCTCCGACAAGTCCAGGCGCTGAAGTCTCCGCCCCCTTCCACGAGCCCACCAACGAAACCGTTGCCGAATTCGACGGGCCGGTCACAGACTTCGAGGCCGAACTTACCGAAATGCCAGACCCGGAAGCCGCAGAAACCGACAAAGAGCCCATAGCCGACCCACTTGCCGACCTCGCTGCCCTCGCCGGGCCTATAATTCCGCCCGAAATTCCCGGTCATGAAAGCGATGACAACTATCCCGAGGAGCGTTCCCACTCCATAGGCACGCCCTACGACCCGCATGAAGACCTGTCGCGCTTCCGCATGCCCGAACTCGACCTTCTGAGAGTCTACGAGCACAAGGAAAACCGCGTGGACATAGCCGAGCAGGAAGAGAACAAGGAGCGCATAACGCGCGCGCTGCAGAGCTACGGCATAGAGATAGCCCATATTGAAGCCACCGTCGGCGCCACCATCACTCTCTATGAAATTGTGCCCGCACCGGGCGTCAGAATCGCCAAAATCAAAAAACTCGGCGACGACATGGCCATGAGCCTCCAGGCACTCGGCATCCGTATCATAGCCCCTATTCCCGGCAAAGGCACCATAGGTATGGAAGTGCCAAACCGCGAGCCTCAGATAATAGGCATTCGCGAGATACTGTCGAGCGACACCTACGTGAACTCCACCGCACACCTTCCCATGGCGATGGGCACCACCATCACCAACGAGGTATACGTGGCCGACCTCGCCAAGACGCCCCACCTGCTGGTGGCCGGAGCCACCGGCATGGGTAAATCGGTGGGCCTTAACTGCATCATAGCGTCGCTGCTCTACAAGATGCACCCTTCGGAGCTGAAATTCGTGCTCATAGACCCCAAGCAGGTTGAATTCAGCCTCTACAGCTGCATACGCAACCACTATCTGGCCATGCTCCCCGACGAGGAAGACCCCATCATCACTGAGCCTTCGCGCGTGGTGGGCACCCTCAACTCCCTCGTGCAGGAAATGGAAAACCGCTATCTGCTTCTGAAAAAAGCCCAGAAGCGCAACATAGTGGAATACAACGCCAAATTCATAGAGCGCTCCCTCAGTCCGGCCGAAGGCCACCGGTTCATGCCCTACATCGTGGTGATAATCGACGAGTTCGGCGACCTCATGCTGACCGTGGGCAAGGAAATCGAGACGCCCGTATCGCGTATAGCCGCCAAGGCGCGCGCCGTGGGCATACACATGATTCTTGCCACACAGCGCCCGTCGGTCGACGTAATCACCGGTGTAATCAAGGCCAACTTCCCCGCGCGCATGGCGTTCGCCGTGAGCCAGCCCGAGGACTCACGCACAATCCTCGGACGCACCGGAGCCGAACAGCTCATAGGCCGCGGCGACATGCTCATAAGCATAGGCGGCAAGCTCAACCGCGTGCAGTGCGCGTTTATCGACACCGACGAGGTGGAGTCCATCTGCCAGAGCATCTCCGACCAGATCGGCTACCCCACCCCCTACGCGGGTAGAGACAACTCCGGGACCACGAGACGGACTCCGATCGCGTATGGGGGGGGCGTGGTGGAAAAATATGGGGGGGGGGGGGGGGGGGG
>VSPV01000168.1 GCA_009775605.1 Paramuribaculum sp.
AACCAGTCTGAAGAGATGGCTCATATCGCTCAATTTTATAATCTGAAATCAGCAAGTTGAACTTGCGAAACTTGAATTATTTAACTATAATCGCACAATAACGGCTATTAGGTTCACATCGGTTGGCAATCCAGGTTTTTCTTGTGAAAAGATATTTACATCAGTAATAAATGCGGAAAAATGGCGTTTTAATAGTGAGGCCGCGGAGAGTCCGCCACCTCCAGCAACCAAGCATCAACCGAATGCCTATGGCTAAAATATCCGCATCACAATCCCTGCCGGAAACCCGGGGTAACAATGACGGAGACCGCAGCCTCCGCTGCGGCCCCCGTAAGTCAACGATTCAGATCATACGTCAGTTCGCGCGCGCCTATACTGTGATAGGCCGGAAGAAAAAATCGCCGCTCGACTCGGGCATTATCATCAACTGATCACACTGTCTCCTCGGGAGATATGAGTGAGGTGATGAACATGGTGAGGAGCACGCCGGTCACTCCCACCAGCGTCGCGAAGATACTGAGGTCGCCCACAGTCACCACTGAACCGGGCGCGGTCTTCTCGGCCACGAACTCCACGCTGAAATATCCCGCGGTGATGATTCCGGCCACGTATAGCGCATATTCTATTATTGCGGCTGCGGCATACCGGCGCTGTGGAAGACGGTTGAGCACCTTGCGTGTGAACCACGGGGAGGGTACATGGCCCGGAAGCCGGGAGTGAAGCAGCTCGCGGAGAGCGTCGTCGGAGGGAGAGGAGAATTTATTCCGTGTCATTTCTATATTCGTTTATTGTCTTTGCCATTTTTGTCTTTGCTCTCGAAAGGTGCGATTTTACCGTTCCTTCGGCAAGTCCCGTTATTTTCACTATTTCTTTGATCGGCCGGTCCTCATAGTAGAAAAGCAGCACTATTGTGCGCTCTGTTTCCGAGAGTGAGGCCATTGCTTCTGCCAGGTCGTGGCTGAGCTGCCATGAGCGGTCGGCTGTGGCTCCCGATTCTATTTTGTCGGCATAGCTGGCTATGTCGTCAGTCGGGGTACGTCGGCGCATCTGGTCGGTAAACTCGTTGAAAGCTATCCGGTAGAGCCATGTCCTGAACCTTGACACTCCCCTGAACGAACGCAGTTCCGAATAGGCTTTCAGGAATGTCTCCTGAGCTATGTCGTCGGTCAGCGCCGCATCGCCGAGAGTGAGGTTGTAGATGAAACCGTGCAGCCCCGGACTATACTCGTCGACCAGCCGCGCGAAGGCGCGGTGGTCGTCGAGTGTCACGCATAGGGTTATCAGTTTCAGCTCTTCAAGCTTACTGAGCATTTTTTATCTCTGGTTGGTGGGATAGTCGGTAGGTTCATCTGCGCCTGTGGGGGCGGGAGAGCTGAAACGGTTACTTTCCGGTGCGGTGGTTTCATAGGGATTATGGGTCCGCCTTAACTCAGCTTCCTCTTCTGCGGCCGCAGACTGTTCATTCTTCTTTTCATCGTGGCGCCGGATAAGGAAGAGTGCCAGGTTGGCAAGACCTATGAAGAACGGGAATACGCCTATCCATGCCATATCTTCATTGTCGGAAAAAATAGCCATGGCCCAGCAGCCTATGCCTATGCCTATCCATATTATAGCCCGGTAGAGTCTGCGGTCGTTCGAAACGCTTCTGTAGAAATCGTCCGGAAGGGGATAATTGCGGCTTATGGCCATTTCCACCACCCGCATCTCGTAGCGACGGCGGGTATTGATCGACGACATTATCACTGCCACTATCGCCACGGGAACGGCGCAGCCGAATATTATGCCTACAATTCCCACGATGAAAGGCCATGAGTCTTCATCCATAAGGTCGTCGCCGGACGATACCTTTACTTCCGGTGCGATCCACACGGTACGTGAGGCGAGCGAGTCGGAATTGATTTCAGAGAGCTGGCTTTTCAGCTCCTCCTTGAGCTGGGCTATCTCGCGATGCTGTTCGGAATCGTCGGAGTGGCGGTTACATGACCATGCGGCAGCCAGAAGAGGCAATGCTGCCAGAAACGGAATGATACGGTGAAAAAGTTTCATGTTTATCTGTTTTTTTATTGTTGATATTTTCTCATTTATACATTCTCTGAGGATGCTTTCATCTCTTTGACGGAATCCGCGACCGAAAAGTTGCAGACAATGAGAAAACTTCACAAAAAAAATTCTGCGCCGGGTCAGTAAGGCAGTGATTCCACTTCAAGGCGCGAATTTACCGGCAGCATTCCGGCCGTGCCCATTTCCACAAACACTTTGGCGCACAGAACCGTCCATTTGTCACCGTAGGTCATATTGCTGGAGTGGCTGTAGCCCAGACAGTGGCCATACTCGTGAAACATTGCCTGGCGTGCATAGTTGTGCGGATTGCTGCCTGCCGGCGTGGCGTCGAAATACACACCTTTATAGCAATAATCGGCCAGACCGTAGGTTGAGCCGCCTCCGAGGCCTCCCACTCCCACCACGCGCCCGAGCACCAGTCCGCCGTGGTTGCGTATGCGGGTGCGGAGCGCGTCAAGATTTATGGGATTATGGCCGTTGTCCAGCAGTATGCCGTCGTATTCCTCAAGCGCGGTGTTGAAGTAATCCGATGAGAACATATAGGCCATGTTGAGGGCAAGCGCAACTCCGTGACGGCACAGGAGCGGATCCATATGGCGCCAGTAAGCGTGGCCGTTGTCGGCGCCGTAGGGTGAGAAGCGTATATACCACCGGCTGTCTATTTCGGCGATTTTTGCCATGAAGGGATCGTCGGTCTCGATGCGCAGGGTCACGTCGGAGGCGGAGAGTGCCGACTGCACCGGTACACGGATGCGTCGGCCGGCGGTGGTGACGAATGTGCATTCACGCTTCACCACCGGAATATCGAATTCCGCCTCCATGAAGGGATATATGGTCTCGATTCTGGCAAGCTCCACAAATTCATGGCTTATGGAGTTGAACCGGCATTTCACCGTTACGTTTTTCAGCGTGGCCGGAGCGAAGAATTTTATTCCGAGGCGGTGGCCCGGAGTGATGGATACCTGCAGCGGGGCGTTGACTCTGAACGAGCGGCGTGAGGCGTCGTAGAACACTTCGCGCGGTTCGTCGGCAAGAAACATGGTGTCTGTGTCAAACTTCGGATAGTCGCCATCGCGCACCACAATCGTGCCGTCGTCTATATCCGGGTGCCGGTAGTCCAGTGTTATGTGAGCCACTTTTCCGGCTTCGGCCTGACAGTATTCAAACCGGTAGCGGTATAGGAACTCCGAACCGTCGTCGCGCCGCGACTTCACTTCCACATAGCCGGAAAGAGGTTCGTCCGGAGCGAGCGTGCAGAGCGACATGGTCTCTGTTATGTCATGAGCCGTGATTGAAGCGTTTCCGTCCGTTAGGCCCTGCGGGGTGAGCGCGGCAGGGACGGTGCAGCCATCGTCGAGCGTGATGCTTGCCGACACCACAAAGCGCCTCAGGTATTCCGACGGCATTTTCAGGCTCACGGCGATTTTTGCCACACATAGTTCCAGACTTACCTGCCGAGAGAACCCTTCCTGCGATTTCCCTATGCTGAAATTAAGCTTTTTATAATAGAATTCTCCGTCGATCGCTTTTCCTTCGGCGTTGTTCTCAAGCCAGGGAGAGGAGATGGTGCCGGGTGTTGCCACTTCGCCGTTGTGGTTTTCCGACGTGGTTGCGAGGAATGCTATGGTATAGTCGCCGTATGCCAGACCCTCTATGGTGATTTCCTTGAAGTCGGGGCTTACCTTGCTGTAATGCGGTGAGAGTACGTTGCCACGGCTGTCGGTAAGCACAAACCAGAGGCCTTTAAGGGGCTTCTCCTCCGTGGCTTCGGCGCGCGAGGTCACATTGCCGTCGATTATCGGAGCGGTGTCAAGACTGAAAGTGGCTTTTCCGGAGGGTATTAAGTCCGGCTCGTCTGTCCGGTTGTCGGCACACCCCGTAAGCAACGCGGCGCAAAGCCATAGGATAGATATGTAAATTGCAGTCCTCATTCCGGTCATTGTTTGATTTTCACACATCGAACCGAAGCGAATGCCTCCATCGGCAGACTTTCTTCGGTAATCTTTGTGGCCGTTTTACCTTCAAATCTCATCCATCGGGCCAGTGCGTGTCCGCCGGGGCAGCCGTTGTTGCTGTCGGTCCAGAGGGCGGCGC
>VSPV01000169.1 GCA_009775605.1 Paramuribaculum sp.
GCCCCAGAGCTCGAAGGAGAAGTGGGGGCGGAGGCGGTCGATGAGGGCGTTGGGGAGGAGGAAGAATTGCTGGTTGGAGGGTGAGTCGATGTAGAGCTGGTGGCCTTTGGCGACGAATCCACGTTTCATTTCGAGGGCGAGGGCTACGGCATGTCGGCCGATTTGGTCATAGAGTCCGCCGCTGAGGAGTGTGGAGAACTGGAGGCCGAGGAGGCGTCCTTTGGCAAGCATGGCGCCGTGGCGCTTGATGAGGGTGCGGAAATGGGGAAAGAGTTCGGGACGGCGGGTGACCATGGCTTCGCCGAAGAGGGCACCGCATTTGGTGCCTCCGATATAGAAGACGTCGCTGAGAGCGGCGATGTCGCGGAGGGTCACATCGCAGCCTTCGGCATTGAGGCCGTAGGCGAGACGGGCACCGTCGATGAAGAGGGGGACGTTGCGGTCGGAGCACACTTTATAAAGGGCTTCGAGCTGACGGCGGGTGTAGATGGTGCCGAGTTCGGTGGGAAAGGAGATGTAGACGGCTCCGGGAGCTACCATGGCATCGTGGCTGTCGTCGGCATAGAAGCTGTCGATGTATCGGGCGACGTCGGAGGCATCAAGACGGCCGTCATGGCCTGGGAGCGCGATGACTTTGTGGCCCCAGGCCTCGACTGCTCCGGCCTCGTGGACGTTGATGTGGCCCGTATCGGCACAGATGACGCCCTGATAGTTACGGAGCAAGGCATCGATTATGGTGCAGTTGGCCTGGGTACCCCCCTCGAAGAAAAAGACTTCTCCGCGGTCTATACCGCAAAGGCTCAGGATGAGGTCGCGGGCCGCGGCGCAATAAGGATCGTTGCCATAACCGGGGGTGTGCTCAAGATTGGTGCGCATGAGCGCTTCCATTACGGCGGGGTGACCGCCTGCCATATAGTCGCTGTCGAAGTATATCATGAGTGATGAATTATGAAGTTACTATGCTGCAAAATTACAGATATATTCCAAATAAGTATGACAACTCTTTAGGGAATTAAACCGTTTTCAGTGTATGGCAGCCAGATTACCGGACAAACCGAAGGATTACTCGGGCTATGCGCGCTTCTTCTCGCACACATCGCTGATGAAGAAGCTGGGGAGGACGGCCTCGAAGGCCGGACGCAGGGTGGTGTATGCGGCGCTGGTGCTCTATTATGCGGCCACTGACAAGTCGATACCGCTGCGGCAACGGGCGAAAATATACGGGGCTCTGGGTTATTTCATACTGCCGATAGACCTGATACCTGACTTCACGGCCATTCTGGGCTACACGGACGACTTAGGCGCGCTTATGTGGGCGCTGAAATCGATTGCCGACAACATAACGCCTGAGATCTGCACCAAGGCTGCGGAGCGGCTGACGCAATGGTTTCCCGACGACGGAGAGAATCCGCCGGAGCTTCCGATGCTCAATAACGAGGATGAATCGGATGAAACAGAGCTCTTCTGACATAGAATTTCCGGGTAATGTTGTAACTTTGCAAAAATTTCTACTTTAATTACAAAAAATGGCTAAAATAGGATCTGTTATGACCGGCGCGGGCCGGAAGGCTCTGCTTCTGGGCAGTGGCGAACTTGGTAAAGAAGTGGCAATAGAGCTTCAGCGTTATAATGTGGAGGTAGTGGCATGCGACCGTTATGCCAACGCACCCGCCATGCAGGTGGCCCACCGCAGCTATGTGCTGAACATGCTCGACGGCGAGGCACTGCGCGAAGTTATAGAACGCGAGAAACCCGACCATATCATACCCGAGGTGGAAGCGATAGCCACCCCTACCCTGGTGGAACTTGAGAAAGAGGGATATCACGTGACCCCCACCGCCACCGCGGCATGGCTCACCATGAACCGCGAAGGCATACGCCGCCTTGCAGCCGAGAAGCTTGGCGTGAAGACCTCGCGCTACCGCTTCGCCTCGACCTACGAGGAATTCAAGGAGGCTGTGGAAGAAATCGGCATTCCCTGCGTGGTGAAACCCATCATGAGTTCGTCGGGTCACGGACAGAGCACTATAAAATCGGCCGACGCTGTAGACACCGCATGGCACACCGCCCAGGAAGGGGGACGCGCCGGTGCCGGAAGAGTAATCGTTGAGGGATTCGTGGATTTCGACTACGAGATAACCCTGCTCACGGTAAGAAGCGTGAGCGGCACCACCTACTGCGAGCCCATAGGCCACGTGCAGATAGAAGGCGACTACCGTTACAGCTGGCAGCCCCAGCCGATGAGCGACAAGGCACTTCAGAACGCAAAAGAGATTGCGAAAAAGGTGACGGACGCCCTCGGCGGTTACGGCATATTCGGTGTGGAGCTGTTTGTGAAAGACGATGAAGTGATATTCAGCGAGGTATCTCCCCGCCCCCACGACACCGGAATGGTGACGATGATATCGCAGGACCTGAGCGAGTTCGGACTGCACGCCCGCGCCCTTCTGGGTCTGCCGGTGCCTGAAATCCGCTTCTACGGCCCCTCGGCATCGCGCGCCATTGTGGTGGAAGGCGACACTGACACCATAGAGATGGACTGCCTCGAGGAGGTACTTTCCGAACCGGGCACCCAGATGCGCATATTCGGCAAGCCCGAAATAAAAGGACACCGCCGTATGGGCGTGATACTCGCAACTGCCGATACCGTTGACGAAGCCCGCGCCAAAGCCGAACGCGCATATGAAAAACTGCGCGTGAACGTGCTTCCGCGCTCTAAATAATCAGAGACATATAAAAGCTTCAGGCGAAAAGAGCCTTGAACGCTTCCTCGACTTTGCCGACCTCTTGAATTTCAATATTGAATTTCGAGAGGTCGACTCCTTTTAATCCGCGGCGGGGAACAAGGATGCGCTTCATGCCGAGTTTCTCGGCCTCGATGACACGCTGCTCGAGACGCACCACGGGACGGATTTCGCCCGAAAGGCCCACCTCGCCCGTCATGCACACATCCTGCGGTACAGGCATATCCACATTGGAGGAAAGGATGGCACAGATCACGGGGAGATCCAGAGCCGTATCGTTGACTTTAAGACCGCCGGCTATGTTGAGGAACACATCTTTCTGACCGAGCTTGAAGCCGACGCGCTTTTCGAGCACAGCGAGAAGCATATTCATGCGCTTGGCGTCGAAGCCGGTGACGGAGCGCTGCGGAGTGCCGTAGGCTGCGGAGCTGACAAGAGCCTGCACCTCGATGAGGAACGGACGGATGCCTTCGAGTGTGATTCCCACAGTAATGCCGCTCAGCGCCTCCTCTCCCTCACGACGGCTGAACAACAACTCGGAGGGATTGGTGACCTCTCGCAGGCCTTTCTGGCACATCTCGTAGATGCCAAGCTCCGATGTGGATCCGAAGCGGTTCTTGATTGAACGGAGTATGCGGTACATATAATGACGATCGCCCTCGAACTGCAACACGGCATCCACTATATGCTCGAGCACCTTCGGGCCCGCTATGCTCCCCTCCTTGTTTATATGACCTATCAGGATGACGGGCACGTTGCTTTCCTTGGCATATCTCAGCAGCCGCGCGGAACATTCGCGAACCTGGCTCACGCTTCCGGCCGCCGACTCGATTTCGTCGCTGGCTATGGTCTGGATGGAATCGACTATCACCAGACCGGGCTGCGTCTCCTCGATATCCTCAAGGATATTTTCAAGCGATGTCTCGCAGGCTATGAGCACGTTGTCGCTGAGACGGCCTATACGGTCGGCGCGCATCTTGAGCTGGGAAGGGCTTTCCTCGCCGGAGATATAGAG
>VSPV01000017.1 GCA_009775605.1 Paramuribaculum sp.
GGCCGTTACAGCTCCTGCACCTGGCGCCTGAAGTCTATCATTTTAAGCGCGGCCTCGGCAGCCTCGGCGCCTTTGTCGCCTACGGAACCTCCCTTTATGCGGTCAACGGCCTGCTGCTGGTTCTCGACCGTAAGCACGCCGAATATCACCGGGGTGTCGCAGTCGGCGTTGAGAGCCGTCACGCCCTGAGTTACGCTCTGGCACACATAGTCGAAGTGCGGTGTGTCGCCGCGTACCACGCATCCGAACACAATCACGGCGTCGTAGAGCGAGGCTTCGATCAGTGCCGACGCTCCGAAGGTCAGTTCTATGGCGCCCGGCACGGAGAAGGTGTCGATATCGGTGTCGGCAAGGCCGGCGCGGCGCAGGGTCTCGATGGCGCTGTCGCGCAGGGCCGAGGTTATATCGCCGTTCCATTCGGCGGTGACTATGCCCACGCGGGCGTCTTATCCACGGGGCAGTTCTGTTTTGGGAGCGTTTTTTGACATGCGGGTAATATTTTTATGGGGGGATGGGGGTTATCTGGGGAAAAGTTTGTGCCAGAAAGCGAATATGTCGCGGTCGGAGTTGCGTGCGTGGAACAGGATGTCGACAATGCGGCGGTGTTCCGTGTCGTCACTGAGCTTCGAGGCCTTGTAGAGCATGGTGTTGAGCAGGTGTATTCCTTTCTCGCGCGTGGTTTTCTGGGCCAGGAGGGCTTCGCCGAGGTCCACTGACAGCGAGAGCTGCTTTTCTGAAAATTCCGGCTCGAGGCGCGTGAGATAGCGCAGGGCTCGGGTGAAATACTGCACGGCCTCGCGCTGGCGGCTCATCTTCATGAGCGTGCGTCCTTCGAGGGTTAGGGAGTCCACAAGCCGCAGCCCGGCATCTTCGATACCCTCGTTGACTTCGCGCAGGTAGTCGTTGACGGAGGCATGGAGCTCGGCGAGCGTTTCGGCCTGTTTCTGGCGGGAGCGGAACACGGCCGTGGAGGCATTTACGGCAAGGATGCGCGCGGAGCCGTAGCGCGCGGGATTCACCCGGGCCAGACGGCTGAAAATCTTCACCGATTTCTCGATTTCGCGCTCGGCCTGGCGGTGCTGCCCTCCGGCATTGTGCAGCAGACTTATGTCGTAGAGAAGCGACGCGAGTATGGCAAGGAACGGTTCGTCCTTGCGGCGCGCGTGCTGGGAAAGTAAGTTCAGGGCCTTGGCGGCGGTGGTGAGGGCCTGTTCGGTATCGCCTGAATAGATGAGGAGTGCCACTCGTGTCTGCATCAGCGCCGCATGGATGTTGAGCATTTCGGGACTTTCGTCGGCGAAGCGTTCGGCAAGAGCGTCGAAGTCGGTGATTGTCTCTATAGCTTCGGCCGTGCGTCCGGCTTCCGCGAGCTCATGGGAGGCGGCGCGGATAAAGTCGTAGGCTTCGTTGAAAGGAGCGTCGGTTATGGCATGGCGCAGGCTTGAGCCGTTGATGTTGCCGCGCACCAGTGCCAGCCGCTGCTCCACATCGGAGTCCACGGGGATGAAGATGGGATCGAGCGACAGGTTTTTCATCAGTCGGTGTTTGAGTTGAGAGTGGAGGCAATCTCCGAGGTGAGGGCCTCGAGGGTGGCCGTGGTCAGAATCCGGGCGTTTTCGGGGGTTATATGCATTCCCACAAGGCTGCGGGCCGTTGCGGCTATGCCGCGCGCGCGTTCGTCGGCCGTTGGGTCGGGTGCGGGAGTGAAAGAGGCCGAAGCCGTTATGCTGCCTTGGAAATGGCTTACGGTTCCGGTGGCGAAATCGAAATTGATCATCGCCGGGCAATAAAAGCGCATTGTGCGGGCAAAGCAGGAGGCGGTGTCGCCGTCGTCGAAAATCCTGGCCAGGGTGTGGGATGAGGTCAGAAGCAGGTCGGCCATCTCGAGGTATTCGAGTATATAGGGGCGCACGTGGGTGAGATTGGGCACCATATCCGCAGGGAAGCCCGGCATATAGACTATGAGAGCCTTGCGGCGGCGCACGTGGTCAATGAAGTCGGCCAGTTGCTGGCGCACCCGTGAGCGCAGTGCGAACGACGAGCCGAAAATCACCACGTCGTCGGGGTCAACGCGCGGCCACACGGTGTTGAAGCCGTCCTCGGGATAGCGGTGGTAGTGTATGGGTTCGCCCTCGCCGGAGGCGAAACGCACGGCCGCAGGGGTTGTGCCCCCGTCGGCGTAGCGGTCGATTGACACGGTGTCTACGCCCGCCCCGGAGAGATAGGCCACAACCAGATCGCCGAGGTGGTCGCGTGCGGCCTCGCTCATGAATGTGGCTGAATGGCCCGCGCGTGCAAGCATGGCCGATGCAAGCAGCAGCGGGTCGGCGGGAGTGGCTTCCGCGCGTGCCGGAAGGGTTTTGGTGCCTGCCGGGAAGGTGAAATCCACTGTCGAGGCTCCTATGAGTATGGTTTTTGGCATTTTGACGTATTGGTCTGAAGGGGAAATATTGGTGTGGGCTTCCTGATGGCTCATGAACGGGCCGCGTGTCCCAGATAGCCGCCGTGGTGGCGCAGGGCGTACTGTTCTTTGGTGAAGCCGGTGGCACGCATTACGTTTACCACCAGCACGTCACCTATCACCGTCATCATGGTGGTGGAGGTGGTTGGGGTGAGGCCGAGCGGACACACTTCGGGGGCGGCCGCGGTGATTAGAGCTGCGTCGGCCACATGTGCCAGCTCGCTGTCGGCACGGCCGGTAATCACTATAATCGGAAGCTGGGGGACAAGGCGTTTGGCAAGTGTCACGAGGTCTATTATCTCGCGGGTACGTCCGGAATTGCTCACCAGCAGCAGCACATCGTCGGGCTGGAGCACTCCAAGGTCGCCGTGCTGGGCCTCCGAGGGATGGAGGTTGACGGCGGGAATACCGGTCGACGAGAATGTTGTGGCGATATTCAGGGCAATCTGTCCGGCCTTGCCCATGCCGGAGGTGACGAGCTTGCCTCCGCGGCGGTATACGTGTTCTACAATGAGATCGACGGCGCGGTCGTAGTCGGGCGAATAGGGTATATCGGCGATTGCCCGGCTTTCGGCATCGAGAATCTCGCGCATGGATTGAGCTACAGTCATTATTTTGCGGGTTTGATTGTTTTCAAAAAAAATGTGTGTGAGGCGCCAGGCCGTCTACACGGCAAAATTACAATTTTTTTTGAAAAAACCGGTGATTGCCCTGAGGAAGAACGGCGCTTATATCAGCGGCTTGTCGGGCTTGGAGCGCAAAGGCCGCTGTTCGAAAGCCTCTATGCCTGCTATCCATTTGGGGTTCAGCGGCATGCCTTTTGCGGCTGCAGGGTCGAATCCGGCCATTACCGTGCGTCCCACGCTCTTGGTCTGGCCGGTGGAGGCATTGATTATGCGCTGTTCCAGAGTGAGGCTGCCACGGCCTATGCGCGTTACGGCAGTCCACACCTCGAGCTGCTCGCCGAAATACGAAGGCGCTATGAAGTCGCAGTCAATGTGCACCACTACCATGTCGATATTGCGGAGCGAGTGGTTTATCGAGGGGTCGATGGTGGTGAAATAGTCTATTTTGGCCAGGTCCATGAAGGTGAAATAGACGTTGTTGTTCAGATGGCCGAGCACGTCGATATCGGAAAAGCGGGTCTGCACCGGCAGGCAGTGCCGGAACGGAAAATCGGCTTTCGGCACCCTTTCGCTGTCGCTTTTCAGAATTGTGGGTTTTATTACGGAAGTCATGACGCAGGATATTCTTTATGTATCGGGATGTCAGTGGAATACTATTTCTGTAAGAACATCTGACCCTACGGCTTTGTTGATTTTCTCCACCAGAGATGACCGGCAGAATGAAAGCTCGTTTTTGAGTACGGCCGAGGTGATATAGACGTGCATCACCGACCCCGCCACATAGCGGCGGAAGGTGTAGCGGTTCACTCCCGCGCCCACCACGTCGGCCCACACGAAGCAGGCGCGCTGGCGTGCCAGTTCGTCGGTCAGACCGGCAGATTCTATGGCCTCGCGCAATATGTCGCCGAGCTGGCGTGGTTCAGTGCGTTTCATGCGGGGGTTGCTGATGCGGCCAGAGTGAAAGTGCCGTCGGCCACGGTCCATAGCCGGTAGTCGCCTCCGGTGCGGGCTATTATGTCGTCGAGATGCTTGCGGTTGGTGTCGGTGATGAATATCTGGCCGAAGTGGCTGCCGGTCACCAGCGCCATTATGCGCTCCACGCGGTCGGCGTCGAGTTTGTCGAATATATCGTCGAGCAGCAGCAGGGGTTTGATGCCTGTGGCGTCGAGCAGGAACTCGAACTGGGCCAGCCGCAGTGCGATGGTGAATGTCTTACACTGTCCCTGGGAGCCGCAGCGTCGCAGCGGCATCGTGTCGAGGGTGAAGTCTATGTCATCGCGGTGCGGCCCCACGGAGGTGTGGCGCACGACCTCGTCGTGACGGCGCGCGCTGTCCAGCAGGGGCCGCAGCGTGCCGTCGGGGCTGGAATGGAGTGAGCCCCGGAAGGCGAGGCCCACGGTCTCGGTGTCGTCGCCGGCTATGGCGCGGTAGTAGCGCGAAAATATGCCTGAGAGCCGTTCAGTCCACTTCTCGCGCGTGGGATGGATATATTCGGCAGCGGCCGACATCTGAGTCTCTATGGCCTCGTAGAGCGTGTGGTCCACTATTCCGGCGCGCAGCAGGCGGTTGCGCTGCTCCAGGGCGCCGGCATAGCGTATGAGGGCGTCGAGATAGCGGCTGTCGCTCTGCGATATCACCATGTCCATCCACCGGCGGCGTTCCTCGCCGGTGCCGCGTATCAGGTCTATGTCCTGCGGGGCGGCCATCACTATTGGGAATGTGCCTATGTGCTGGCTGAGCCGCTGGTATTCCTTTCCACCGCGCTTGAGTGTCTTGCGGCGCCCGCGGGCCAGGCCCAGCGACACTTCCTCGGGGGTGTCGCGGCGCATGTAGAGGCCTTTGGCCATGGCGTAGTCCTCGCCGCGGCGCATGAGCATGGCGTCGGTCATTCCCGAGAAACTCTTGCAGAAACTCAGATAGAATATGGCGTCGAGCAGATTGCTCTTGCCCATTCCGTTGTTGCCAAGAAAGCAGTTTATCTTGGGCGAGAAATCGAGCGAGGCCTCTGCGATATTCTTGAAATTGGCGAGTGACAGGTGGTTCAGCTGCATCGGATGCCTTGGATGGTTATATGCGTTCGGCTATGAAGGCTTTCATGGCCGGGGTGTTCTCGAGCACGCTCTCGAAGAGTTTTATCTGTGCGCGGGTGCGTACGAGGTTGTGGTCGGCGTAGGCCGTCTTGTAATATGTGTCGCCGTTGAGATAGTCGGCGAAGAATCTCACTGCCTGCATGTAGGGGAAGAGGGCGGCGGCGTAGGGAAGGTTCTCGATTTCCTCGCGGGTAAGGAACACTCCGGCGCTCTCGAGATAGCCTTCGGTGAAAGCGCGGAATATGTCCATGTTGAAGTTCACGCGGTCAAGGTCGGGATCGTCCTCGGCGCCGGTGTTGGCGGCGGTGCGCATGAAGTCGCCGAAATCGCTGAACACGTAGGAGGGCATCACGGTGTCGAGGTCGATGACGCACAGCACCTTTCCGTCGCGGTCGAAAAGCATGTTGTTCACCTTGGTGTCGCAATGGCAGATGCGTTTGGGCAGACGGCCCTCGCGGTGAAGCTGCTCGGCCAGACACATCTCGTCGGCGTGGGCCAGCAACTTGTCGGCTATGTCGCGAACGTCGGCGAGTCGGCCGGCTTTGTCGTCGGCTATGGCCTCGCGCAGCTGCTGCAGGCGGAATTCCATGTTGTGGAAGTCGGGGATGGTCTCCACCAGTGTCTCCGGGATGTCTACAAGGTCGGCCTGGAATTTGCCGAAGGCGCGGCCTGCGTGGCGGGAGTATTCCGGGTTGACGATGTCGAATGTCAGGGCATCGGGTATGAAGGTCATCACGCGCCAGTAGTTTTCGCCGTCGAAAAAGTAGGTTTTCGACGCATCTTCCACGGTGGGAAGGAAATGGAGCACGCGGCGGTCAATGTCGGCGGCTCCCTCGGCTTCGAGCTTGCGGCGCAGGTGGCGTGTCACGGCCGTGATGTTGCTCTGCAGAGCGTCCACGTCGGTGAAAATATGGTGGTTTATGCGCTGCAGCACATAATCGGGTGTATCGGTTCCTTTGGTCGTGACCTTATAGGTGTCGTTGATCAGGCCGGAGCCGAGAGGCTTTATTTCGGCTATTTCACCTTCGATGGCGAAATGCTTCACAATGTCGTTGAGTCTATCCATTTTTCGTGATATTTAAGGCTTATTTTTACAAATATACGGAATTCCCTGGTGCGTGGCAAGAAAATCTTGGGTTCTTACTGTCGGAGAGCGGCGAGGCGCCGGGAGATGTAAGGGGTGGAACGGAGGACGGCGGCGCGCGAGAGGTAGTCTATGGCTGCCTGGCGGTCTGTCTCGCTTGTGCGGGCACGGTCGGCATGGTAGTTGCCCAGATACAGAAGTGCCTCCAGCGATTCGGGATTGATTGCAAGGATTTTGAGATAGACTTTCATGGCCTCGTCAGGGCGCCCGTCGAGGAGGAGTCCCTCGGCCAGAGGATAGAGGAAATCGGGATGGTCGGGCATTCCGGCCAGCATCTGCCGGCTGCATGCGATCATGCCGTAGGGGTTGCGTCGGAAGGTATAGTAGCGCAGAAGCTGGGAGTCGATATTGCGCGCCATCCAGGGATGGGCGCGGCGCACGCGCAGCAGGAAGTCGCGGTAGAGCGACGTCTGCGCCAGCGAAAGGCTCAGGCGTTCCACACGGCTGAAAAGTGAGTCGAGCGGCAGGGCGGCGTTCAGGGCGCGGGTGGTGAGGTCGAGCTGGCCGGTAGGGTCGTCGAGCATCCCGGCGGCCACTATGGCATGGGCGTAGGCGTCGGCATCGGACGGCGATTCCGAAATCAGCAGCCCGTACATGGCCGAGGCGCTGGCCCATTCTTTCTGGTCGAAAAAGCGTGTGGCCTTTTGCCGTATTGAGGGTGACGGAGTGGCGGCTGGAAGGGAGGTGGCGCACATCAGGAGCATGGCCACGGAGAGTATGGCGCCGCGCAGAGAAGAGAATGTCTTAACCATTGATTTTAAGATTTAGTATGGCTTCCACAAGGAAAAGGCCGGTGATTTTGTCGCGGGGCATTTCCATGTCGGCATAAGCCGGATTTGTGCTCCGGAGGGTGAGGAAGGAGGGGTCGGGGTTGCGGTCCACATGCTTCACCAGGCGGAAATCGTCGGTGACTATAACGTAGATCTGTCCCCACGATATGCACGAAGGGTCGTAAACGGGACGGATGGCTATGTAGGAACCGGATTTGATCTCCGGCTCCATGCTGTCGCCCGACACGCGCACAATCACCGCCCGCGAACTTACGCCGGGAAACTTCACCGAGCCTATGATGCGGTCGGTGGTGAATTCAGCGGTGAGTTCCGATGCTCCGGCGCATACATCCACGTCGTACACGGGTATGGCGCCTTCGGGGGCCGCGGCAGGTTTGTCGAAGGGGAGTGAACGGCCCGTCTCGAGCCACTCGAGCGACACGCCAAGATCGAGCGCTATGCGGTTTATGAGATTGCGGGAGATGCGCAGCTTTCCGTTGAGCATCTTGGAGAGATTGGTGGGGTCAACGCTGATGCGCCGGGCAAATTCGGCCTGGGTGATGCCGAGGCGCGTTATCAGGAATCGCAGGCGTTCCTCAAGCAGGCGCTGACGCATGGCTGCGTCGGCGGCTGTCGGGGTATGGGAATGACGCGCGGTGGTGCTCATAATCGGGGATAAGAGAGATGTTTCGTTATGGCAAATTTACAATTTAATTGTAAAACAACCAATGCACCCGAAAAGTGCTCCTCGCATAAAAAATGTTAACTCGCAGGGTTTATTTATCTCTGATGGCAAGGGCCATAAGGCTGCCGTCGGGGCCCGGAAAGTGACTGATGCGGATTTCTACCGAAGGCCACGCCGCAATCAAGGCGTGTGAGGCCGTGGCGTCCAGACGGATGTCGGCGAGGGTCAGACCCGTTATCCCTGCAGCTTTGAAAGCCGCCTCTTTGGCGGTCCAGGCGCGCAGCAGATTTTCTTCGGAGGCGCCATGGATTGCAGTTTCTTCCGGCGCAAGAAAGCGTCGGGCCACGCGCACAAGCTGTTGTCTCGGCTGCTCTATGTCTATACCTATCGGGCTGCCGGCATGGCCTACGGCGAGTGCAACCGTGCGGATGGAGTGGCTTATGGAGATCTCGGGGGCTGGGGCGCCGTCAGGCAGGATAAGGAGCGGAGCGCCGTCTGGGTTGTGGGCAACAGTGGCTCCGGTGCCGAAAAGGGTGGTGACCAGCCGTGCTGTGGCCGCTTTTTCGGCCTCGCGGCGTGAATGCCGGTTGCCGTCTGTGACAATAGGGGCAAGATATATTTCCACACCTTCCGCAGGAATGGAAACAAACGGCTCTGTGGCGGTGAGAGGCATTCGGTGGAAAGGTGGAAAAGTGTCAGTCGGCTTCCGGCAGCTCGTTCTGGTCGGTCTGGACATCGGGCATCACCTTCACTCGTACCTCGGTGATGCGGTGGGACGACACGCCAAGCACCAGGAAGCGGCAGCGGCCGTAAACAAGTGGCTCCTTGGCCTTGGGGAAGTCACCTTTTATGGCCAGAAGCATTCCGGCCAGAGTCTCGCAATCCTCCGTCACGTCCTTGTAATCGTCCTCGTTCAGGCCGGTGATGCGGAAGAAGTCGGAGAGAATGGTGCGGCCCTCAAACACGTATGTGTCGTCGGGCAGACGGCGGTAGGTTTTCTCTTCCTCGTCATATTCGTCGTTAATGTCGCCCACTATTTCCTCGAGCACGTCCTCCATGGTCACTATTCCCTGAGTGCCTCCGAACTCATCCACTACTATGGCCATGTGGATGCGGCGGCGGCGAAAGTCCTCCAGCAGGTCGTCAATCATACGCGATTCCGGCACGAAGTAGGGCTCGCGCAGAAGCTTGCGCCAGTCGAAATCGGCTTTTGCGGTGCCTATGTAGGGGAGCAGGTCGCGTGAGTAGAGGATGCCTTCTATGCAGTCCTGCGTCTGGCGGTAGACGGGCAGGCGGGAATATCCGCTCTCGATCACCACCGACATCACGGTGTTGAAGTCGGAGTCGATTTCAATGTCGGTCATGTCCACGCGGGGCGTCATTACTTCGGACGCGGTGGTGTCGCCGAAGCGCAGGATACCCTCGAGCATCTCTTTGTCATCGGGCGTCTTCACGTCGGTGATTTCAAGGGCCTGCGAAAGCTCGTCGGCGGTGACGTCGTGCTGCTTCTTGGTTACGACCTTCTCCACAATCACAGAACTGCGCACAAGCATGGACGATATGGGCCGGAAGAGCGCCGACAGAAACTGCACGCCCCCCGTGGCCATGCGCACCCAGCGCATATTGCCGGAGTTGGCCATGAGCTTGGGGAGAATCTCGCCGAAAAGCAGGATGAGGAATGTGAGGATTACCGTCTGCAATATGAAGCTGAGCACGGGGCTCATCCCGTCGAATATGGGGCCTAAGGCGAAATTGCAGAGTATTACTATGGTCACATTGACCAGATTGTTGGCTATGAGTATGGTGGCTAAAAGGCGCTCGGGCTGGCGGATGAGGTCGAGCGAGCGCTCTCCTTTGGGCGTTTCCTCAAGTTCTTCCATCTGGACCGGAGAGAGCGAGAAAAAGGCAATCTCGCTTCCGGAAACGAAAGCTGAAACGAGGAGCGCTAAAACGGCAAACAGGAGTGCGATGATCTGGGCGAGGCCGAAGTGGGCCGGAAACTGCAAGGCGGTCTGCAGAGGGATCAGGTCGGAAAGAATCTGAAACAGGGGTAAAGGGACTGTGTCCAAAGCTCAGGATAATTAGTTAGAAACAACGCGGGCGTGCCGGGATAATTCCCACGCCCGCGCGATGGTCGCACAAAGTTACAAATATGTTTGTAAAACAGCAAATCAACCCTTTCCTTACCCTGAGCAACTGCATCAGCTTCATAGTTTTCAGGAAGCAGTCTCAGAGGGTGTTTTACTTTTGGTGTTGAATACCCCCTCTTACGCTTATTATCCATAGTGTACCCCCTTAAGATTGTACTAAATCCCATTAGTGGACACTAATGAGGCATCTTATATGCTTCACCGGCTTATGGAGGCTCAGCAACGTCAATTTCTGAGGGAAGGCGGGATACGTGAGCAGATGTATAATGCAAGGAAAAATTACCGGGATAAGCGAGGGTGAAAGGGGTTAGAATTTGCGGCAGGAGATGGTGACGCCCTGGGAGGTGATCATGCGGAGGGTGCGGTCGGAGAGGTGGTCGATTTCCACGGTGTACACGGGGCCGGCGACGTTGGTGGGTTCTCCGGGGGCCAGCGTGAGTCCCCAGCGAGTAAGCTCGTCGGCTGTACTGTAGGGGAATTCCATGGTGAGCGTGGAGCCTTTCTGGCTGAGGTTGGCGGTGGCCACCACTCCGCCGGTGGTGAGCTGCACTATGTCGCGGTAGAAACAGTAATAGAGTTTCTCGGGCTGCTGCACGGTTCCGTCGGGGTATTCTATTGTCATTATCTGCCACTGGTTGTCGAGTTTGCCGTTGGTGGGGCAGTCGCGGCATCCGGCGGCAAGCAGCCCGGTGGCTGCAATAAGGGTTAGAGCGATTATTTTGTAAAGGGTTTTCATAGCCATCCTGATTTAGAGATTGAAAGCATCATGCCGCGGCTGCGTCCGGTGAGTTTGCCCCAGTCGGCGCCGAGCGAGAGGGTTCCGCTCCATCCTTTGAGGCGTGCGGGACGCCATGTGGCCTCCAGAAGCAGATTGTAGCCGTGGAGCACCTGCGATGTGGGGATGCCGTATGTGCCCCATGAGCGGTTGTAGGTGAAGAGCACACGGTAGTCGAGTCCGGGCAGCGGAGCGCCTCCGAAACCGAAGTGGTGGGCCTTGACGCGGTTATGATAGAAATAGAGTTCGTGGTTGGAGTTGTAGAGGGGAGCGCGCAGAAGGGGATTGCCTATGCCCATGCCCCAGTGCTGCCAGCCGTTGTAGATGCCGTGGTTGTAATAGTCGTCGCGGCCGCTTACCTGCGAGTTGATTTCGGGGGTGTGGTCCCAGTAGACCGGACCGGCCTGGAATTTCATCATCAGGTATTCGTAGACAAACTTGTCGATAACCGGATTGGCCGGAAGGCGTATCTCGCCGCCTATGAGCATGTCGCGCCAGGGGTAGTCGAAGGTCATCATCGAGTGGTCCTCGAAATAGTGCTTGTAGTAGGCCTTCACGCCCCACTGTGTGTAGTCGGGGAGCCAGTTGAGGCCGAAGCTCCACTGGCCAGTGTGGTTGCCGTAGCAGTTGAGAATCTCGCCCATCTGCGTGGGGTCTGAGCTATCGCCGCCGGATGACGGTATGAGCACATGCCAGAAATCCTTGAGCGAGTGACCCATATGGGAGTATGTGAATTTGCCTGTGGCCTTGTCGTAGCGGCGGATGGTACCACCCCACTGCGCTCCCATCTCCATGCCTCCTTCGAGGGTGAGCTGGTCGCGTGCCGGGTCGCCTATGCGGAACATGAGCCCCTTGGAATGGAACAGCACGTTGCGGGCCAGGCGCGACGTCTCGGGCACATAGTCCTCGGCCCAGTGCGTGTCGGTGAACGCGCCCACAGATATGTAGGCTCTTACCGACAGCCAGTTGCGGGTGCCGGGAATGAATACGTAGTCGCGCGTCTCCAGACGGGCCTGGGGAATAGGCCGTGCGTTTTCCGAGAACAGGAGGTCGCCGGAACTCAGGCGCCAGTCGCCCAGGAATGCGTGGCGTTCCTTGCTGCCTATGGTGAGATTGAGCCAGCGCCAGTTGACGCCGGCGTAGAGCTGCTGCACGTTGAATGTCGACTGATAGTGTGCGGCCACGGCAAGGTCAACTCCGAAATCCCAGCTCCAGGTGCGGGTGGTGTCGGCGCGGCGGAACAGTGATGCGCGGAGGTATCCGTTGTCTTTACGGAGCGAAGAGAGTCCCTGGCGGTTGTTTACGAGCCAGAACGGAGTGAAGTCGCCCGAGCTTACAGAGCCGTTGAGCGTCACGCCGTAACGGTAGGTGCTGTCAGGAATCGAACTGAATATGCCTGCGGCGGCGGGGAGGGCGGCCGCGAGCAGTATCATGGCGGCTATAGACCGCAATTTTTGTGTGATTTTTTCCATACGGCTGCAAAGATAGCTCATTTTCATTAAATGAGCCGGCTCCAATCAGTTAAAAAACAAATGTAAGCTCCGGTATGTTGATTCTATGTGGTGCCGTCAGTCACCGTTCAGAAATATGCCGTTTCAACTCTTTTCCCGTGTATTATTATGAAGCGTTTACTGTCATTAGTTCTCGTTGCGTCGGCTCTTGGGGCCGTGGCGCAGGTGCACAGCTATGTAGACCAGCAGCTCGATTCGCTCAAAAGCAGCCATAAAGTGATAACCTTCGGCGAACAGTCGCCGGGCAAAGGCGTCGGGCAGGCATACGCCGACAGCGTGCGCCAGCTTGTCGACAAGTTCTATTTCGACCAGTTCCGCCATTTCCAGGATCCCGCCGCGCCTTATTTCCTGTTCATGAGCAAGGACGCGCAGCTTGCCATGGGTATAGGCGGTTGCGTGAGGATGCGCGGATATTACGACTGGGGAGGCGCCGTCAACGCAAGCGGATTCGCTCCATATCTCATCAGCATGAATCCCGATCCGCGCCACGACCGTACGTTCGGAACCACTCCGGCCGGATCGTCGCTGTTTTTCAGGGTTATAGGCCAAAACAAGAAACTCGGTGACTATCAGCTGTATATCGAGGCTAATTTCAACGGATACAAAGGCCGCGATTTCCATCTGAAAAAGGCCTACGCGATTATCAACGACTGGACCATAGGCTATGCCAACTCCACGTTCTCCGACCCCGCGGCCGTGCCGCCCACCGTCGACGCGCAAGGGCCCAATAACAAGGTTTCGCCCACCAACGTGCTTGTGCGCTGGCTCAAGCCCATAGGAAAGCGCTGGTCTGTGGCGCTGTCGGCCGAAACGCCTTCGAGCAACATCACGGAAGAGGACGCGGTGTGCGAGAGTGTCGACGACTGGATGCCTGATTTTGCGGCGTTCGTGCAGTATGCCTGGAGCCAGACGGCCCATGTGAGGTTTGCAGGAATTCTGCGCACCCTTCCTTACCGCGACATGGTGGAAGGCAGGAACCACAACAAAGCCGGGTGGGGCCTTCAGCTCAGCACAGTATTGCATCCTACGCGCCAGATTACATTCTATGGTTCAGTGAACGGCGGAAAAGGCTATGAAAGCCTCGGAGGTGACCTCCAGATAGGCAACTACGATCTGATTCCCGATCCGGCACGCCCCGGAACGATGTATGCGCCCGCTGCCGTGGCATGGAATGTGGGTCTTCAGTATAATTTCACCCCGTCGCTTTTTGTCTCGGCCAACTACAGTCAGTCGCATTACATGCCTCATGGCGCCGATATGGCTCCCGACGAATACAAGACCGGCCGCATGATTGCCGCCAATGTGTTCTGGAACCTGACGGCCCGCATTCAGGTAGGCGCGGAATTCGACATGGGCCAGCGGGTGAACCACGACGGCGCAAGCCGCTGGGCGCGCCGCGTGGGGGCAATGGCGCAGTTCTCGTTCTGAACGTAGCTTTTATTTCATTGCGAGGCGCGGACATCGCCATGATATGAACTCCTGTGCCCCGTATGCGGTTATATTCTTTACAGTCAATAAACAAAGAAAATGGATATATCAGAGCTTTTCGACCTTTCAGGAAAGGTTGCCGTGGTCACCGGGGGTGGCGACGGAATAGGCAAGGGAAGCTGCGAGATTCTCGCGGCGGCCGGAGCGTCGGTAGTGGTGAGCGATATCAGCGTCGAAAAGGCGCGGGGAGTGGCCGACGCCATCAACGCCGCGGGAGGCAGCGCCACGGCTGTGGCATGTAATGTGCTTGAGGATGCAGATCTCGTCAACCTCATCGACACGGCGGTCAGAACTTACGTTACGGTGAATATTCTCGTGAACAACGCCGGAATGGGCGGTGGCGGCCGTGAGAATCCTTTCAGAATCGATACGGCCTATATGGAGCGCATCTACCGCATCAATGTGTTCGCTCCCTGGCGCCTGTGTCAGCTCGCAGTGCCTGAAATGGGTAAATCAGGCTACGGAAGCATCATCAATATCACCTCGGTCAGCTCCATCAACAAGGAGGCCAACATGTGCGTGTATTCGTCGTCTAAGGCTGCCATGAACCATCTTGCCGCGAATCTGGCCTACGACTTCGGCCCTTACGGCGTGAGGATAAACTGCGTGGGGCCCGGAGCGACCCGCACCGGCGCCCTTGAATCGGTTCTTACCCCTGAAATCGAGGCAAAAATGCTTCGACGCACGCCCATCCGGCGCCTCGGTGAGGTGTCCGACATAGTACGCGCCGTGCTGTTTTTCGCTTCGCCAGCTTCGGCCTGGATAAGCGGGCAGGTGCTGTTTGTGAACGGCGGCGGCGAACAGACGCTCGACTGACGTTTAAACCAGCTTCATTTCCGTCATGCGGCAGCCCCGCAGGAAATCGGCGGCGCTCATGCGCTTGCGTCCCTGCGCCTGCACTTCGTCAAGCTGCAGCTTCTCGTCGCCGCAGTCAACCATGAGCCGTCCGCGCTCGTCGACCGTGGCCGTTCCGGGCTGTGCGTCGGCGGGAATGCCTGTAAGCGAGGCCTTGAATATTTTCAGCGAAGCAGCATCGGCTCCCACGCCGTGCATCTCCGTCCAGGCGGTGGGGTAGGGCGAGAGGCCGCGTATGAGATTGCGCACCGTGGTGGCCGGCCTGGTCCAGTCTATGCGGCACGTTTCCTTGAAAATCTTGGGCGCCGGGGTAGGCTGCCGGCCGGTTTCGGCTGTGAGTTCGCTCTGGGGAGTGGTGCGGAGAGTGCCTGCGGCTATGGCTCTGACGGTGTCGAGCGTGAGCTCCGCGCCCAGTTCCATCAGCCGGTCATGTACGGTGCCCGCGTCATCGCTGTCGGTTATGTCTATGCGGCGGCAGTCAATCACGTCGCCTGTGTCAATCTCGTGTTTGAGGAAAAATGTGGTGATGCCCGTTTCGGTGTCGCCGTTTATCACGGCCCAGTTTATGGGGGCGGCTCCGCGGTAGCGGGGCAGCAGTGAAGCGTGGAGGTTGAATGTGCCGAGGCGCGGCATAGTCCACACCACCTCCGGAAGCATTCTGAAGGCTATCACTATGAACAGGTCGGCTCCGAGACTGCGGAGCTCGTCGACGAATTCGGGATTCTTGAGTTTCTCCGGCTGCATGACTTTCAGTCCGGCCTCGAGGGCGTAGGTCTTCACGGCCGGGGCCATAAGATGCTTGCCGCGTCCTGCGGGTTTGTCGGGAGCGGTGACCACGGCGGCTATGTCGCATCCGGCTTCATGAAGCCGGCGAAGGCTTGCCACGGCGAAATCGGGAGTGCCGAAAAACACTATCTTTAAATCCTTTATTTCCATAATTCCTATTCAAAATTTCTAATTGTTGCAAATTTACCGAATTTTTTTCAACCTCCCCGTGGAAATATGCCCGTTGTTAACTATCTTTGTAAGAGTGAACGTAAGGGCTCGTTATCTTTCCGTGAAAAATCAATCATAAGAACAATACTATAACCAGAATCATGAGAAAACTCACATCTCTTCTGCTGCTCGGAGCGTCGGTCTATGCGGCTTCGGCAGCCGAACCTGTTGATTATGTAAGCACCCTCGTGGGCACGGAGTCGAAATACAGTCTTTCGACCGGAAACACCTATCCCGCCGTGGCGATGCCCTGGGGCCTGAATTTCTGGACCCCCCAGACAGGAAAAATGGGCGACGGATGGGCCTACACCTACGCCGCCGACAAGCTGCGCGGCTTCAAGCAGACCCACCAGCCCAGCCCCTGGATTAACGATTACGGCCAGTTCTCCATCATGCCCGTGACCGGCGGCGTCAAGTATGGCGAGAACGACCGTGCAAGCTGGTATTCCCACAAGGCCGAGACCGCCACGCCGTATTATTACAAGGCTTATCTTGCCGACCACGACGTGACAACCGAGCTGGCTCCCACCGAGCGCGCCGCGGCCTTCCGCTTCACTTTCCCGCAGTCCGATACCTCCACCGTGGTGCTGGATGCTTTCGACCACGGCTCGAGCGTGACCGTGGATCCGGCCAACCGCCGCATCACCGGCTATACCACCCGCAACAGCGGAGGCGTGCCTGAGAATTTCAAGAACTACTTCGTGATGGAGTTTGACACTCCGTTCACCTATACCGCCACCGTTACCGACAGCGTGCTCTCCACCGCCCGCAAATCGGCCACCGGCAACCACACCATGGCCATTGTGGGCTTCCCAACCGCCAAGGGTCAGGTGGTGAATGCCCGCGTGGCATCGTCGTTTATCAGCCCCGAGCAGGCTCTGCTCAATCTCAAGGAGCTTGGCGACGGCGATTTCGACCGCATCAAGGCCGAGGGACGCAAGAAATGGAACGAGACCCTCGGACGCATAGAAATCGAGGACAGCGGAGAGGACGCTCTCGACGCCAAGCGCACGTTCTATTCCAACATGTACCGCACCCTGCTCTTCCCCCGTAATTTCTATGAGATAGACGCCCAGGGCAATCCCGTGCACTACAGCCCCTACACCGGCGAGGTGCTCCCCGGCTACATGTTTGCCGACACGGGCTTCTGGGATACGTTCCGCGCCCTCTTCCCCATGCTCAACATCCTCTATCCCTCGCAGAACCAGAAGTTCCAGGAAGCTCTGGTCAACATCTATAAGGAAAGCGGCTTCCTGCCCGAATGGTCCAGCCCCGGACACCGCGGATGCATGGTGGGCAACAACAGCGCTTCTGTGGTGGCCGACGCCTATCTCAACGGCATCAAGGCCGAAGATATGGAGACGCTGTGGGAGGCCGTGACGTCCGGCGCCCACAAGGTTCATCCCACGGTAAGCTCCACCGGCCGTCTCGGCCACGAGTATTACGACAAGCTCGGATACGTGCCTTACAACGTGGGTATCAAGGAAAATGCCGCCCGCACCCTCGAATATGCCTACGACGACTGGTGCATCTATCAGCTCGGAAAGGCTCTCGGCAAATCGGAGAAGGAACTCGCGCCCTACGCCAAGGCTGCTTACAACTACCGCAATCTCTTCGACCCCTCCCACAACCTGATGCGTGGTCGCAATGAGGACGGCACATTCCAGAGCCCCTATAATCCGCTGAAATGGGGCGACGCGTTCACCGAAGGCAACGCATGGCACTACACCTGGTCAGTGTTCCACGACCCCCAGGGCCTCATAGACCTCATGGGAGGCGACCGCGAGTTCAACGTGATGATGGATTCTGTGTTTGCCGTGCCGCCGATTTTCGATGACAGCTATTACGGCCAGGTGATTCACGAAATCCGCGAGATGCAGATCATGAACATGGGCAACTACGCCCACGGCAACCAGCCCATCCAGCACATGATCTATCTCTACAACTTCTCGGGAGAGCCCTGGAAAGCCCAGCAGCATGTGCGCGACGTGATGAACCGCATGTATACCCCCAACCCCGACGGATACTGCGGCGACGAGGACAACGGTCAGACATCGGCCTGGTATGTGCTTTCATCGCTCGGATTCTATCCCGTGGCTCCCGGTACCGGCGAGTATATACTCGGATCGCCTCAGTTCAGGAAGGCAAAGATTCATCTCGAAAACGGCAAGACGGTGGAAATAAACGCCCCACGCAATTCCGACGAAAACATATATGTGAACGCTCTTTCCATCGACAAGACCCCGACTGACAAGACCTATATCACCCACGAGCAGCTGTGGGAAGGCCCGGTGCTTGACTTCGACATGAGCTCCACCCCCAACAAGCTCCGCGGCACCGCGCCCGAGTCGCGTCCCTACTCCTTCTCCCGTACCGCCGAAGGTGTGAAGGCCAAAGCCGCCAACGAGAAGCGCGCCAAAGCCGTAGAGAAGCAGCAGGCCAAAGCCGCAAAAGCTAAAAAATAAACGAAACTTTTTCATGGTCCCCAACGTATGTACGGTTTTCCTTACGGTGCCGTGCATACGTTTTTAATAATTGCCGACTATTTACCAAACCATAACCAATCATGAACCGTAAATTATTCATCACCGCATCATTGCTCCTGCCGTTTATGGCCGGAGCGCAGGATGCCGTAAGCGTAAAGCATCCCTCGCTTATCCCTGAAGTCATGGCCCGGACGACACCCGGATCCGACACTCTGAGAATCCGTCTCGCCTCCGGCCTGTACCGGCTGGATGCTCCACTGGAAATCAGCAAGTCACCCTCACGGCCCGTTGTAATCGAAGGCGATGCTGCCGATATGCCTGTGATCAGCGGCGCCATTGCCATCAAAGACTGGACCGTTCACCCTGACGGGATGTGGACGGCCGAAGTCCCCGAAGTAAAACAGTACGGTGCCGTATTCGAGCAGCTCTATTTCGACGGTCATCCGGCCACGCGTGCCCGCACCCCCGACAACGGATGGTTTAAAGTGGAAAAATGCAGCGAAACTGTCCATGCCGATAAGGGCTCGGCCAGAGTCTCACCCTATGCCACGCAACGGATTACCGTAAAGCCTGAGTGTCTGGATGGCTTGAAGGGCATGACACGGAATGAGCTTACTGATGTTGTGGTTATGTTCTACCATAACTGGGATAACACCCGCAATTATCTTGCCTTCGCTCAGCCTGATTCCGGTTATTTTTACACTGCCGGTGAGGCCATGAAGCCCTGGAATCCGATAAACTCAAACTCACGTTTCATACTTGAAAACTACCGCGAAGCCCTAACCGCTCCAGGCGAGTGGTATCTCGACAAAGCGGATGGACGCCTTTATTATATACCTCTCCCGGGCGAGAAACCGGAGTCGACCGTGGCCTACGCTCCCGTGCTTTCGTCGCTGCTGCGCGTCCAGGGTACCCCGGAACATCCGGTGAGCGGCATAACCTTCCGCAACATCGCCTTCTGCCATTCGGCCCATGTGATGCCCAAGAGCGGCAATCCCCCGGCTCAGGCCGCCGCTCCCGTTGAAGCAGCCCTGACCCTAAACAATGCTTCGGATATTGCCTTCGACAACTGCCGCATAGAGTATACCGGAAATGCCGGCATCTGGTTTAAGAAAAATGTGCACCACTCGTCTATAACCCACTCGCTCCTGCGTTATCTCGGCGCTGGCGGCGTGAAAATAGGCGAGACCACCGTGCCGGGCGAGGCCCTCGCCGCCGGCGGCGCAGGCACTGTGACCTCCCACATCACTGTCGACAACAATATAATAACCCGCACCGGACTCGTGTTTCCCTGCGGAACAGGCGTGAATATATTTCATGCATCCGACAACAAGGTGACCCACAACGAGATTGCCGACCTGCTCTATTCGGGCGTCTCCGTGGGATGGGTATGGGGCTACACCCCGAGCGTGGCCAAACGCAATGAGATAGCCTACAACCACATCCATCACATAGGCTGGGGCGAGCTCTCCGACATGGGCGCCGTCTACACCCTCGGCCTCTCCGAGGGCACCCGCGTGCACAACAATTCCATACACCATGTCTATTCCTACGATTATGGCGGCTGGGGACTCTATACCGACGAGGGTTCCACAGGCATCGTGATGGACAATAACCTTGTCTATGCCTGCAAAAGCGGCGGTTTCCACCAGCACTACGGCAAGGAAAACGTAATCACCAACAATATCTTCGCCTATTGCGTTACGTATCAGCTGCAGTTTACCCGTGCGGAAAAGCATGAGTCGTTCCGGTTCTCCAACAACATAGTGTATGGCGACACGCCTGTGTTCCTTTCCGGCGCGTGGTCGTCGGCACAGCTCGACATGGACCGCAACTGCTACTGGGACCCCGATGCCACTCAGACGCCCAAATTCGACGGCAAGACCTTCGCCGAATGGAAAAAGCTCCACGACTCACATTCCATCTATGCCAATCCCGGTTTCATCGACCCGGCCAAAGGCGATTTCCGCCTGCGTTCCACCAAAGTTGTGCGCCGCATAGGGTTCAAGCCCTTCAGCTTCGATGAGATCGGCGTGTACGGCTCCGATGAATGGAAATCGCTTGCCCGCATGCCTCAGGAGCGCCTCGACCTCTTCGACACCATAGTCCGCACCCGCGAAAAATCCGCCCCCGCCATCTTCCGCTGATTTCCCCCCTGCAGCTACAGAATAATTCTCACCTCTGGCCGTAAAAATTTCCACGGCCAGAGGTGAGGTTTTTTTAATGCGTCGTGTCTTTATAGTGTCAAAACCAACATAAACACTACTATATGGACATGAAAAGACTTATTGTGGTAATTGCGGCCGTTACTGCATCGCTTTCATTCATCGTATCGGCCGCGATTGTAAAGGGGAGATTTGTGGATGTCAATGGAGCACCCATTAAGAACGTGATGTACAAGTTCATAAACGCGGACGATTCGGCATTTGTGGCTGTTTCAGGAGAGGATGGGCGTTATACAATCAACCTCCCGGGTGGAGCGTATACGATTGAGGTTTCCGCGTCGGGCTATAAAACACTTCGCGGAAATCTGTCTCTGAATGATGATAAGATTGATCTTGCCGCCCAGATACTTCAAGCGGATTCTGACACTATGATTAAATCAGGAGCAGCAGGAAAGGAGTTGAGAGCCGTCGGTAAAATTGTGGAATCCAAAGGCAAACCGCTCGAGTTTGCTTCCATAAGGTTTCTGACAACCGATTCCGTTTTTCTGAGCGGCGGAGCCACGGATGCATCGGGACAATTCAAGTTCAATGTACCCGAAAAGGATGAATATATCGTAATCGTTTCCTCATTAGGATATATGCCTGTTGCCATGAAGGTGAAAGCCGGAACAGACGGAGTTAAGTTGCCGAAGATAGAACTTTCGCCTGAAAGCCGCGAGTTGGATGAGGTGACTGTGAAGGCTCAGGCGATGACGCGAGTAGACAGTCACCTGCAGATAATTCCCGATAAGATGTCGGTAAAGCATGCATCAACGGGTTATCTGCTGCTTCGCAATCTGATGATTCCGGCTCTGGAGGTCGATCCGTTCGACGGCACGGTGACACTCTATGGTCAGAAGGTGAGTCTTTACATCAATGGCGCACCGGCGGAATATCGCATGGTTCAGAACCTACGCCCGAAAGATGTGGAGAAAATCGAATACCATGATGCCCCGGTGGGGCGTTACGCAATGGATTTCGCCGCCATAAACTTCATAACCAAGAAGAAAACCACCGGCGGTTATGCAACTCTTGACGCACAGCAGGCTGTGGGCGGTTATCTCAGCGGTAACTACAACGGCTTTACAAAGATCAACAAGGGCAATACGAGCTATTACGCATTCGCGGGCTACAACATGCAGAACGGCTCCGCCGATGCGGTGGAGAAGACAGAGCATTTCAATCTCGACTCACGTACTGTCGACAGGGCATTCAGCTCTATAGGAGGGCGTGAGAGAGCCTACGGCGAATACGGGCAGATAAATATCGAGTATGTGAAGGACAGAAAATATCAGAGTGTTCATGCCGGAGTCTCGGGGCGCAGAAGTGTGGATACGTCCATGGGACGGATGACATATTCGGAACCGGTAAGTCTCACCCAGACCACAGATTCCCGCACCGGCAACCGCGCATTGGGAGTGTCGACCGGTTATTACGGTCAATTCGGCCTGAGAAAGAACGATCTATTAATTGTCTCGGCAGACGGTTCATTCTCCCGGAGCAAATACAATTATATCTATTTCGCCGACGAGAATGATGTGACCTCCGATACACGCGACAAGGTTTTCAAACTCAATACCAACGTAGACTATGTTCTTGACCTCGGACACCGGAACCAACTTACCTTTTCGCTTGTGGATTTCTTCCGCTCATCGTCTACAGATTATGCTGGTACCTACAGCTCGTGGCAGCACATGTGGAAATCCGAGGCGCTGCTGCTTGTGGAATACACGCATCGCGTGTCATCGAAGTTACGTTTCTCAGCCCGTCCCGGTCTCTCGATGGTCAATGTGAGCCTGCACGGATACGAGAAGCAGAACACGGTTTTCCCCCGCTTTTTCACGCAGCTTACCTATAATCCTACCCGTCAGAGCCAGCTTTCCTTTGACCTGGCTATCGGCAATTCCGTCCCTTCGCTGTCCGTCCGTACAGCGGCCGAACAGCCCATCGACCTGATAATGTTGCGCAGGGGCAACCCCTCGCTTAAAAACTTCAGGATGTACGAGTCAAACATCAGCTATAGTCTGCGGTTAGGTCGTGTCAACATAGCCTCGCGCCTGTCAGGGCGGTATTATCCGGATTTTACGACCATTGCCTATTTCACCGAGGGTGACCATATGGTGCTGTCGTATCTCAACGGCGATTACAAGAGCGCTGCATTCGCGCCCGATGTCACATGGAAGATAACGGACAACTTCCGCGTGTCGGGTGGAGCAAGCCTCTCGCATACCGAACGGAGCGACCACCGCATCAAGCAGCAGCTCAACAGCGCTTCCGGTACGGTGGGTCTGATGTATTTCCTGGGAGACTTCTCGTTCAATCTCAAAGGCAACACCACTAATCGTTGGACAGGAATGGATTATTCCTACGCTTTTACTCCGATGAATGCCGAGCTGAGCATAGGCTGGACCCACGGAGGATGGCATGTGGACGCATGGGCGCGCACCTCGAGCCGACAGAAGAAACGCCGGTGGATTGATGTCGGCAATTATATGATGAACACGGTGTCGCACGGTCGTTTCTACGGTATGATCAAGGTAGCCTACACTTTCGACTTCGGCAAGAAGATACAGCGCAGCCAACGTCAGGCCAACACTTCTATAGACAGCAACATTCTGAAATGACTTGGGAAAGCAGCAGAGTATTCTGCGTGCGGCCCGAGCTGTCAGAATTAATTTACTAACTTTGTAAATATCCGGAAGCCGGAGGTGTGATTTTCCCTGCATGGTGTGTCTATATAATATATGATGCAAAGAAAAGATTTCGATAAGCTGTTTCGCGACAACTATGCTGCGATGCACCTCCTGGCCAGCCGTCTGCTGAACGATGCAGAGGGTGCCCGCGACATAGTGCATGATATATTCGCGTCGCTTATCGACAGCCCCTCCGAAGCCGTCACGCCGTCGTATCTCCTCCGGGCCGTACGCAACCGGTGTCTGAACCGCATCCGCGACATGGCCGTGCGCGACCGCCTGCACTCCCTTTACACCGTGGACTTTTCCGAAATAGAGGACGACGAATGGCCCGACGAAGAAGAGCTCCGGCTTCTTGAACGCATAGTAGCCACCCTGCCGCCGCAATGCGCAAGGGTGGTGAACCTCCGGTTCGTTTCAGGCATGAGCTACCGTGAGATCGCCCTGGAACTTGAAATCAGTGAATCAACCGTCTACAAGCATCTTCGCCACGCATTGGATGTTCTGCACCGAAATTTTAATGGATATGGAAACAAACGACCGTCTGCTTGATCTCATAGAGCACCCCGAACGATACTCCGACCGGGAGATCGAAGCTCTGCTTTCCGACCCTGAAATCAGCCGGATGCTTTCGGCATTGGGAAAAACGCGCTCCGCTCTTACCACCCCGGAGACACCCGATGTGGAGGCTGAACTGGCGGCTTTCCACCGGGAGCATCCGAGGCATCCGCGTCTGGTGCGCGTTTTCGGACGCCGCCCGGCGGTGGCGGCCGCTACGGTGGTAGCCATCTCTTTTGCAGCCGTGGCGGCTATCGTGGGCGTCAAAGCTTTCATGAACAGCGACGTGCGGCCCGCTGAGGCAACGGGCCGTCAATCCGAAACTTTTGTTGAGGCGACAGTCTCGTCGGCCGTAGCGGAGCCTGACAGCACGCTTGCCATGACGACTGCCGATGAAGCCATCACAGTATTTGAAAACGCCACTCTCGAAAGCATAGTGCGCGAGATTGCTTCATCTTACAATCTCACTCCCGAGTTCCGCTCGGGCCGCGCCAAAAAACTCCGCCTCTATTTCCGGTGGGACCGTTCGATGACGGCCGAAGAGACCGTGGATCTGCTCAACAGTTTTGACCGGATAAAAATCAAAATAAATAACGGCGTAATAACCGTGAACTGACTTTATGCGCATCTGCATTACCCTGTTTCTCGCGATAACGTCTCTTCTGGCAGCCCGGGCCGACACTTTCAGCTACAGGTTTGACGGCACGCCGCTCACCGAGGCTCTCGCCATGATAATCCGGCAGCATCCCGAAGTCAATATCAGTTTCATCTACAACGACCTCGAGACCTACCTCACATCGGCCCACGTACATGCCGACGACCCTTATACGGCCTTGCGTCAGCTCACGGCCTTTAATCCGGTGAGGGTCATAAGCCATCGCGGGACGTACTTCGTGGAGGCTTTTCAGCAAGGACGCTACCGCTATCATGGCCGGACTGTCGACACTGCCGGGAAGCCCGTGGAAGCCGCCACCGTAATGGCTCTGGCTCCTTATGACTCAACCGTGATAACTTACGGAATTACCGACGCCGAAGGCCGCTTCACCATTCCATGCGACCGCACCGGAGTTATTCTCAAGGCTTCGTCGCTGGGCTATCACACCACATATTTCCGCCCTGACGGCTTATATACGGGCGATATTGTGATGCGGCCACGTCCTATCGGACTGAAAAACGTGACTGTGCAACCCGATATGGCCTATACCTCCGGCGACAAAAGCATATTTCTTCCAACCCGACGGGAGAAAAACGCTTCTCACGGCGGTGCCGATTTGCTGATGGCCATGGCTATACCTTCTATTGAGGTTGACCCGCTCACCGGCAGCATCCGGACCATTGGCGGACAGGGCGTTGCCACTTACATAGATTTCGCTCCGGCATCGGCTGCCGACCTGGCCGACATGCGGCCGCAGGATGTGGTGCGCGTGGAGGTCTACGACTTTCCGCATGACGCGCGATTCGGCAACGACTTGCATGTGGTCAATTTCATAATGGTGAAATATGAATACGGCGGCTACACCAAGGCGCGGGCCTTGCAGCGGTTTGTATCGCCTGAGGGAGATTATGGGCTGCATTCCAAATTCGCTTACCGGCGGATGACCTACGACCTCTCGGCCGGCCATGCTTACAGCCGTACGCGCGCCAATGGTCGATCGGCCGTGGCTGACTATGGTTTCCCGGATGGCACAGTAAACTATACGGCCGATACCGACAGGTCGTTTTCCAGAGACCGCACGGAGTTTGTGAGCATGAGAGCCAATTATTATACGGAAAAAATTTTCGTATCGAATACGGCCGTTCTGGATTATTTCAGCTCTCCTGATAACATCATGGACTCCCATACGCAATATTCCTCTTCGGCGTATCCGGATGGCGCGACGTCTACGCACACTACCGTCCGCAATCTCAACGCCGGATGGAACGGAATATATAATTTCAGACTCGGACGTTCGTTTATGCTTGCCCTGCGTCCCGATGCCGCCTTTTCACGCAATCACAGTTACTATTCTTACAGCTACCATGGCGGAGAGAATGTGAATAATGTCACCGAGACCGCCTGGCGGACAACTCTCTGGACCGAACTTGAAAAGAACTTCGGGCTTCACTCGGCAAGCGTGGCCGTAAAAGGAGAGCTTCAGCGCAACAGCCTCGACTATTTCGGCACAAGTCCGGCGGCAGTCGACTACCGGTACAGATTCATAGGCTTTTTCGCGTCGGGGCGCCTAAGTTTCGGCCGCTTCTGGGCGCAGCCATCGGCCAGATTGTTCGTGACCACCACAGATTTCGGCAGCGAGCACTTCAAGGAGCTTTGTCCCGGATATTTCGTGGTGTTGGGCACTTCCTTCGGTTCACACCACCGGCTTTCAGTGGCGTCGCAGTTTTACCAGGTATCTATGCCGGTTGCCCACAGAAGTCCCAACCTTGTGGTACGTACCCCGATACTGGCCGTGCGCGGCAATCCCGATCTGAAGGCCTATCCGGAGAGCTCGACATCTCTCCGATACGAATGGCTTCCCTCAAATAGCTTTTCTCTGGGCACATTCGCCACTTTCGGCCACAAGAGGCGCCCTATTTACAACGTGTGGACACCTGAAACGATTGACGGACGTGAAATGATGGTTTCAAGCTATATCCGCGAGGGTGGACTTTACACACTGAATGCTGGAACATCGGCTACCCTGCGGCTGCTTGACAACTCTCTGGTGCTGCGGGCCACATTGTCAGACTATTCTGTGCGCCGCACGGGCCGTCACCGTTTCACCGACAATTTCCTGCATCCCTCGTTCCAGGCCAATTATTATACGGGCAATTTCTATTTCAACGCCCAATACCGTTTCAGCGAGAGGAGCGCCGATATCAGCCGGCGCATGTTGCGCGTCCCCTCGCTGCTGTATCTGCGTGCCGGATGGTCACACAGCGGGCTGAACATATCTATTGAAACCACCAATCCGTTTTCGTCGGGCTGGAACAACTCATGGAGCCTTATAGAGACTGACAATTACCGGCAGACAATGCAGACGTTCAGCTCCGATTATCACCGCCGGTTTGCATTGTCGGTGAGCTATTCGATTCCTTACGGCAAGAAGTTACGCCAGACCGACGAGCCTGGCCGTGGCAATGCCATAGAATCAGGTATCGTGCGTTGAAAACTTGCCGTTATCGGCAAGTTTTTGCTGTGTTGTCGGTATATTCAATCGGATTTCTTGCCGATAAATGGAGTATATATTATAACGGATGAGTTGAAGATGTTTTACTATAATGGTCTCCGCAACTGGCCGAAGATAAAAGGTTATCTTATGGATACCTGCCTGAGCGCCCAGGATAATTTCAAAATTCTGCTTGATAAATTCCGAATCAAATACAGCCGGGAGTGAGTGCTTCCCTTGGCAGGAACGGAGGGTTTTGAAACAACCCTTTGGAAAAAATTGGCGCTCCGCGGCTATAAATCCGTGCTATGAAAACAGTCTCGCTAACTCATAAGAAAGGAACAAACGGTTTCTCTGACTTAGAAGAAGCGCAGGATGCGCGAATTTTTTACAACCGGATGCGTTAGCTTCCGGACAGGGCGTTCCAGGGAAATAAGTGAGGCAAGCTTGGGAGAAAGCGCGCCTCGCAAGATGCGTAAGCTTGGGAAATTGGCTTTGGCTCATGCTGTCGCGTGCTGCGGCATCGCGCCCTCCGGGCTCGCCGCAGAGAGAGGGGACGTGGCCCCTCGTCCCGCAGCTGACGCAGCGGGTTGTAAAGAAATCGCCGCTCCGCGGCTCCCCTTGCGTTCAAGGGTAGAGAGAGGTTTGAAGGTGTTGCAAAAATTAAATTACCGTCCAAGTTGTAGGGATGCACGCTCGTGCATCCGTTGGTAATCAATGGGTTAAACTCGGCTGCTCCATGGAGCAGCCCTACAATTTAGACGGTAATTTGAGTTTTGCAACACTTTTCCCCATAATGTCGGGCGTCGGACGAGTGCTAAAAAACCGGAGCGACGCTGCTTTGGTGCGGCGTCGCTCCGGAATTAAATTATGACGTTTGAGAAATTTTATTCTGCGGGGGCTGCAGGGGCTTCGGGAGCCGGAGCCTGAGCTGCGGGAGCAGCAGGAGCCTGGGCAGCGGGAGCCTGGGTGTCGAAGTTGCCGCCTTCAACCACCTGCTGGGTGGATACGGCCTCTACACGTGAACCTACGCGCTCTGCGCCGGTGGGCATCACGAATGCGGAGAGGATGGAGAAGAGGCAGATGAGACCTGCGAGAGTCCAGGTTACTTTTTCGATGAATGAGTTGGTGCGGCGCACACCCATAATCTGGTTTGAGCCGGCGAATGATGACGAAAGGCCGCCGCCTTTTGAGCGCTGAATCAGCACGGCACCGATGAGCAGCAGAGCTGCAAGGATGGTGAGTATGATAAGGAGCGTGTACATTTTTAGATGTTATATTATTTGTTGTTGTATTTGCTGTTCAGGATAAGTTTCTGCAAGAAACGCAATTGGTCTGCAAAGTAAATACTTTTTTCCGGATTTTTCAAACTTAATTGGCTTATAATTTCGTAAGCCTTGTCAAAACGTCGCTGCTTTATGTAGATTTTCGACAGACTTTCGCTAAGTGTGGAATCGGCAGGGGCTTTGGGGGTGTGGTGTTCGCGCGGTTTGGCGGGAGCGGCCTCTGGTGCCTGAGCGGGAGCCTGGGC
>VSPV01000170.1 GCA_009775605.1 Paramuribaculum sp.
ATGCAATTCGTGTGGCAGCACAGGCTGGCACTGCGTCCGGGAATGACCACCGTGGACGGCCGGCGTCTCACGGTGCTGGACCCCGGAACTCTCAACACCAATTCCGGCCCCGATTTTTTCAACGCCAAGATACGCATCGCCGACCATACATGGGTGGGCGACGTGGAGATACACGTGCGCGCCAGCGACTGGCACCGTCACGGCCACGACGGCGATCCGGCCTACGATTCGGTTGTGCTCCATGTGGTTGACTGCGACGACGTCCCCATTCACCGCTCCAACGGCGAGACCATTCCGCAGTTCGCCATGAAATGCGAACCGGAGTTCCACCGCCGCTTCACCGACCTCACCGGCCGTGCGGAGTCGGAGCTCCCCTGCTCTCCGGCCATTCCGCAGATGCCGCCGCCTCACCTGCGGGGATGGCTCGACGCTCTCGCCTTCGAGCGCGTGCAGGAAAAAGCCGCCCGCATCTCCGACATTCTGGAGCGCAGTTCCGGCGACTGGGAAACAGCCTGTTACGTGACTGTGGCCCGCAGTCTGGGCTTCGGGGCCAACGGCGACCCATTCCAACGGCTGGCCATGTCACTGCCGCTGCGTGTGGTAGGGCGCCACAGCGACTCCCTTTCCGCCATAGAAGCGCTTCTCTTTGGCCAAAGCGGACTACTTGACGAAGCTCCGGCGGCTGCCGACGGCTATGTGCAGCGGCTCAGGACAGATTATGCCTTCTTTACGGCCAAATTCGGCCTCCGGCCGCCCCGCCCCATGCTCTGGAAAAAGCGCATGCGTCCCGCCGGTCTGCCGCACCGCCGCATAGCGCTGCTTGCCGCCATGCTCCACGGAGGATTCCGCATGATGTCGCGCATACTTGAAATCACCGACCTTGAAGGCGCCGTCAAACTCTTCACCCCCACGCTCACAGGCTACTGGACAACCCACTACAACTTCTCGGCCCCGGCCGCCCGGGTGCCCGAACATCTGAGCCGCGCCTCGATATGTTCCCTTGCCATAAACACTATTGTCCCCCTGCAGTGGGCATTCGGCACCAGTCACAACGACTTCGCCCTCACCGACCGCGCCATAGACCTTCTTCACTCCCTCCCCGCGGAAAACAACACCATCACCGACTTCTTCACCCGCAACGGCCTTCGCCCCCGCAACGCCTTCGATTCCCAGGCCCTCATCCAGCTCCGCAACGCCTACTGCCTCCAGCGCAAATGCCTCTACTGCCGTATCGGCCACCGCCTCCTCTCCGCCGCCGCCCTCCGGCAATACTGACGTTCACCTATTTTCCTTAAATGACAATAGCATGAATGGATTTCTAATATCCAAAGGCGATTACCGCAATCTCATCGTCTTCAAAAAGGCGGAGTGTATCTACGATATTACCTTTTACTTTGCTCACAGATATCTTAAGAAAGGAGACCGAACTATCGACCAGATGATTCAGGCAGCCCGAAGTGGCAAACAGAACATCATCGAAGGTTCGTCAGCCTCAGTCACGTCACGCGAAACCGAGATAAAGCTGTTTAATGTCGCCAAAGCAAGTTTTGAGGAACTGCTTGCTGATTACGAAGATTATCTGCGAGTAAGAAAGCTGGCAATATGGCCTGATGAAAAGGTAAGGAAAGTAAGAGATTTTTGCCGCCGGAATAATGATTCATCATTATATCGCCGTATTGCGCCCGACCGAGATGACTGCACACTGGCTAATCTAAGCATTACAATGATTCATCAGGAACTGTACCTATTGTTCAAACTCATAGAAAGAGCAAAAAATGACTTTATACAGAATGGAGGCATAAGAGAAGAAATGACCCGAGCAAGAATCGACTACCGCAACAAACAGAGAAACGGGGATTCTGGATACAAACCAGAATAATGGGAATTTTGGGAATAATGGGAGCAATGGGAAACTTGGGAGAGACTGACAAATAAAAGAATGATATTTTCTTTCACATCTCATCACTCTCAAAATTCCCATTGCTCCCATTCTTCCCAGACCTCCCATTACTCCCATTATTCCCAAAATTCCCATTGCTCCCAAACCTCCCATTCTTCCCACCCCCTCCCACCAAAAACAGCGCCCGGGCCGTCTCGGCCGGGGCGCTGTCGCAATACCATAGTAATTATCATTTATACCTTGCCTAAGAGTCTATCTCTCAGCTTGTGTGCAGTATAGTATCAAGAGACCAAATAAAGCTTTTAACCAATCTTTTATATCTTATTAATCAATCTATCTTTTTCTCGGTGACCCCGTTCTCCGCGGAAGCGGCGGGCGAGGCCCTGAAACCTTTTCTATCTTTTTACCTTGAGAGCATGCGCCCTGTCGGAAATGCTTTCTTGAATTTCGGTTCCCGTGAGGGAGGGGTGATGAGGGGAGAAGAGAGCGGAATGGAGGAGAGAGGAGAGGTGTGCGTCTTGATTTTGGAGGGAGGTACCGTCTCGTTTGTTCCGTCGGGTTGGGAGGACCGGCTCAGCGGTAGTCGGCGAAGCGCTTCTGGAGCTCCTGGCGAGCGAAGAAGATGCGGCTCTTTATGGTGCCCAGCGGGAGGTTCATCTCCTCGGCGATCTCGTTGTATTTGTAGCCGGCCACGTGCATCGAGAACGGAACGCGGTATTTCTCCGGAAACTCGTTGATGGCCGAGGTGATCTCGGCGGCTGCGTATGAGCCGTCGGGCGACTCAAGGCCGCTGTCCTGCGACAGGTTCAGGTGGTAGCAGTCCTCCGTCTGGTCTATCACCGTGGCCGAACGGGCTATACGGCGGTAGTTGTTGATGAAGATGTTGCGCATTATGGTGAACACCCAGCCCTTGAAGTTGGTGTTGTCAACGTACTTCTCGCGGTTGTCAAGCGCCTTCAGGGTGGTGTCCTGAAGAAGGTCGTATGCGTCGTCGCGGTTCGATGTCAGCATGTAGGCGAAGTTGAGAAGATTGGCCTGAAGGCCCATCAGACGGTTTTGAAAAGTAGTTGCTTCCATAATGACGGATATTTTGGGTAGTGAAACGATTCTTTGTTTTGTCTTGAAACGGCCGAAGCCGATTCCCTTTTCGGTTTACATCACAAAGGTACGAAGTTTTGATATCTCCAAATTTTTATAGCGTTAAAATGAGTTAATTTAATTACTACGCTGTTACAGCTACCATTATTATCCTATATTTCAATGAAATAAAATTTCATCAGTAAAGTTACATTTACGTTACGATATAAACATTTAAATATTACAACCTCCCCTTCAACAATCCTAAGCTATTATTTGTTGGAATTGTTAGTATCTTAAAGCAATCGCTTCTGCCGCTCCTTAATTAATATAGGGCCTGTAAAATTTATAAGAGCTATAAGAGCTATAAGAGCTATAAGAGCTATTGGAGCTATTGGAGCTATTGGAGCCATAGGAGCGATAAGAGATATGAAAGCTATAAAGTTATATATATTTTTTATGAGTCTCCGCTTATTTATCTGAAGCCGGATTTATCTGGAAGCTGACGGAAGGCGCTTGAAAATTAAAGCAAATGAAATAAGAGAGTTTCCAGATGAAATCAGAGAGCTTCCAGATGAAATCAGAGAGCCGCCAGATGAAATAATAGAGGCTCCAGCGCTCCCCAAACCCCTCCCAAACCGCAAGAGATTAAGTTTTTTTCATTAATTTTTTGCAAACAACCGTTTAATTTAATCTACCTTTGTGGCTTCAAAGCCATGTGATATAAACAGAAAATATTCAGTAACTA
>VSPV01000171.1 GCA_009775605.1 Paramuribaculum sp.
ATGTATTATTTACAATGCCACAAAGCTCTTGTGTTAAATAAGATGCAAAATCCACGGATTTTTCGTAACTTTGCAACATGGGACGTAAAGCCATAAGATTAGATGAACAGATAGCCTTGCTGCAAAGCAGAGGGCTAATCATAAATGATATAGAGAAAGCCAAAGAAGTGCTTCTCGATGTAGGGTATTATAGACTGGGCTTTTATTGGTTCCCGTTTGAGCAAACCTATCCGAATCTTGACAACAGAACGCATGATTTTCGCCAAAATGCAGATTTTGACGATGCCGTGAAGTTGTACTATTTCGATTTCAACCTTAGGAATATTCTGCATAAGGCATTAAGCCGCATAGAGATAGCGGTTAGAACATATATGACATATATAGTATCCAATGCTTATGATGAAAAGCCTACGTGGTTTGCAGATCCGGCAATAGTATCAAGGGGATATGTTCAGACATTCCCGACAAAAGTTTACAACGATACATTCAAGCGTATTCCTGAAATAGCGCGACATCATCGTAAATATCTTAATGATGTTTACGCACCGGCATGGAAAACAATAGAGAATATGACAATGGGTGCTATGCTTGCCCTTTACAGAGCACTCCATGACGAAGATTTGAAAATAGACATATCAAAACATTTCGGAGTAAACTTCCCTGTCGTTTTTGAAAATTATATGGAGCTTCTGCGCAATTTGAGGAACACCTGCGCGCATGGTCGTGTATTGTATGATTTTGGCCCTGAACAATCAATAAGACGAGGCCCTGCTATGATGCGAGGCATCGGGCATAATCAAAACCTAAATGGTGCTATCCACGTCGTCCTCTATTTGGTAAAGCAGATTTCAGTCAACCGTTATAATGAGTATAAGGCGGAAATAGATGCTTTAATAAAGAAATATAGCCAATCGGCAGCCGTACGCCAAGTCCTTGAAAATGTAAGTGGTTTGACAGTTGTTTGAGCAATAGAGATTTAGGCATGAGGAAGTCTAAAAAGATTTTCCTCAACTTTTTCTCGGATTATTTTGTTCTTTAATAAAGAATTTGTACCTTTGCATCGAATTAGTGCCGGTATTGACTTTAAGCTCAATGCCAACACTCTAAAAGGTAAAAAGAGGTCGTGCATTTCGCTGCACGACCTCGCCTTTTATATCCCCGGCCAAAATAAATCAAGGGGCGGCTTTCGCCGACCCCGGAGAGGTTGGAAGGCTGTCGAGCCTCAATAGTGGCGGAACACGTGGCCGTTATCCATGTAGTAGTCGTACATGAAAAGCTCGCGGCCATAAGCGGCATAGTCGAAGTAGATTGCGAGGTTGCCCATGATGCTGTCGAGGTCGTAGCACTCGTCGACAATGTGCCGGGCGTAGTCTTCCTCGTCCTCCCACTCGCCGCAGTAGCAGTCCTCGAAGTGTTCGAGGGATTCGCCGCCCCAGTCCACAAAAGCGTCGACGGCCTCCTTGTCGTGGATTTCCGTAAGCCGGATGTATTCGGCGATTTTATTCCATGTTTCCTGACCCATGCAGCTTTCGCAGTACCACTCCTTAGGGAAGTTCTCGTAGTCCTGGAACATCAGCTCCGGGTCGTACTCGTCGGCGTGGTACGCCTTGCAGAAGTTGATGAAGTCGTCGTAGTCGTCGAAGGTCGACAGGTCTACCCACAGGCCGGACAGGTCGCCGTTGTTGTATTTGCCGTATGTGCCGCAGTATAGCGACGGATTTTCGTCGCGCCAGTCGGCTTTGTGTTCCTCTATCGCCTCGCGGAGCGATTCGGGCGTGTAGTCGAGTTCTTCGATGCGGTCGATGATTTCCTGACGCAGAGGAAGGTTCGCTTTGAGTATTTCTTTCATAACAGATGGATTTGTGGTTAGATGAATGATTGCGTGTAAAAGCTCTTTCTTTTACGCTGCCCCGAAAGTTGCCCCCGGCGGTGATTCAAGACAAGGCTCTGAAAGAAAATACTCTCTACGGGAGGAAGATTTTCAGGAAGATGCAGTTTAGCCTTGTCGCGCCGGAGGGGGTGATTAACTTTGCGGCGCAAAAGGAAGGGCGCGTAATCATTCATGCCCCGAAGCCGTTATGAAAGAACAAAGCGGCCCGGAAGGGTCAGTAGATTGTCGGCCTCCATATCCGGCGACACAGCCCGAACCCAAAGGGGGCGATCGAGGCTCGGAGCCGCGCCGAATCCCGGTGCGGCGACACACGGCAAATATCACGGCAAAACAATACTGGGTAGACCTCCCGACCGCGATTCAACGAAAAACGGCATCGACATCAAGGCTGCCATGCCGACACTCCAATAAAACGGTGATGATGTTCCAAGACGGGAACCCCGACCATCGACAGCGAAAGCGGCACAGGGAAGGTAACATACCATATAAAAAGCGAAAAGCCCACCACAAGGCAGGCTCTCCGCAAGCGATACAGGGCGGTGAATTATCAAGGAGGCCATGACTGCAAAGCGGCAGACGGGTGGACGGGGCGGCATATATCTACGGGCTACGGCCATTACAGGATCAGGCAACGCGCGACCTCGGCCATGCCGTCTTATGCCGCCTCCTTATCCCTCCTGTTGCGATACAGACAACGGCGATGTGCTCCGGCACGGGCGAAGCCCTCTGCTCCGAGGGTCGGCGAAAGCCAGCCCTTTCAAAATAGCACAAAAATTTATAATTTTGCAATATGATTAAACAAGCATCAAAAGAAGATTATAACGAACTTGTAGAATTTTGTGAGCAGGCTATCAGAGCTATCCACAATTTTATTACAGAGGAAGATATTATATATTATAGGAGAAAGATTCCCAACGACTTTTTCCCGAATGTGAGGCTATGGAAATATACTGTTGATAATGAAATATGCGGATTCATCGGGTTGAGCGACATGGTGGAAATGCTTTTTGTGAAACCGTCGTATTTCCGCAAAGGAATTGGCGGCAGACTGCTCGATTTTGCCGTAAAACATGAAAGGATGCGCAGACTTGATGTTAACGAGCAAAACACCGGGGCATTGAGGTTCTATCTATCAAAAGGATTCAAGGTGGTAGACCGTAGCGAAACAGACTCAGACGGTAAACCTTATCCACTTCTCCATCTATCATTATAAAAATGGGAGCAACAAACGCTCCCATTTTCGTTAGTAAACGCAAGGCAAAAGCGCACGTTGCCCCACGGCCTTGACCTCTATCTCCCACACGGCGGGGTCGCCGCCGGGAAGCCCGGTCTTTCGGGTGAGCGACACTTTCGGATATGGCGGCTCCGCCGCACCTATCAGCCACGAGTTGCCGCACACGTCCGTAACGACAAAGCCGAGTTGTATGTCAATCGGCAGAAACAACGACGTGCGGAATTTGAGCGTGGCGGTTTCCATCGGTGTGCCGTGGCTGAACTCTGTAACGCTCTCCACGGTGGCGTTCACGAAAGGCACAGCCTCCACGGAGGTATGTGCGGCCACTGTAAGACCGGCCATAGCCGCCTCACGGAGTCCGGGCTGCAATTTATAGCAGTCCACAATCCCGACAAAGCGGATTCCAGGAAGCGACTGCATGGGAACTGTCGGCGATTTCATACCTTAATAATCTGTGTGATCTTTAACTCGCCGGAGTAGCCGCGGGCTTTAAGCTCGTCGATAAGCTGCCGGGGCGTAAAGGCGGCGAGGTCGGGATTGGTAAACACTCTTTTAAGTTTCCTGTTGGCACGGTGATACT
>VSPV01000172.1 GCA_009775605.1 Paramuribaculum sp.
GCGAAAATAGCTCAGTTGGTAGAGCACGACCTTGCCAAGGTCGGGGTCGCGGGTTCGAGTCCCGTTTTTCGCTCCACGCAGAGGCTTGCGCCGAAGCGGTTTCCAGTCAATATGGAAAAACTTGTCCGGGTGGTGGAATTGGTAGACACGCTACTTTGAGGGGGTAGTGGCCGTTGGGCTGTGTGAGTTCGAATCTCATCTCGGACACCTGAAAAAACGCAATCAGTTGATATAAATCAGTTGGTTGCGTTTTTTTGTTTATTTTCTGCGAGTGTCTACAGTACTGGATCAATGTGAAAAAGGGGTCAATGTAAATAACCGGTTGAAGTGTTAAAAAATATCCGGAAGGGATTTTTCCGACAGATAGCTTGAAAAGCCGAGGTTATACTTCATCAAAGCATATTGTAACAGGCGCGAATTTTTTTCAACCGGTTGCGTCAGCTGCCGAAAAAAAAAGCCCAATGGATTTCCCCGAGGCAAGCTGCTGAGCATGCGCGCCTCGCTGCCCCCGAAAGCATGGGCAGTCTGGTGGCCCATGCTTACGCACACTGCGGCATCGCCATTCCCAGGCTCGCCGCAGGCAGGACAGACAGCGTTTTTCCCCGCAGCTCACGCAGCGGGTTTTACAAAGCCCCGCGGCTCCGCCGCTCCGAGCTGGCTTACCTTATACGTCTTACCTTATACATGGGGCATTGCAGACATATTTTAACAATCATTATTTTACATTGATCCGTAAAAACCGGTTGAAGTGTTAAAAAAACATCCGGAAGGAATTTTTTAGACCGATAGCTTGAAAAGTCGGGGTTATACTTCTTCAAAGTATGTTATAACAGGCGAAAAGCGCCTGAGGTGCGAATTTTTTACAACCGGTTGCGACAGCTGCCGGTTGTAAAAATGGGCCAGCGGCAAAAATATGGCACAGACAATCAGGTGGGGTAGCCGGTGAAGCCGAAGGTTTTGTTGCGGAGGTCGGGGGACGCGGGTACTTCGCGGCCGAGGATGGTGCTGTTTATCTCGTCGGCGATAAAGGCGGCTATCCTAATGCGGCGCGCATCCCATAGCATGGTGCTCCAGGCTATGCGCACTATCACATTTGATGAGTCGGCAGGGAGGTGGAGCTGACGCGGCCAGAGGAGTGAGGAGGAGGTGGAGTGGTAGCGGCCTGTGTCGGCTCCGAGGTCAAACTTCTCTTTGAGGTGCGCGGAGAAGCCGTTGAAAAACTCGATGTATTTTTGTTTGTCTGCCACCATTGGCGGGGTTATGTCGAAGGATTCGTCGCCTTTGTCGCCTCCGATGCCGAAGTGGAACTGTGTGGGATATTCGGGCTCGTTTGCTCCGCTGGCGGCGAGTATGGTGAAGCTCCATGCTCCCGGACGGTCCATTAGCGCTTCAAGGTCGGCGTTATAGTCGGGTTGCCCTTCCTCAAGGGGTTGCCTGACGGTGTAGAATGAGCGGTATGGCGCGTATTCACCGACCTCACGGCTGATATAGTTGAATCCTCCGATTAGGGCTATGTAGTAGGAGAAAATGCCCACAGTGGGGTCGATGCAACTGCTCGGCGACACTATGGTGACGGCTGCTCCCCGGTCAATCATCTGACCGTAAGAGCGGTTTTGATGATAATGTTCTATTGCGAGTCGGTCATGCGGCATGCGGTCGGTGGGTACTGTCGCTGCAAGGTTGATGAGGCGGAATCCGGGTGTGGATTCGACGGCCTCTATCATTTCGTCGCAAGTGAGATGAAATCGGCTCTGAATGTCGGCGAGGGTGCGGAAAAAGGGTACTATCTGCATGGCTGTGGGGCGGTCGAGTTTGCGCTCGAATGCTTTGAGGAGTCTGGCCCGGTTTTGCGCAAGAGCTTCCTTATGATTTTCTTTTTCAATGGCTTCGGTGAAGCCCGCGCCGAGAATTCCTGCGGGAACGGCTACTATGGCTATGCCTAGGAGACCGACAATGCAGGCTATGACTTTGCCTGGAACGCTGATAGGGGGTGTTTCGGCAAAGCCTCCGGGATCGCCTATGTACTGGGCGAAGGCCCATATGACGGACGCGAATCCGTTGTTGTAGGCTTCGGGCTGGCGGTCGTGCTCGCAGTAAAATAGTATGAGTGAGAGGATAAAGGTTATTATGATGAGAAACTGCATGGAAATGAGCAGTTCGCGCCGTTTCTCATAAATTGCCCCGGTGAGGAGGCGCCATGATTTCATGTAGCGCGAAATGCGGAAGAGGCGCACGGTGCGGCTCATCCTGAGCACTTTGAGCCAGCCTACAGGAAAAGGAATAAGCCACTGGAGATAAAAGGGGTATGTGGACACCACATCGATGAATCCGTGGAATGAGAAGCAGTAGCGGAGGCGCCCTTTCCATCCGGAGTATGCGGGATTGACGAGTGGGGCGACCCAGATTCGGAGGGAGACTTCTATTGTAAAGAAAATGAGGGTTGCGATGTCGATGTAGAGCAGCACTCTGCGGATGGCGGGATGGAGATCGAATGTGGAGAGGAAAATCTCGAGTGTGCTCAGGAGTATCATGGCGATGATGAGGTAGTCGACAACATTATGCCACTTGCGTGTGTGGAGATTGTCGTCAAACACCGCCGCGAGATGATGCTTCAGCTCGTTTGCCGTCATGCTTATATTTTATTTTTTGCCGAAAATCATGCCTAATACGGTCTTACCGACCTTGCGCTGCAGGCCTGAGCGCGTTGTGGGTATGCCTGTGGCGCGTGCGATTTTGCTTTTTGCCGCGGATATGCCAACGGCTCTTTTCCATGAGAATGAAAGTCCGGGTATCTTCATTGTCTATGTACGAATATCAGTTTAAAAAACTTGTAAATAAGCCAAAAAGGGAAGAACAGGATTATGAATATCATAACCCATCCACATCCGATGCCTCCTTTTCTGCCGTCAAACAGTCTGCCGCCAGTGAGAAAATCGATACCCAGCAGTGCAAGCAATCCTTTCCAGAAGCCCATTTTCATCCTTGTGCGCGCAGTCGGGCTATCTGTTCGCGGTAGCTTTTGATTTTTTCCTGAGCATATTTCTTTTGCTGCCTGGCGTAGTCGCCCGCGGACTTGCTGCCGGTCTTTGAATTGTTGGCTTTTATGGTGCGGTTGTATCGTTCAATGTCATTCTTCAGTGTTTCGATGACATTTTTAAGATTTTCGATATTTGCTTTTGTAGTTGCTGAAAGCGCCATGTTTTTTTATAATTTATGGAAATGGCAGATTTCTCTGCCATTTCCGTATTTGAGTGTGTGTTTTATGATATTACTCTTTACCTGCGGCAGCGAGTGTTATCTCGTTGTCGCTGAGCTTGGTGTCAGCTGGGTTTGCAACCTGCACTCCGATGCCGTACATTTCTGTGAGTTTTTTCTCGAAGTTGCCTACGCGGAGGTTGCTGCCGAATGTAGCCTCACCACCCTTTGCGGACCCCATGAGCGATCCGAGTGTGGCCTCGTCGTCGGCCTTGGCCTTGCATGTGGATGTTGTGTAGACGCGTAGTGTGGCGCCAAACGCTTTTTTGAAGTTAGCCTT
>VSPV01000173.1 GCA_009775605.1 Paramuribaculum sp.
GTACGCTATTTTTCATTGTGATTTGGCAAAACATCTCTTTCAAAATAAGAAATGTATGCTCTATTTAATAACTTTTTGCTACGGATAAATTGGTGTAATAGAAAGTTTTGTTTAATTTTGCTGCACAAGTCACACTCTCTTACCAAGAAAGTGTTTTTTTTTATTTCATGACCAGCCTTAAACCATTCCCCGTTTCCCCTCAATCCTTGAAGCGGCAATGAGTTCCTATTTCATGGAAATAGATACGCTGAAAAATACCCGGCCACAAAAGTCCCAAGCGGGGCTTTTGTGGCCGGATGATGGCTGGCGGGGAGGTTCTTTTTCGGACCTTCCGCAATTATATTAAGGTGGAAGGTCAGAGAGTGATTATCATGGATGCGGCGGTGTCATCGGCCGTTTTGTCGCCTTTGGTCTCGCGTATTATCTCTATGGCGAAGGGTAGCGTGGTGCCCGGGCCTTCCGAGGTGATGAGGGCCGGTGCCTTCACAACCTTTTCTTCTACATATTCGCCCCCGTACTCATTGATCTCATCGCCCAGACCGGGATAGCATGTGGCTTTCTTGCCTTTGAGTATTCCTAAAGGCGCAAGTACAACCGCTGGCCCCGCGCAGATTGAGGCTATTCTGCCGCCTTTCTCATAATGACGGAGCAACATGTCGTTCACTGCTTTCGAAGCGTGAAGGTTGGGCGCGCCGGGCACCCCTCCGGGCACAATGAGCCAGTCGGCATCGCTCACATCAATGTCAGCTATAAGCGAGTCGGCCACGATGGTCTGCCCGGTTGCGCCTTTAATCTCAAGAACAGTGTCTACAGCTACGGCAACCACCGGTATGTCGGCGCGCCTCAGAGCGTCAATCGTAGCCATGGCTTCTATCTCCTCCACTCCCGGAGCCAGAAAGATATAGGATTGTTTTGCTTCCATACTCATAAAACCGATTATTGACATTGCCATAACGGCAATACTTTTTATTGAGAACATAAAAACTGAAATTATCACATATTATCAGACAATTTTCGGCCCGCTTGGGTTCATTGCAGGCGGCATGATTATGTTCCGGACAATTATGATTGTATAAGGTGAATCCCCCCTACTCGGCCACGATCGTGCTGTCGGCTTCCGCAAGAGCTTCCGCCTCAAATGCGGCGGCTTCCTCCTTGGTCAGTTCGCCCTGGAAGATACCCAGACGGTCATATTTGAGTTCTTTGCCGTTGGAGAGTCCGATTGTGTAATAGAGCGATGAGCGGCTTATGCGAACGATTTTTTCGTCGGGATATTTCTTGGCCGCACTGTTGCGTATAGCTTTGGGAACGAGCGATTCGGGCACACTCTTATTTTTGCAGTCTACACTGGTCCATCGTCCTTTGTTGCTGAACTCGATTTTGGTCCCGTTGGTAAGTTTCACGTCATAATCGGTCCTCTTCAACAAATGTCGATCGACCTTTATCATGCTGACTTTGGCTTTGGGAAAATGCTCTGTAAGCATTTCCTGAGCGGCTTCCGGGAGGTCCTTGCGGTTGATGGTGTATTTGTCAAATGGCAGTTGTGCCGATGCCGAAATCATTCCGAGCATCAGGGCTATCATCACTAAAAGTTTTCTGGTCATAGTAAATTGTGTATTTGAAATCAGGTCCTTTTTTGCTACCATATATAACGTTTTGCCCCTCCCGAAGTTTCATGAGGCCCGGAAATATCGGCGAAATTATCTTTGCCTCATTTCCGGTACTTTTAGCGGGCAGCCGACGGTGCAGCGACCGCATTTGATGCAGTCGTCATGCAGAAAGCCCTCGGTATTGCCTCTGCTTTCGAATGGTTTGAGCTGCATCGGGCATACGGCGGAACAAAGTTTGCATTTGGTGGTGCATCTCTCGTTTACAAAAATTCGTTTGTATTTCTCGGGGAGATTTCCGCTTCGTGGCGTCACCCACGATGACAATGTGCCCATGGGGCAGAACGAGCACCATGTGCGGGGAGCGTAAATAAACGACAGGGTAATGCCCACAATGGTCGTGATAAGGATGATGGTCCAGAATACACGCCCCATAGCGTCCCAGTCGCCCCAGGCACGATACATCTGTATGCCAAACATGGTGAAGATGAACATCACCATGAAAATGCGGAACCCTTTCTGACGTACAAATGCCGGAATGGGCCTGTGAGGCGAATATCTGGCTAAGACTTTGTCATAAAAGCTTCCTCTCGGGCACGCGTTGCCGCACCACCAGCGTCCCTTTTTCACGGCAAATGCCACGGGAGCTATCATGCAGATTACGGCAAGAAATCCTATCACCGGATAGAAATATCCTGCAATAAGATAAATTAATAGAATCCAGTATAACGGAAATCCTTTTACGGGAATTGAACGGAAGAATTTTTTATTGGCCATGTGATTTTTATTATGGAACAGGTTTCAACTGATGCAAAGTTAAGCAACCCGCTTCATAGGGCCAACCGATTAAAACGATTGTGTAATCGGTTGTATCAATCACAGGACTATGGGAAATCTATTTAGTCGGGGGATGAGCATTGTCGCCGGAATAATGCTCTTGATTGCGTCGGCAAGAATGTTCAGCAGCCGTTCTCTTACAAAATTGCGATGGATTACCAGGGCAATCTCGCGTGTCGGTTCAGGATTGACAAGGTTGTGCACATTGGCTTGCTGGCATTTCCGGAGAAGAGGCACGTGAAGTTCGGGTATTATTGCGTAGCCTCCGTTCTCATCCACAATTTTTATAAGGGTCTCCACGCTTCCGGCTTCATAGATAGCTCTTTGGCCTGAATTATTATTGCAAAAAGGGAAGGCTCCGCGGGCAGGGCAGTAGCCCTCGCGTAGCACCCATACGTCATTGACGGGAAGCATTCCTGTCTGCAGCTCGCTTTCGTCGTGTATGTCCGCTTCGGGCGATACATAAGCCATAAGGCGTTCCTTATATATCGGAATTTCGAGGAGCTCGCTATTGTTGACGGGCGTGGCAAGAAGTGCCACATCGAGGTCTCCGCGCTCAAGTTGGGAGATAATGGCTGCCACACGTGCTTCCTCAACGTGTAGCCGTATGTCGGGATGATTGGCCGAAAGATACTTGAGCATCTTCGGTAATATATACGGAGCCACCGTGGATATGATGCCAAGTGATACTGTTCCTACCGCCTCACCTTTGCGGGTCGCTACCAGCTCCTTTACCTGCGCCGTGCTGAAAAGCACTTTCCGCAGTCGGTTTATTATTTCCTCTCCTACCGGTGTCGGCCTTACCGGATATTTGCTTCGGTCAAATATGGTGACATCAAGTTCGAACTCCAGTTTCTGAACAAGAGACGACAGTGTGGATTGCGAAACACCGCACGATTCAGCGGCTTTTGCGAGATGACGGTACTTGTCCACCGCCACCACGTATTCCATTTGCTGTAAGGTCATAAATTGCCGATATTGATTAAATAGATGCAAATATAACCCGTTGGTTGAATTAAAAGGTGGATTCAAGTTATAAATGCAACACCTATGTTTTCGTTTAATTTTTGAGCGA
>VSPV01000174.1 GCA_009775605.1 Paramuribaculum sp.
GTGACCATCCGCAATATGCCGTTAATGTCGACGGGCGCGAACTCATCCTTCCCTCCGCTCTTGGAATAGTTTCCGACCAATGGAATTTCGATTCCCGCAAAGCCAGGGTTTCGGCTGAATTTTCACAGAAAGACACCCTCTGGAATCAGCCGTGGGGCGAAAACAAGATAGTACGGGAAAATTACCGGGAAATGGCTGTCAATATGGCAGATTCCATATCAAAGCTTACTATACGTTTCCGCGTGTTTGACGACGGAATGGCTTTCCGCTACGAATGGAAAGTTGACGGTGTGGATACCATTGCAGTGACTGATGAGCTTACGGAATTCAATTTCGCGGCGAACGGCACATCATGGTCGATTCCAGGCAATTTCGAGACCTACGAGCTTGAATACCGCAATCTGGCGCTCACTGATGTTGAGGATGCCAATACCCCGTTCACATTCCGCACCGAGACCGGCGTTTACGGCTCTATCCACGAGGCCGCGCTTTATGATTATCCCGAGATGACCCTGAAGCGCTCCCCGGAGGGTGGCCTGAAGGCCAATCTGGCCCCGCTGCCCGACGGGGTTAAGGCTTACGTTGGCCCGCAGTTCGTCACACCGTGGCGCACTATCCAGATTGGCAAGAGCGCCGTGGATCTCATCAACCGCAATCTTATAGTGAATCTCAACGAACCGTCCAGAATCAAGGACACTTCATGGATCAAGCCTCAGAAATATGTGGGTATATGGTGGGGAATGCATCTCGGCACCCAGACGTGGACCGTGGGGCCGCGCCATGGCGCTACAACCGCCAACGCCATAAAATATATAGATTTCGCCAAGGCCAATAATCTTCAGGGCGTTCTCTTCGAGGGCTGGAACAAAGGCTGGGAAAACTGGGGAGGAAACCAGAGCTTCGACTATGTGGGAGCCGCTTCCGATTTCGATATCGATTCCGTGGCTTCTTACGCCCGCGCCAACGGCATAGAACTCTGGGCCCACAACGAGACCGGCGGCAACATCCCCGAATATGAAGCGGCGATGGATTCGGCTTTTGCCTATTACGCAAGCCTTGGAATCCATACGGTAAAGACCGGCTATGCCGGCGGATTCAAGGGCGGCTATCTGCACCATTCGCAATATGGAGTGCGCCACTATCAGAAAGTGGTCGAGACGGCAGCGCGTTACCGTCTGATGATAGATGCCCATGAACCTATAAAGGAAACCGGCATCCGCCGTACCTGGCCCAACATGATGACGCGCGAAGGCGCACGCGGCATGGAATGGAACGCATGGTCGGCAGGCAATTCGGCCGATTATCTGTGCACGCTTCCTTACGTAAGGCTTCTTTCCGGACCGATGGACTACACACCGGGTATTTTCGACATTGACTATTCGCGCGCGAAGGCCGACAAGGGTCGCCTGGAATGGAACGGCCCGAATGCCGACTGCTGCATAAAGACCACTCTCGCACGTCAGATTGCCAACTGGGTCATAATATATTCTCCGCTTCAGATGGCTGCCGACCTTATCGAAAACTACGAAGGTCACGATGCTTTTGAGTTCTTCCGCACGTTCAATGCCGATTGCGATTGGTCTGAGGCACTGCAGGGCGAGATAGGGGAGTATATAGTCGTAGCGCGCCGCGCGGGCGATACATTCTATGTGGGTGCAGGCACCAACAGCGACGCACGCGAAATCGATCTGCCTCTCGGCTTCCTGACCCCCGTCCGCAAGTATCTTGCCACTTCCTACGCCGATGTTCCCGGCTCCGCCAATCCGGAGGACATAAAGATAGCCACCGATACCGTGACATCCGCTGACGTTCTTAAGGTAAAGATGAATGCCACGGGCGGATACGCCCTCACCCTTCAGCCTCTTGAAGAATAAGAGGTGGAAACAAACGAATCCGGGCTGCCGCTACAGATGTAGGGACAGCCCGGATTCGTTATGTTAAGCAGCGGAGGCAACCTCCGCAAGTATGATGTTTACAGCTGATTATTTCAGTGCGTCTTTAACTGCATCGTTGGGAACCATCTGCTCCTGGAAGGTGTAGGCGCCGGTTTTGGGCGATTTAACTACTTTGATAACCTTGGAGTAGGTACGTCCTTCGCCTTTCTGCAGAGATGCTACGGTTTTCTTTGCCATATCGGGTAGTTATTATTTGATTTCTTTGTGAACGGTTACTCTCTTGAGGATAGGGTTGTATTTCTTAAGCTCCAGACGCTCGGTGGTGTTCTTGCGGTTCTTGGTGGTGATATAGCGAGAAGTACCGGGCATACCGCTGGCTTTGTGTTCTGTGCATTCAAGGATTACCTGCACGCGATTACCTTTAGCTTTCTTTGCCATTGTTCTTAGAATTCTAAATATTTGATTTCAGTTAAATAACCCTTCTCGGCAGCATCTTTGATTGCGGCGTCGAGACCCTTCTTGTTGATGGTGCGCAGACCGTTGGCTGAGAGGGTCAGGAGAATCCATGCATCCTGCTCAACCCAGTAGAACTTCTTGGTGAAGAGGTTGACGTTGAATTTGCGCTTGGTGCGACGCTTTGAGTGGGATACGTTGTTACCCACAATCGCTTTCTTGCCTGTGATCTGACAAACTTTTGACATGGCTGTTCGTGTTACTTAGCTCAATAAATTTACTTATTTTTTAACTCTGCGTCTTATGGCCGCCATCTCAGTTCTCATATCACTGCTAAGCGCATCATTTTTAACAGCTTTACAGGATGAGCCATAAAACGAGTGCAAAGTAAGTCATTTTTCGCTACATACACAAATTTTCAGCCGCTTATTCTCCAAATTAATTGAAAAATGTGAGGAAAAACAGGTGAAATGTAACCGATAAAGGGTGTCACTTATTGTCTGATGCATGATAGCATGTTCATGAAACATTATTGGGGTAATGTACTAACAATTATTCCTTATCTTAAAAAAAAATATTAATTTTGCGATTGCAGGCCGCCTTGCAGAAGCCCCGGTCCGGGGCAGCGGGAGGGTCGGCATACATAATGGAAAGCGTTTACTCGACGCTCTTTCTTGGCTTGTTGAAACTTCGCAACTTTCAGGATTGGTCAAGAATGAAGCAAGCAGTAGATGTCCATGTGGATATGTATATTCCGTTATCGGCAAGCGCGAGAGTGTTAGCCGATGATACTTTACACATATTCTGCGTGAGGCTTCTGCGTTGTTGGTCTAATGGACATTTTGGGTGATGAAATCCTTATAATGGGTTGATTTTTATATCTTTGTAAAGATTATCATT
>VSPV01000175.1 GCA_009775605.1 Paramuribaculum sp.
ATACTATTTTCGTGATATTACAAGGGGCTTTCATACATAACGATGGATCGATTATTCCATATCATTTCCACGATCACCTCTACCGGTCTGGGAGTATTCGATTTTTAGTATTGGGGTGCATTCATCCTCTCTCTACTCTTCATCCTTATGTTCTTCGGTTCATGCGCGGGCTCAACCAGCGGCGGCGCTAAAATAGACCGAATGCTGCTGCTGATAAAATATACCGGCAATGAGCTTTACCGCTGCATACACCCGTCGGCGGTAACTTCCGTACATATCAACGGCCGTGTGATGCCGCAGCCTGTCGTGGCTAAAGTAATAGCATTCCTTTGCATCTACGTGATGCTTATGACTTTCGGCGGAATTCTGCTCACCGCGGTTGGACTGCCTCTTGTCGATGCCTTTTTCTCGTCATTTTCCTGCGTGAGCAACATAGGATTCGGAGTAGGCGTGACAGGATCCGAAGGAAGCTTCGAGCTTGTACCGGATTTAGGCAAATGGATTCTATCGCTTCTCATGCTTATAGGTCGTCTGGAGCTTTTCACGGTTCTTATTCTTTTCACACCCGAATTCTGGCGAAAATAGCAACCTAAATCGGAACAAAAGGGGCGATTTCCCCACGAATGTCACATTCCTCCAGGGTGTGCAAACATAACGCAGCGGCTGTGGGTTAACAAAATTTGTAAGATAGGCAGTGAGGCTGATTCAGGAAAAATTAGTATATTTGCACATTGAACTAATAATCAGAATTAGAACCCATTTGCGATGGAGCGCAAAAAAGTACTCTTCATTTCTCAGGAAATCACCCCTTACGTTCCCACTACCGACCTTTCCACTCTTGGCCGAGCATTGCCTCAGGGAGTGCAGGAAAAAGGATTCGAGGTAAGGACGTTTATGCCTAAATACGGATGCATCAACGAGCGACGCAATCAGCTTCATGAAGTCATCCGCCTTTCGGGTCTTAATGTCATCATAGACGACACTGACCATCCTCTGATAATAAAAGTGGCAAGTCTACAGTCGGCCCGGACACAGGTTTATTTCATTGACAACGACGATTATTTCCATTACACCACCGAGAAGGTTCTTGAAACCGAAAGTTCTCCTGCCGATAACGACGAGCGCGCCATGTTCTTTGTGAAAGGAACTATCGAAACCGTCAAGAAACTTCGCTGGGAGCCCTCGATTATACATTGTGTAGGCTGGATTTCAGCTCTTGCACCATTATATCTCAAACGTCTTTACTCCGACGACCCCACTTTCAGCGGTGCCAAAGTGATTTATGCCATCCGGTCTGAAGGCTTTGAAGGCTCCCTTGACCCGAGATTCAAGGAAAAACTCAAGATGTGCGATATCCCTGAAGAAGACTTGAAATCTCTCGGAGAGTCTGTAAGTGTGAACGATCTCCATAAACTCGCCATTGATTTTTCCGACGGCCTCATCCTCTCCTCCGATAATATCGCGCCGGAAGTCCTTGAATATGCCAAAACTTCAGGAAAGCCGATATTGGGTTATTCGGAAAACGGTCAAGAGGGATTTTTTGATTCCTACGCTAATTTTTACACTGAATTATTGAAGTAAAAGAATCCAATGAATTTTACCCGCATATTCGCAGCGGCTTTTAGCTGCGCAATACTATTATCGGCCTGTGATGACGACAAGTCGACTACCATAGGCTCCTCACTGGTCACTTCCCCGGTGAAAATCGTGGTCGATTCCACCTTCCAGCTTACCGGCAGGGCCATTCGCAATCAGGACATTCAGTCGCGCACCATACAACAGCTTCTCGGTGTCCTCGATGCCAAGGAATACGGAAAGTTCAGCTCCGAAATCGTAACTCAGTTCATGCCTGCTCTCACCTTTGATACTACCGGTATCAAAAGAGATTATATCGATTCGATAAAGCTCATGTTCTTCATGGAGAACGGTAACTTCACCGGCGACTCTCTTGTTCCGATGGGCATGAAAATCTATCCTCTGACCAAACAGCTTGAGGCTCCCATCTACAGCAATTTCGACCCCACGGGATATTACGACCCATCAAATTGCTGGACACCTTCTTCGGCCATATATACCGCGAGCGCGCTTCATTCAGACTCGCTCAACAGCATGTCTTACCGAGTAATCGAAGCAAAACTCCCGAAATCTTTCGCCCTCGAAATCTTCGACCGTTACCTCACCCATCCCGAGACATTCGCTACCCCTGAGGCATTCACGAAGTATTTCCCCGGTCTCTATATCGCCAACTCTTTCGGCTCCGGCCGCGTGGTAAACATCGGAGAGAGCCGCATCAATATGTATTACCGATATGAGACGACCATAGAGACGGACTCCACCTCGACAGACACCATTCTCTCCTCCGCACGCACCATCATGGGCGTGACACCGGAAATTCTCACCAACAATATTATCAAGCTGCAGCTCAGCGACCAGCTCACCCAGCGTATAAACTCAGGTGAGAACCTACTCGTGGCCCCTACCGGCTATGACATAGATTTCACCTTCCCGGCTCAGGAAATAATGTCGAAATTCCGGAACGAAGGAGGACCGAATGCCGTGCTCAACAACCTCACATTTGAACTGCCGCTGGAATATGTCACCAACGACTACGGTATAACAGCGCCCCCCTATGTTCTGATGGTGCTTAAAAACAAACGTCAGGAATTCTTTGCCGACAACAAAATCAACGATGATGTCACCTCGTTCCTTGGTACATTTGACCTCATCTCGCTTGAATACAAATTCAATGACATGCGTTCCTATATTCTCGACCTTCTGGAAAAAGAAAATGTCACAGCCGACGATTATACTTTCACACTGACACCTGTGTCACTCGTAACCGAGCAGCAGACCAATTCTTACGGACAGACGTCGAATGTAGTAACCGCAATCAATCCCTACGTGGATGGTCCGGCGATGGTAAAGGTACTTCTGGATAAAGTGAAAATCACTCTTGTATTTACACGCCAGTAAGCATCTGAACAAAAAAAATCAAGGCGGTGCACCATCGGGCGCACCGCCTTTTTTTTTCATTAAACGAAAGATGCTGAAAAGGGTCAGTTCTCCGTTTCCGTCGTCACAGGAAAGCCCCTCTTCTCCCAGTCGATTATTCCGCCCTCGAGATTCACCACGGAATAACCTTTTTCGGTCTAATGGACATTTTGGGTGATGAAATCCTTATAATGGGTTGATTTTTATATCTTTGTAAAGATTATCATTGATA
>VSPV01000176.1 GCA_009775605.1 Paramuribaculum sp.
GCGGCATCCCATGCGGCGGAACTCCGCCGCCTGACTGTAAGGGTCGGATTCGCCGGTAAGCTGTCGGGCCTCGTTGACGTTGGGAGTGACGACGAGAGAGAGAGGAAAAATCCGCTCGATAAGAAGCCGAATGGCATCCGGCTCAAGAAGCACGGAGCCGGAAGTGGCAACGGAAACGGGATCAACCACGAGAAGTTCGGGCCTATGATGTTCAAGTGACGAAGCTACGGCCTCTATGACTTCACGGTTGAAGAGCATGCCGGTCTTGACGGCACGTGGGGGAATATCGGACCATACGGCTTCTATCTGGCCGGCTACTATGTCGGGACTGACCTTTCCAATGGCGGAAACACCTTCGGTATTCTGGACGGTAAGGGCCGTTATCGCCGTCATGGCATAGCATCCTATCGCCGAGATAGTCTTGATGTCGGCCTGAATGCCGGCGCCTCCGCTACAGTCGGATCCGGCGATTGACAGGACTGGTATGTAACGCTTCATAATTACACATAATTACAGCGGTCAATGAAAAACAAAACTTCATCGGCCGACAAAATCGGGTGCAAAAACTGGAAAAGAGAGTAACAATCCCTTCGCCGGAATTATCCGTTTCAGGTTCGGAGGGTATAAATCTCAGCCCCGCGGTTGAAAACGGAGCACCCCTTTGTCGACACGCCACAAATTTAAGTAATATAATTGAAACGCCAAGGCGTTGTGTTGGTATATTTAGGCGTAATTCGTAAATTTGCGCCGTTTTTTATCAGACTAACACAAGAATGAAGTTTGAAGAATTAGATCTGAATTATGATGTGCTTGACGCTCTCGATGCAATGCACATAACGGACTGCACCCCCATCCAGGAACAATCCATACCGCTAACCCTTGAAGGGCGCGACCTTATAGCCGTGGCTCAGACCGGAACCGGCAAAACCGCCGCTTATTTACTTCCGGTGCTCAACCGTCTGGCCGACGGGGACTTTCCGGAAGACGCGGTGAACTGCATCGTGATGACTCCGACGCGCGAACTCGCCATGCAGATTGACCAGCAGCTTCAGGGATTCAGCTATTTCCTGAATGTGAGCAGTCTGCCCATCTACGGAGGAACTGACGGCGCGACATTCGCCCTGCAGCAGCGCGGACTGAAGCTCGGCGCGGATGTGGTGATTGCAACTCCGGGCCGACTTCTGGCCCATCTGCAGATGGGGTGCGTGGATCTTTCGAGGGTTTCTTTTTTCATTCTTGACGAGGCAGACAGGATGCTCGACATGGGATTCTTCGACGACATAATGCAGATTGTGAAACACCTTCCCTCTGAGCGGCAGACACTGATGTTCTCGGCAACTATGCCCCCAAAAATCCAGCAGCTTGCCAAGACGATACTCCGTGATCCGGCCGAGGTGAAAATAGCGGTGTCACGTCCGGCCGAGAAGATAGACCAGCGGGCATATTTCTGCTACGAACCTCAGAAACTTCCCCTTATAAAGAAACTGCTTGGTGGCCCTGAGGCAAAATGCGTGCTTGTGTTCGCCTCCTCCAAACTGAAGGTTAAGGAAATAGCCAGGGAGCTCCGCAAGGCCAAGGTGAAACTGGGCGAGATGCACTCCGACCTTGACCAGAACAAGCGAGAGGAAGTGATGCTTGATTTCAAAGCGGGGCGCACGGATGTGCTTGTGGCTACAGATATCGTGGCCCGCGGCATAGATATAGACGGTATATCTATGGTGGTAAACTACGATGTGCCTCATGACGCCGAAGATTATGTGCACCGCATAGGACGAACCGCACGAGCCAGTGCCGAGGGCGTGGCAGTGACGTTTGTAAGCGACAAGGACCGCCGACGTTTTGCGGGAATCGAGAAATTCCTCGGCAAAAAAGTGAAGCGTTATAGCATGGACGGTGAAACTGACGGTGTGCTGTCCGATGAGGGCCCTTCCGGCGATAACCGCAGTGAGGGTAAAAGAAATGGCCGTAAAAAGGGAAACGGCACCGGAAACGGAGGCAGGCGAAACAGCCGCCATCCCGGACACAATAAAAAGCCGGGAGATGAGAGTAGAGCTGCGGACTCCCATAAAGATAAAGAGATTGCCAACAAAGAGATTCCGGCGGCAAACCATGACGGCAACAATAGCAAAAAATCAGAAGGCAAAAAGCGCCCTTCGAGAAGATGGAGAAATCACGGGAGACGCAACGGCGATACTCCCAAGGGCAATACGCCGGAAGCGTGATACCAGAATTGTTAGAGTCTGTCCGAAAATATCTTAAAAGCCGCTTCCCGCTTTCAGTTAGAGAGCGGATTCTGCGGGTGGTAGAGCCATCCGCGGAATGATGAGCCGAGATAGCGCACAAAACGATGCCAATACCTATCCTCCGATCCGTCAAGAAGAGAAGAGGGGGATGGGGGAGAGGTGACAGCCCAGACGTGGTCGTTGAGTTCCTCATCGAGCTGATATGGGCTCCATCCGCTGTAGCCTATGAAAAACCGCACAAAACCTTCGAGAGGATAGCCTGAGTTTACATAATCGAGCATGGAGTCCATGTCACCTCCGATAAATATACCCGGAGAAACTTCTCTGGCACCGGGAATTGCCGTGCCGAGGGTATGGATAAAGAAAAGACGGTCGTATGACATAGGGCCCCCACAGAACACAGGGACTGATTCGGAGCGCCTGACACCCGACACGAGCCCCTGAAGCGTGTATGCGGTAAGCCGATTCAACACCACTCCCATCGAGGGGGCCGCATGAGCGTAATCCACCAGCAGAATTACGGAATGAAGGAAATGCTGGTCGCGGAGGAATGGCTCGGCCACGAGCACAGAACCCGGGACCGGGCTTGCGCTCGCTATTTTTATATTGAAGAGGAGTTCGTCGTAATTGGTCATTTGGCGGTTTGGTGTATTTCTTTTCTAAAGTTATGGTTTAATATCTGCCTGACAAAAAAAGAGCGACGAAAAAACCAATAAAAATCAAAAAAACTGTAAAAAATAATGCGTTTCGGGAAAGAGGGGGATTTAATTGGTTATATTTGTAAGAAAGATTAAGAGCTTGTTTAATAATAAATGTTGACGACAGGGTCGCATAGCTTGAGCGGATTTTTGTTCTGCGACGAAGGAGTGTACTTTATGTACACGACTGAGAAGCAGGACGAAAAGCGGCCAAGATATGCGAATGAAGGACAACATAAACAAGTTCGATCCA
>VSPV01000177.1 GCA_009775605.1 Paramuribaculum sp.
CGGGTCGGAATACGGAAGCGTGGAGAAGAGGACAGTGCCGGGTTCCGGAGCGCCGCGGAACGGGCCGGTGCAGATCATGAACGGGGCATTGCCGGTGACGATTGTTGCCGAGGGCATGGCTGCTTCCAAGGCGGCGAGCATTGCGGGAGAGATGGTGATGCCGGGCATGAGGCCGATGATAGGGGGACGGAAGCGGAGGACGACGCGGAAGAGCAGCCTGGAGGTGGCAGCATCGCGGCGCGAGACGGCGAGTGAGGCTATTCGGGCGTAGCAATAGTAGGCACAGGGCTGCGCAAGCACCTGCCTGATGAAGTCGAAGGCAAACGGTGAGTGAACGCCGAAGCCCCGCGAACGGAGGCGGCGCGCGAGGGGATGCTTAGCCCACTGTAGGTTCATGCGCGGGAACGGTTTCGGCTTTCCGACGGCCGATGATATAGAGCGCAAGGGCTGCGGCGAGAGCTATGTAGATGAAAATCACGGCGATGGTGGCGGCGGTGTCGGTAGCGTGGAGTGAGGCGGGGTCGAAGCGCATCTCCACGGTGTGGCTGCCGGCAGGGAGCCTGATGGCACGCAGCAGATAGTTCACACGGCCTATATCCACGGGCTGACCGTCGACGGTGGCGGTCCAGCCCCAGGGGAAGAACACCTCGGAGAACACTGCCACGCCTCCGCGGGCGCTCTCGGCGTGGTAGGTGAGGCGATTGGGTGCGTAGGTGGTGAGGCGGATGGTATCGGAGGCTGCGCGCGGTGCGGAGGGGCCGAGCACGTCGCTGAAACGGCGGTCAGCCACGGCTGTGCGCGCGGGATTGATGACGTCGAGAGCGGCCATTTCGGCGTCGGCGCCGTCGACGTAGGCCACGGAGTCGACAAACCATGCGTTGCCGAGGGCTTCTTCGTTCTGAAGCGGAGTGCCGGTATAGTCAACTATATAGCGGGCGTTGAGCATGTTGACGGCATTCCAGTCGCCTGCCGATGGATTTCCGGAGAGGAAGGGCTGGAAGTGACGGTCGATAAGGTCCTGATAACGGGTGAGCTTGGCGGCGTGGTAGCCTCCGATGGTCTTGTGGCGGTAGGACGGGCCGGGCTGCCAGAACTGGGGCATGTTGAGCACGCGGTAGCTCGTGACGGTGTCGGCGAGGATTGTGCGGTCCGCATCGGTGAGAGGGAACGGGTCGCCGCGGCTGAGGCGCTTGGGCACGAAGCTCTCGGTGTCGAGATAGCGCTTGTTGACAAGGAAAAGGTCTCCGCACACGAGCGTTCCGGCTATCACGGCGGCGAGGCCGAGGGAGAGTTTGCCGAAAAGGTAAAGCAGGAGAACGCCGAGACCGGCGGCCGCTATGATGAAGCTGCGCATGGCGTCGGCGCGCACCATGGAGTAGCGGAGATTCTCAATGGCTCCGAATATGCGGGGATTGTTGAGGGAGAATGTCTGAAGGGTAGCGGCGTCGGCGCCCTGGGCGGCGAGCTGCCGGGCGATCATGGCGTCGGTCTGACGGTCGGTATCGGTCACCGCAGAGCCGAATATGGAGGGCGCGATTATGGCCAGAAGGCAGATTCCCAGCGCAATGCCGAAGCCCCACGCAATGCCGCGGCGGTTGCGCGCAAGCGATTCGGCGGGACGGTCTGTGAAAATCTGCTGCAGCGCCATGGCCGCGAGTAGGGGCATGGTGAATTCGGCTATCACCAGAATGCTCTCCACGGTTCGGAACTTATTGTACATTGGCATGTAGTCAATCATGATATCGGTGAGCCACATGCAGTTGCGCCCCAGAGCAAGGAGAATGGAGAACACCGTGAGAATCACGAGCGCCCATTTGAGCGGGCCGCGCACCATGAAGCATCCGGCAAGGAACAGCGCGAAAATTAGCGCGCCGATATAGACGGGGCCGTTGGTAGGCTCCGGCTCGCCGAAATACTGGCCTACGTAGCCCAGATAATAGGCTTCGTCGGGGGAAATGGAGCCGTTTTTCACCATTTCCTTGGCTTCGTCGAGGTCGGCTAGAGTGAGCATTTTGTTAGATCCTTTCTCGGGTTTGACAGTGGCGCCTCCCTTGATGTCGGGGATGAGGAGGGTGAAGGTCTCGGCGCCGCCGTAGCTGTACTGGGTAATGTAGTCGCGGTCGAGGCCGGCCTCGGAGCCTGCCGAGGTATCTGTGCGGGTCAGCTCGGAATGGCCTCCGCGCATGGTCTCCTTGGAGTATTCGTAGGTGTAGTAGAGGCTCGGGAGGTTGGCCGTCACGGCAGCCACGCCGGCTACGGCGAGGGAGCCTGTGGCTATGAGCCAGCGGCGCATCTCACGGGCTTTGACGGCCTTGATGAGAGCCACGATGACGAAGGCGAGAATCACGAACAGGAAGTAGTAGGACATCTGCACGTGGTTGCTTGCGATCTGCATCATGGCGAAGAGGGCGGCTATTGCCGCTCCTGCAAGATAACGGCCGCGGTAGCAGAGGATTATGCCGGCGATTGTGGGCGGGATATAGGCGAGGGTGACGAACTTCCAGATGTGGCCGGCACCGATAAGAATCACGAAATAGGATGAGAATCCGTAGGCTATGGCTCCGATGAGGGCCACATACCACCGCATGCGCATGGTCATGAGCAGGATGAAGAAGCCAAGCATCATCATCATCACGAGGTTGGCGGGAGCCGGAAGGCCGAAGCCCATCACGGTGTTGATCCAGCGGAAGAGCGCCCTGGAGGGGTAGGAGGGGGAGATCTGGAAGGTGGGCATGCCGGAGAACACAGAGTTGGTCCAGCGGGATGTCTCGCCGGTGGCTTCGTGGAATGCCTTGACTTCCTGGCCTATGGCTATGCCCTGCTGGGTGTCGTACTGCTGGAGCACGTTGCCCTGGGCGGCGTCGGGATAGAAGTAGACGAAGGCTATTATGGCCATGAGCGCCAGGGATATGAGGGTGCCGAGGAATGTGCGGCTGCGGAGGGCTTGCTTGGTGCGGTTCATTGCGGAGTTGGATTTTGGGCCTAAAGTTACTAAAAAAAATTGAGGAAGGAACAGGATGGCTATGGACGGCCGGAGGCCGACCCTCCCAGGGGGTAGCCGAGATAGCTGAAATAGGAAGGCGTTGCGTCAAATTTTGGTGTTTGACGCAACGCCTTGGGTGGGATTTCGAGTTCTAATATTTAATCGTTAGAGGCCGAGGGATTTGAATGTGCGGGGAGCGGGGAGGG
>VSPV01000178.1 GCA_009775605.1 Paramuribaculum sp.
AATTATAAGAATTTACAATCCGCCCCCGTTATTCTCAGAACGGCGCCGGAGCATCATCCGCCTCGGTGGCCATGAAATCTGCCGTGCCGCCCTGAAGCGGGGCCGCGCTTATGCTGTCTCCGTTGATTCTGGAACCTTGCGTGGCCATAGTTACACCGGGATTGCTCTTCCAGTTCTCGAATCTCGCGAAATCCGCGCGGAAGCGCATATCTATATCATCAACTTTACCGCTACGGTGTTTGGCCACGATAAACTCTGCCAGGCCTCGGATATCGCGGTCGTTTCCGTCGGTAGCCGATTTCATGTAATACTCAGGTCTATGGATGAAGCAAACAATGTCGGCATCCTGCTCTATCGCTCCGGATTCACGAAGGTCGGAAAGCTGCGGACGTTTGCCCTCCTTGCCGTCGCCACGGCTTTCAACCGATCGGTTAAGCTGCGACAGCGCTATCACAGGTATGTTCAGCTCCTTTGCAAGCTGTTTCAGCGAGCGTGAAATCATACTCACCTCCTGCTCGCGGCTACCGAATTTCATGCCGGAGGCATTCATCAGCTGGAGGTAGTCTATTATTATTATCTTCACTCCTTTTTCCCTCACGAGGCGGCGCGCCTTGGTACGAAGTTCGAAGATGGAGAGTGAAGGCGTATCGTCTACGAACAGAGGCGCCCCGTAAAGATTCTTTACCCTGGCCATGAACTGGTCCCATTCCACTGCCGACAGCTGACCGCTTCTGATCTTCTCGCCCGGAATCTCGCAGACGTTGCTCACCAGACGGTTCACCAGCTGCAGGTTCGACATTTCGAGCGAAAACAACGCTACCGGTGTATTGTAGTTCACGGCCATATTCTTTGCCATGGAAAGAACGAACGCTGTTTTACCCATGGCAGGACGTGCCGCTATTATTATAAGGTCGGAGTTCTGCCAGCCGGAGGTAAGTTTGTCAAGCTCGTGGAAACCGGTCTCGAGGCCGGAAAGTCCGGTGGTTCGGTTGGCCGCCACCTGCATCTGTTCTATGGCCTGACCGATTACAGGGTCTATCTGGGTAACGTCTTTCTTAACGTTTCTCTGTGAAATCTCAAACAGTTTTCCTTCGGCTTCCTGCATGAGGTCATCCACATCGTTTGCCTCGTCGAAGGCCTTTTTCTCTATCTCGGCCGCGAAGGTGATAAGCTCACGCGCCAGATATTTCTGGGCCACGATTCGCGCATGATACTCCACATGCGCGCCCGAAGCCACACGCGAAGTCAGTTCCGACACAAACACCGGGCCGCCCACGTTGTCAAGTTCCCCGTTATGCCTCAGTTGCTCTGTTACGGTAAGCATGTCTATGGGCTGGTTGGAAGCACCGAGCATCTGGATGGCTTCGAATATCTTTCTGTTTACGGGTGTATAGAAGCAATCGGGCTTTAACATATCGCATACATTGGAGTATGCGTCCTTCTCAAGCATCAGTGCACCAAGCACTGCCTCTTCAAGTTCTTTGTCCTGAGGGAGCACCCGTCCGCCGAAATCATATATGGGATTGTTTTTGTTGCCTTTACTTCTTTGTTCTGCCATTGTCTGCGTTGTATTGGGTCTTCGTTGATTGGTCGTGATGCAAATTTACTAATTTTTGATTAACTTCGTCACCGATTTTTTCCACACCCGGTGATTACAAACTGTAGAAAAATGATTGTATTTCCAAATGCCAAGATTAATCTGGGTCTCGATATTCTTTCCCGCAGGCCCGACGGATACCACGAAATCAGCACCGTAATGGTTCCTGTTGGCTGGCACGATGTTCTCGAAGTCGTTCCCTCGCGCAGTGGAAAGACCACCCTAACGGTCACCGGCAACACCGTTGACTGCCCAGCCGAAAAGAATCTTGTTATGAAGGCTTATCGGGCCCTGGACGAGGTTACCCGCCCCCTGCCTCCGGTCGACATATATCTCCGCAAAATCATCCCCGACGGAGCCGGGTTGGGCGGAGGCTCTGCCGACGCGGCTTTCACCATCAAGGCTTTGAACGCACTCTTCTCTCTCGGATTTTCCGACGATAAGCTTGCCGAGGTTGCAGCAACCATTGGTGCCGACTGCCCTTTCTTTATATATAATAAGCCAATGCTTGCCACCGGTATCGGCACCGATTTAGCGCCCGTGGTTCTTCCCTCCGAAATTTACCGCATGAAGCTCGCCATCGTCAAACCGCCCGTTGGCGTCTCCACTGCCCGCGCGTATGCCGGTGTCACTCCCGCCCTCCCCGCTGTTGAGCTGGCCGACGTCATTTCCCGGCCGCTGTCAGAATGGAATGGAACCGTAAAAAACGATTTTGAAAAATCGGTGTTCGCCGCCGCGCCGGAAATAGAGACCGTAAAAAGCGGATTGGCCGATATGGGTGCCGTCTATGTTTCCATGTCGGGCTCCGGCTCCGCGGTATATGCCTTCTTCGCCTCTGACATTTTGGCAGAGACCCTCCGCGACCGCTTCCCGCAATGTTCCGTCTGCCTTACTTCCGTTGTCTGCTAACGCTAAATTGAACGTTATCGCTTCCATATTGTTATCCTTTTAGTGATTAATCAAGCGAAAGCTGTTTTTGGCAAAATTTTTGTTATAGGAAATATGAAAAAGAAAAATAAGAACGACATGCACCAGAAAGATACCAATAATAGCCCCGAAAACCGGGAAGCAGAAAATATGGGCAACCAGGCTGCGGCTAATAATGCCGAAGTATTCGACAATGTTCCGGAAGCTGATGAAGAAAACCAGACTGCCGAAGATATAGAGAATCAGGAAATGTCGGAAATCGACGCTCTCGCCAAACAGCTTGCCGAAGAAAAGCTCAAGGTCGAGAAAGAAAAGAAAGAATATCTTTTCCTGATGGCCGAATTCGACAATTTCCGCAAACGTACCGTCAAGGAGAAAAGCGACATTATCCGCAATGCCGCCGAAAACGTCCTTAAAAACCTTCTCCCCATCGTCGACGACTTCGAGCGCGGCCTTGAGGCCGTAAAAGCCACTGACAACGCCGAAAGCGTCAAGGAAGGCATGGAGCTCATCTACAATAAGCTCGTGAAATATCTGGCTCAGAATGGCGTGAAACCCATCGAAAGCACCGGCGCTGAGTTCGACTCCGAGCTCCACGAGGCCATCGCCATGGTTCCCGCCCCCTCGGGGGCCCTGAAAGGAAAAATTATCGACACCCCCA
>VSPV01000179.1 GCA_009775605.1 Paramuribaculum sp.
GAAAGGAGGCGACGCTCCCACACCCGGTGTAAAAACGGACCTCCTGTTTCTCGAGGGCCAGAATGAGCCTATCGGCTACAAGGCCGATGAGGTCGTGACTAAAAACACCCACGGCACCGGCTGCACCCTCTCTTCCGCCATAGCTTGCTATCTTGCCCTCGGAATGACAGTGGATGATGCCGTGGGGCGCGCCAAGCTTTTCGTCACGCGTGCATTGCAGTCAGGTGCAAGAGTCGACATAGGACATGGCCACGGGCCCGTAAATCACCTTTTCGCCCCCCGCCACATGAAGTTTACAATTCCTAATACAGGTTATAGAAAATGAATATCAAAGTCAACGGAAAGAATGTGGAGATTAAGGAAGGTGCAACCGTTTCGGAAGTGCTCGCCTCCCGGAACATCACTCCTGCCGGGATAGCTGTCGCGGTGGACAACACCGTCGTTCCTCGCGACAAATATGCCACCACTACCCTCTCTGAAGGGCAGTCCCTTCTTATTATAAAGGCTTTCTACGGCGGATGAAACCCCTTAAAAAAATCGCGTTCACTACTCCGGAAATCACCGGCTGCGAGCCACAGATGATAGCCGCAGTGCTTGACGCCGGATGGGATATGGTTCATATTCGGCATCCCGAGGCATCACTTACCGAAATCAAGTCTATCATCGAGGCGCTTCCTCAGAAGTATCACTCACGTCTGAGGCTGCACGGGCATTTTGTACTGGCGGCCGAGTTCAATCTCGGCGGACTTCATCTCAATTCCCGCTGTCCGCAGCCTCCCGCGTTCTATAACGGCCCATTGAGCCGTTCGTGCCACACTGTCGCTGAGATCCTTGATTCCAGAGGATTCGATTATGTTACTCTCAGCCCTGTCTTCCCCAGTGTATCAAAGCCCGGATATGGTTCCTCCCCGGTTTTTACTCCTCAGGATTTCTCACAAATTGACAAACTTGCCCCTACGGTTGTTATAGCTTTGGGAGGCGTCACTCCGGCTACCCTGCCGCTGCTGGCAGACCTCCCGTTCGGAGGGTTCGCCGTTCTCGGCTCCCTGATGGGTTGCGGCGATATGTCGCTTCTCAAAGAAAGGCTTTGTCAATTCAATCTAACCCTTAACTCATAATCAATATGCTTCAGTTTATTACCCACCCGAGCGAAAAATATTCCATTGCCGAAGAGGCGCAGATGGCCATTGAAGGCGGTTGCCGATGGATACAGTTGCGGATGAAGGATGCCTCCGACGAGGAAGTTCGCAACGTTGCCCTTGAAATCATACCCATGTGTCAGGAAACCGACACTTTCCTTATAATCGATGACCGTGTGGAACTCGTCAACGAGCTTAAAGTTTCGGGAGTTCATCTTGGCAAAGAGGACATGGATCCGCTCCAGGCACGCGAGCTGCTCGGCCCGAACGCCATAATCGGTGTGACCGCCAACACCGCCGATGATATCCTCCGCTTCAAAGGCAAGGACATAGACTATGTGGGTGTTGGACCCTTCCGCTTCACCACCACCAAGAAAAACCTCGCGCCTTGTCTTGGACTCGACGGTTATCGTTCCATTGTCAAGGCCGTACGCGATGCCGGCATGGAGATTCCCTTGGTAGCTATCGGAGGAATTTCACTTGATGATGTCGAACCGCTTATGGCTACGGGCGTAAACGGCATAGCTATGTCAGGCGCCATCATCAATGCACCCGATCCCATGCTTTATACCTCGAAGGTTATGGAAAAACTCCTTGGAATACCCCACGAATGATTTTTTCCGCCATTAATCAGATTATATTTACCAATCATATCACATTTAACTGCAATGACCGATTTACTTAATATCGGAGGACGTGATTTCAAATCACGCCTGTTTGTTGGCACGGGTAAATTTTCGTCCAACGAGCTTATGCTCCAATCCATAATTGCGTCCGGCTCCGAAATGATTACCGTGGCCATGAAGCGCATCGACATGGCCCATGAGGAAGAGGACGATATGCTTCGCCACATAAACCGCGACCACGTCCAGTTCCTCCCAAACACTTCCGGTGTGCGCAATGCAGCCGAGGCCGTTCTGGCCGCCCGTCTCGCCCGCGACTGTTTCGGCACCGATTTCATCAAGCTCGAAATCCATCCCGATCCCAAATATCTTCTTCCGGACCCTATTGAGACTCTCGCCGCTACTGAAGTCCTCGCTAAGGAAGGATTTAAAGTTCTTCCCTACATTCAGGCCGATCCCGTCCTCTGCAAGAGGCTGGAGGAAGTCGGGACTGCAGCAGTGATGCCTCTTGGCGCACCCATAGGTACCAACAAGGGTCTGAAGACTCGCGACCTTCTTGAGATAATCATCGAGGAAAGCCGCGTTCCCGTGGTGATTGATGCTGGTCTGGGAGCTCCCTCCCATGCAGCCGAAGCCATGGAAATGGGCGCCGATGCCGTCCTCGTAAATACCGCCATAGCTGTTGCCGGTGACCCCGTGGAGATGGCCGTGGCATTCCGCCTCGCAGTCGAAGCCGGCCGCAAGGCATATCTCGCCGGACTCGGCAATGTAGCGCAGCGCGCTGTGGCTTCAAGCCCACTCACAAGTTTCCTTGACTAAGAACCCCGTTAAATGCACCAGTCATGAAAATAGAAAATATAAACGTTTCGTCATATCCCGGGTCTGAAAAAATCTACGCGCCCGGAAAAATGCACCCCATAAAAGTGGGAATGCGCCGGATCAATCTCACCCCCACCGTAATCACGGCCGCCGACGGCACCCAGCATCTACGTGAGAATGCCCCCGTTACCGTCTACGACACCTCCGGCCCCTACACCGATCCGGCTGTCACCATCGACATAAATGCAGGCATTCCCCGCTTGCGTGAGGAATGGACAGCCGCGCGCACCGACCTCGAGCAGCTCCCGGCCATCACCTCGGAATACGGCCGCATGCGTCTCGCCGACAAATCCCTCGACTCAATACGTTTTCCCCGCACCTACGCTCCTCTCCGCGGCCGCGAAGGTTGCGGCATCACTCAGATGGCCCTTGCTCGTGCCGGAGTCATCACTCCTGAAATGGAATATGTGGCCATACGCGAGAACTCCAATAATGAGGCCCTCGGTATCAAATCGAATATCACGCCTGAATTTGTTCGCGACGAAATTGCTGCCGGTTG
>VSPV01000018.1 GCA_009775605.1 Paramuribaculum sp.
TTTTTCAAGCATAAGACGTAATAGTTTATTTGTCTTCGTCTCGTGGTCTGTGATATGTTTATAAGTGACAGGTATTATGAAGATAGGAGACATCGATCTGGGTCAGCGACCGGTGATGCTCGCTCCGATGGAGGACGTCACCGACCGCAGCTTCCGTCTGCTCTGCAAGGAGCAGGGGGCCGACATGACCTATAGCGAGTTTGTGAGCGCCGACGCCCTCATACGCAATATAGCCTCCACCACCCGGAAGCTTTCAATCGACCCGGCCGAACGCCCGACGGCCATCCAGATCTACGGCCGCGACCCGGACACGATGGCCGAGGCCGCGAGGATTGCCGAGGGTGCCCAGCCCGATATTATCGACATAAACTTCGGCTGCCCGGTGAAGAAAGTGGCCGGAAAAGGTGCCGGTGCGGGATTGCTGCGCGATATCCCCACTATGCTTGCCATAACTCGTGCGGTGGTAGATGCCGTGAAAGTGCCGGTGACGGTGAAGACGCGTCTGGGCTGGGACCACGACAACCGTATAATCGTGGAGCTTGCCGAACAGCTTCAGGACTGCGGCATACGTGCTCTGACGGTTCACGGACGCACGCGCTCGCAGATGTACACCGGCAGCGCCGACTGGGAAATGATAGCCCGCGTGAAAGAGAATCCGCGGCTCTCAATCCCCGTGATAGGCAACGGCGACATCACCACGCCATCGCAGGCAGCCGAAGCGTTCACGCGCTACGGCGTTGACGGTGTGATGGTGGGACGTGCCTCCATAGGTGCTCCCTGGATATTCCGCTATATGAAAGCGGCCGTGGAGGGGCAGCCGGTTCCGGAGGTGAGCGATACCGAGCGTTTCGCCATGATCCGGCGCCAGATCCGCGAAAGCGTTGACCGCATCGACGAGTATCGCGGCATTCTCCACATTCGGCGTCATCTTGCCGCCTCGCCGCTCTTCAAGGGCATTCCCGATTTCCGCGCCACGCGCATTGAAATGCTCCGCGCCGACACCCTCGACGCCCTCGAGACCATCCTCTCCCGCATAGAAACCGAAATCCTTCCCGCCGCGCGCCAGTCGGCGCAGCCCGGAAGCGTTTCAAATACTCTCTGATTAATCACAGACCATCATTATCATACTCTATGAAAACTCTTTTCGTCACACTGCTTATGATTCTCACCGGCCTCACAGCCGCTGCCGAACACTTCGAGATGACCTTCGGCGAGTTCAACGAACTCCAGGTTGTCGACGGCATAAATGTGGACTATCACTGCGACCCTGCAATGGCAGGCAAGGTGGTGTTTGACTGCGACCCCACCAAAGCGTCGCTGGTGATGTTCGAGCCTTCCGGCGAGAAACTTTCAGTGAAACTCACTATCCGCGACACCAAGGAGACCGGTCTCCCCACCATCCATGTCTATTCATCTTATCTCACCAAGGTGGAAAACGACGGCGATTCAACCGTGAGAGTGCTTTCGACCACTCCCGGCCCTAAGCTCCAGGCCAAGCTTGTGGGCAACGGACGCCTCTCGGTGCGCGATGTCAAGGTCACCAATCTCGAGGCCGAACTGATCACGGGCAAAGGCATGATAGCCGTGTCCGGCACCGCCAAGGTGGCCCAGCTCAAGATTATAGGAGTCGGTCAGATCCAGGCCGATGAACTGCGTGCCGATGTGGTCAAGGCTACCCTTACGGGCACCGGCACCATCAACTGCTATCCTCTTGAGGCGCTCAACACCTCGGGCATGGGTCCCGGCAAGGTGATATACCGCGGCAAACCCAAGGTGACACGCAGCGGACTCAAAATGGTGAAGGCCGTTTCGGCCGACCTTCCGCAATAAACGGGCATGGCCGTTTCCGACGAACAGTCTGACATGAAGATGCGCGTGGCGCGCACCCTCAAGTGGAACGTGGTCGACAAAGTGGCCTCGCAGCTGCTCTATGCCGTTACCGGCGTGATTCTCGCCCGGCTTCTGTCGCAGGCCGATTTCGGTCTGATAGGAGCCGTGCTCGTTTTTCAGGCTTTCGGGTCGCTGTTCATAGACAGCGGTTTTTCCTATGCCCTGATCCAGCGCAAGGAACCCACCCAGACCGACTACAGCACCGTGCTGTGGTTCAATCTCGGCATGGCGGCGCTTGTATATGCCATCCTCTTTTTCTGCGCGCCGCTCATAGCCGATATATTCCAGGGAGACCGGCGGCTCATTCCGCTCACACGCGTGATGCTGCTCACTTTCATTATCAACGCTTCGGCCATAGTGCAGACCAATCGCCTGATGAAGCGCATGGAGGTGCGCATGATAGCTGTGAGCAACTCGCTGGGACTGTTTGCCGGAGCGATTGTCGGAATCGGTCTGGCGGTTGGCGGTTTCGGTGTGTGGGCGCTCGTATGGCAGGCTATAGCCGTGGCGTCGGTGAAATCGGCCGTGTTGTGGCTCACCGGCGGCTGGCGCCCCGACATGAGGTTTTCCTTTCCGGCCCTCCGCTCTTTCTTCAGAGTGGGCAGCGGTATGATGGGTACCTCGTTTCTCAACACGCTGTTTCAGTATATCTATCCGGGCATAATAGGAAACGTAGCCGGCCTCGTTCCCCTCGGCTACTATACGCAGAGCGATAAATGGAGCAAGATGGGCGTATCGAGCCTGTCGGCCGTGCTCACGTCGTCATTCCTTCCCGTGCTTTCCAAATATCAGGACAATCCCGCGGAATTTGCCTCTTCGGCGGCGAAGATGAACCGCTTCACGTCCTATCTGGTGTTTCCGGCCATGATATTCCTGATTGTGGTGGCCACGCCGCTCTTCCATATTCTTTTCGGTACCAAATGGGACCCTTCCATCGCCCTGTTTCAGCTCCTGCTGGTAAGAGGCATATTCACCGTGCTCACGCAGCTATATGCCAACTATGTGATGTCGCGCGGCAAGGCAGCCTTGATGGTGTGGACCGAGATACTTCGCGACGGCATAACCATTGCGGCCATACTTCTCACGCTGCCGTATATCGCGCAGACGCGTCCCGGAAACCCCACATGGGGCATAGAGGTGATGCTCTGGGGGCAGGTGGCCGCAGGCGTAGCGGCGTGGGCCGCTACCGTCTGGATCGCAGCTCCGCTTACGTGGCGCCGCCGTAGCCAGTTCCTCACCGATTCCGCTCCGTATCTTGCGGAAGCGCTTGTGGCCGCGGCCGCAATGCTCGCTTTCATCCCCCTCATATCCAATCCCTGGCTGTTGCTGCCTGTTCAGCTCATAGCGGGTGCGGGAGTATATATGGGGCTTAACGCCATACTTCATTCAGCCATTCAGCGCGACGCCCTCAACTATATTCGCTGTCGCGGAAGCAAGAAACGCCTCTAATTCAAGATAATTTATTACATTTGCAATATGTCAGTAAATAAAGTCATACTTGTGGGCAATGTGGGCGGTGACCCCGAGATGCGCCATGTGGGCGAGCGGCTTATTGCCGAATTCCGGCTGGCCACCAACGAGCGCGCCTACACCACCGCCTCCGGCACCCAGATACCCGAGCGCACCGAATGGCACCGCATAGTGATGTGGGACCGCAATGCCGAGACCGTAGAGAAATATGTGCGTAAAGGCGCCAAGCTCTATGTCGAGGGCAAGCTCCGCACCCGTGTGTGGGAAGACCGCAACACCATAAAGCATACTGTCACAGAGGTTTATGCCGATTTCTTCGACATTCTCTCGCGTCCCGTGCAATCATGATTCCAGTCTTGAAAAAACTACCAAATCATTATCATCACACATATCAGTAATCCCTAAATGGAAAAAGACAAAGTAATTTACGAAGACGGCGATCCCATAGAGCTGCCCGAAAACGCGTTTCGCGAACTGGGCGCCGATGAGGACTATCGCCCCGTGATGCATCCGGCTCACGATTATCCGGAAGTCACGCCTTATTCCGTGACGCTCGGACTCGTCCTTGCCGTAATTTTCAGTGCCGCAGCGGCCTATCTGGGTCTGCGCGTGGGTCAGGTGTTCGAGGCCGCGATACCCATCGCCATTATCGCCGTCGGACTCTCCGGCGCCTTGAAGAAAAACAATCCTCTGGGACAGAATGTGATGATACAGTCAATCGGCGCCTGCTCGGGCGTGATTGTGGCAGGTGCCATCTTTACTCTTCCCGCGCTGTTCATTCTGCAGGGCACTTATCCCGAGATAACAGTCAACTTCCTCGAAATCTTCCTGAGCTCACTCTTGGGCGGTATACTCGGCATTCTTTTCTTTATCCCCTTCCGTAAATATTTCGTGAAGGAGATGCACGGAAAATATCCCTTCCCCGAAGCCACAGCCACCACTCAGGTGCTCATGAGCAGCCAGGCCAAAGGCGAAGCTGCCGGCGGTCAGGCCAAGACCCTTGTGATAGCCGCTCTTATCGGCGGTATCTATGATTACGTGCTCGCCACCTTCGGCGTGTGGGCCGAGAATATCTCCACGGCGCTGACTTCGTGGGGCTCCTCGCTCATGGAAAAGACCAAGCTGATAGTGAGCTGCAACACCGGAGCCGCACTGCTTGGTCTCGGTTATATCGTGGGTCTGAAATACGCGTTTGTGATCTTCGCAGGTTCGGCATTCGTGTGGTGGGTGATAATCCCGCTTCTGGGCACCTACGGATCGGCTGAGCTTACGGCGCTGACCCCTGACGCAATGTTCTCTGAATACGCCCGTCTGATAGGCATCGGCGGCATAGCCATGGCCGGTGTGATAGGCATCATAAAGTCGCGCGGCATCATAGCACAGGCCGCAGGACTGGCTGTGCGCGAGTTCGGCGGTGGCGCCTCGAAGGAGAAACCCGTGCGCTGGCAGCTCGACATTTCCATGAAGCATATAGTGTTCTTCATAGCCATAGCCCTTGTGGTGGTGCTCGTGTTCTTCTGGCTCGGAGTGCTTCATAACTTCTGGCAGGCGCTTGTGGCCTGGGTGGTTGTTACGGTGATAGCCTTCCTGTTCACAACCGTTGCCGCCAACGCCATTGCCATCGTGGGCACGAATCCCGTATCGGGCATGACGCTGATGACGCTTATCGTGGCTTCGGCCATATTCGTGGGCGTGGGCATAAGCGGCACTTCCGGTATGGTAGCCTCTATGGTGATAGGAGGCGTGGTCTGCACGGCTCTTTCCATGGCCGGCGGCTTCGTTACCGACCTCAAGATCGGCTACTGGCTCGGCTCGACTCCCCGCAAGCAGGAGACATGGAAATTCGTAGGCACCTTCGTTTCGGCTGCTACGGTGGGCGGCGTGGTGCTTCTGCTCAACAACGTGTACGGTTTCACCGGCCCCAACGCACTTGTGGCACCGCAGGCCAACGCCATGGCCAAGGTGATAGAGCCCATAATGATGGGTGGCGATACCCCCTGGATTCTCTACATGACAGGTGCTATCCTGGCACTTCTCCTCAACTGGCTCGGGGTTCCCGCGGTCGCATTCTGCCTGGGTATGTTCATTCCCATGAGCCTCAACACTCCGCTGCTCGTGGGCGGCGCCATATCATGGTTCGTGAGCACCCGCAGCCGCAACAAAGAGCTCAACGACGCACGCCGCGACCGCGGTACGCTCATCTCTTCCGGTCTTATAGCCGGTGGCGCACTCTTCGGTGTGTTCGCGGCCCTTACGCGCTTCGCAGGATTTGAATATACTTCCGATATGCCCGTGGCCCTCAATCAGGGACTGGGCGTGATAGTGTACCTGCTCCTCATCCTCTATCTGGGCTGGGACAGCATGCGCGGAAAGAAAGCCTGAAACAAGTTCTAAAATGATATAGGACGTGGAAACGTCGAAACCCTCTTCCGACAAGAGCCGGGAGCTCCTCAGGAGCATCCTGGCTCTGTCGCTTCCGTCGATAGTCACGAACATAGCGGTGCCGGTGCTTTCAATCACCGACACTGCCATCGCCGGCCATATCGGCAACGCTCTGATCATAGCTGCTGTGGCTGTGGGGGGAACGATGTTCAACCTCATATACTGGCTTTGCGGATTCCTGCGCATGGGATCCAGCGGGCCGGCCGCGCAGGCCTACGGAGCGGGACAGACTGGGGAATGCAACCAGATACTCTGCCGTGGACTGCTCCTCGCCGTAGGGCTTGGAACAGGCATGATAGCGTTGCAGTCGCCACTGGCGCGGTTGCTTCTGCGCCTGATAGACGCCGATGCCTCCACGACCTCCATAGCCTTGCGGTACTTCTCCATCTGCGTGTGGGGCGCGCCCGCGGTGCTTGCCAATTATTGCTTTAGCGGCTGGTTTCTGGGCCGGCAGAACACAAGGGTGACCATGTGGGTGTCGCTTTTCATGGTGGTGTTCAACATCGCCGTGAGCCTTACACTGGTAGGCGTGTTCAGTATGGGTGTTGAGGGTATCGCCACCGGCACGCTTTCGGCGCAATGGGCCTCCTGCCTGATATTCCTGATGACGGCGCTTAGGGAGCGCAGTCTTGAGGGCGTGACGCGGCGCGGCGTGTTCAATCTGAGTGCGCTGCTGAGGTTTTTCAGAATCAATACCGACATATTTCTGCGCACGGTATGCCTTGTTACGGTAACGCTGTGGTTCACCCGCACGGGTGCGCGCCAGAGCGAGCTGATGCTTGCCGTCAACGCCGTGCTGATGCAGCTGTTCACGCTCTTCTCGTTTTTTATGGATGGTTTCGCCTATGCGGCCGAAGCCCTATGCGGTATGCTTGCCGGAGCGGGGCAATACGGCACGTTGCGCCTTATGGTGAGGCGCCTGCTGGGTGTGGGTGTGGTGTTCGCGCTGGTGTTCAGTGTGATATATCTGCTCTGCGGAACCGAAATAATCGGCCTGATGAGCAGTGACGGCCGCGTGGTGGAAGGCGCAGGAGAATATATGGGGTGGGCCGTCACGGTTCCGTGCGCCGGATTCATGGCCTTTATATGGGACGGCGTTTATGTGGGGCTTACGCGCACCCGCGAGATGCTTTTGTCGATGGGTGTGGCAACCGCGGTGTTCTTTGCGGTGTATGCCGTGGCCTTTCCACGCATGGGCAACCACGGGCTGTGGCTGGCATTCGTGTGCTACCTGTTTGTGAGAGGTCTGCTTCTGGGGCTGATGTCGCGCCGACCCGGAATTCTCAGCAGGATTTCGTAAGCATTTTAGGTTTTTAGACGAGTATCAGTGCCGTGGCGAATTGTCACCGTACTCCTCCAGATAGGCCTCGCACGCCTGCTTCAGCTCATCGTACCATTCGGCGCCGAACCGCTCCGTGAGCGGCCCACGCATGAACTCATAGAGCCGTACGCCTTCCTTGCGACCGAGAGTGCGCGCGCATTTGCATATTTTCCAGCGGTGATAGTTTACGGCCGTGAAATCGGGATATTCCGTGAGGCGTAGCGGATAAAGATAACATGACATGGGCTTGCGCCAGTCGCATTTTCCTTCGCGGAAAGCTTTTTCAACGGCGCACAGGCACATTCCCCCGGGAGCGTAGGTGGTGAACACGCAGTCGCGGCCGTCGACTATCGAGGTTACCAGATCGCCTTCCTCGTCGGTATAGGCCACTCCCTGGCGCTCTATTACCTCGCGCGCCGCGGGAAGCAAGTCGTCCCACACCACCGGAAGCACTTCCTCGAGTTTCTTCTTCTCATCTTCGGTTATCGGTGCGCCCGCATCGCCTTCTATGCAGCATTGCCCGAGGCATTTGGCGAGGTCGCATACAAAAAATTCTTCGGCGAGGTCAAGGCTCACCAGGGCATTCTGTATCTGGAGCATGATTTCTTCTGTTTGCATGTTGGAAAAAATTAGCGGCCGGCTGTTACCGTGGCCATACCTATCAGGCGCTGGTAGCGGCCGCCGGGAGGATTATGATATACAAAAACGGTATATTCGTTTACTGTGGCGTGGCTGTCGCCTTCCACCGGGGCGGTCAGAGCTTCTGCGGCGCAGTGGGGAACGGCGAGATAGCAGTAATTGTAGGCTCCTTGTTTGAGGAGCAATGTGCACTCATACTGCCCGGCTGCATGGTTGTAGACCATCCGGGAGGCCTGGTCGAACCGCCGCAGGGTAAGGTCTCCTTCCACATAGACATCCGCATCTTTAATCTCGGGCATACGGAGGGTAAAATGGGTCAGCACATAGTCGGCTTCGGTGCGCGGCGAGGGTGCACCGGAGGCGCGCACGCGGAAGCGTCCCTGGCGGCTGCTGTCGTAGGAGTATGGCGTGTCCTTTCGCGGTGCGTCGGTGTTGAGTGTGGCGTGATAGAAGGGATGGGCATAAAGATATGATTCCACGCCCTGACCGGGGAAGCGGAGATTTACGGTCTCGAAGCGCCGGTATTCTTTGCCGCCCGGGAAAATCAGCTGAGGCATATGCTCATAGATGGCCTGCGTGCCACGGAGCGAGGAGGGGGAAGTGAGGGTGATTTCATTGTCGGTGCGGTTGTTCTGCATGATTTTCACAATGAGGTCAGTGGCAGGGGCGCTTACTCCCGAGCCGGCCGTCTCGACGGCCAAAGACAGCTGCTGGTGAGCGGCGTTGCGGTCTATGTCGGTGCGTCCGGTAACATCCGCTTCGATTCGGGCAAGCGGCTCCACAATGCTGAATCCTGCCGTGAGCAGCGTGCTGTCCGGCTCAGATTCATCGTAAACCCTCACCAGGTAATTTCCGGACAGCACCGGATTCATCCGGCTGTCGGGGAGGGTAATGCGGTAGTTCACATAATGGACGGTGGTTGCGCGGGAATATTCGTAATCATCCACCGGTGCCTCGTTGAAGCCATCAGGCAGGTATTCCGAGGCCATAAGGCGGTCGGGACTCCAGTCGGCATCGCAGTGAATCAGCTCGTAACGCAGATAGCGGGCCTCTGAGGCAATCTCGTCGAACGATATCGCTATGCGGTCGTCGCTGCCAAGGCGTATCACCGCGGGAGCCATATCGTCGTCAGCGCCGGTAACCTGAAGCGTATGGAACGACGGCGCATAAACGGCAACCGGGTTTCTACCAGCCGCCTCGGGCAAGCAAAAGGCAAGAAAGGCCGTGAAGGCCGATATAAGACAGGGATTCCTTACCATTCTATGGGTGTCTTGCCGTGTTCCTTAAGGTAGGCGTTGGCACGTGAGAAATGGTGGTTGCCGAAAAATCCGCGCGAGGCGCTCAGGGGCGAAGGGTGAGGGGAGGTGAGCACCAGATGCTTCGAGCGGTCTATCAGCTCTCCCTTTCGGGCCGCATACGAGCCCCAGAGGATGAATACCAGTCCGGAGCGCTCGGCGTTGAGGCGCTCTATCACCTTGTCGGTAAGCTCTTCCCAGCCCATGCCCTGATGGGAACCGGCGCTGTGGGCGCGCACCGTGAGGGTGGCGTTGAGCAGAAGGACGCCCTGACGGGCCCAGCGCGAGAGGTCGCCGTTCTGAGGCATCGGGGCTCCGGTGTCGTCGCTCACTTCCTTGAATATGTTGACCAGGGAACGGGGGATAGGTACTCCCGGAGCCACCGAGAAGCAGAGACCATTGGCCTGTCCCGGCCCGTGATAGGGGTCCTGGCCGATTATCACGACTTTCACATCGTTGAACGGACAGGAGTCGAACGCCGCGAAAATCTTCGAGGCCGGGGGGTAGACTGTGCCCGTGGCATATTCGTGGCGAACGAAATCGGTGAGGTTCACGAAATAAGGCTTGTCCCACTCGGAGGAAAGGCGGTCGTGCCATGACGGCTCTATTCTAACATTCATAGGCTGAAAGCAAACATTAAGTTTTGCAAACTTACAAAAAACTGCTAAATTTGCGGCGACAAAGGGACAAAGAAAGCTCAGTCCCCGAACAAAATCCATGCACCCGTAGTTTAATGGATAGAATGCAAGATTCCGGTTCTTGCGGTTAGGGTTCGATTCCCTACGGGTGTACTTCTAATACCCTTAACTATTTATTAGTTAGGGGTTTTGTTTTAAGTTTAGGTTTCTGCTTCAGGATATGAAGAAAAGTCTTATAGCGCTTTCGCTCGGCACTTTCGCTCTGGGAATAGCCGAGTTTGTGATGATGGGTATTCTTTCTCCCATAGCCCATGATCTGGATGTGAGCATAGTCGACGCAGGTCATCTGATTTCGGCTTACGCGCTGGGCGTGAGTTTCGGAGCGCCGATGCTCCTTGTGCTCAGAAAAATGCCGTTAAAGAAACTGCTTGTGATTCTTGCCTGTATGATAGCGGCAGGCAGTTGTCTGGCGGCGTTCTCGGTCAACTACTGGATGCTTCTCGGCGCCCGCTTCATTTCCGGACTTCCCCACGGAGCCTATTTCGGCGTGGGAGCCATTGTGGCGCGGCGTCTTGCCGACCCCGGAAGGAAAGTGGAGGCTGTATCGATAATGATAGCCGGAATGACGGTGGCAACGCTTGTGGGCGTTCCGCTGGGAACGTTCCTTACCGATCTGGTGTCGTGGCGTCTGCCGTTCTTCATAGTGGCAGTTTCGGGACTGGCTACTTACGTGGCCATCAGGCATGAGGTGCCCGACGTAGGCAAAATCGTGGATACCGGCTTCAAGGGACAGTTCCACTTTCTTCGCAATCCGGCGCCCTGGCTAATTCTCGGCGGTGTATTCTTCGGGCAGACCGGCATATACTGCTGGTACAGCTACGTGGAGCCGCTTCTGACGACGGTGGCCCATTTCCCGGCAGCGGCCATGACGTGGATCATGGTTGTGGCCGGACTGGGTATGTTTGTGGGTAATCTCGCGGCCGCGCGCTGGGCCGACCATACGGCCCCAGGACTTGTGGCGGCCATAATCGAGGGGTCGATGGTGATAGTGCTTCTTGCCATATCGCTGTTCAGCTCCATTCCGTGGCTTGGCGTGTTGCTTACATTCATTGGCACGGCAGGACTGTTTGGCAGCGGCGGCCCGCTGCAGTCGCTAATCGTTGCATATTCCAAAGGCGGAGAGCTGTTGGGTGCAGCCGGTATCCAGATCTGCTACAACGTGGGTAATGCCATAGCCGCCTTTATGGGAGGCCTCAGCATCGGTGCGGGAATGGGATATACTTCGGTTCCGATTGTGGGCATGCCATTTGTTGTGGTGGGTTCATGCTTGCTATTCGTGTTCTACCGCCGGTATGAACGCGGGGCAAAGCAGGGTGTGCCGTCCGCTGACTCCTCCTCGGAGGCTTAGGCAATGGAGCGAGGACGAAGGAATAATATGGTATCACGGCATCTTATTTCGCGAAAATACAGTATCTTTACGCGAAATTAGGCAACCCGGCTTTTCGGGCTGCTGTCCGCTATAGTGTAAAATCAGTGCAATTTATTGAAAATAACATAATTGCCAGGAAGGTAAGACGTATTGTGCATAGAGCAGCCGCTCTGTTTGCGGCAGTCTCTGTGGTGGCAGCGTGTACCCACGAGACCATTTCGCCTGAACTCGGCGTGTGCCGGCTTTCGCCTTCGGTGAGCGTCGACGCATCGGTGAAGGCTCCGGATGGCTCTGTTGTAGACGGTTCCGCCCTGGGTTTCGCTCCACGCGCTTCAGAACTGTCATTCAAAGTGGCAGCCTTATCGGGCGATTTTGAAGGGGAGTGGGCGTCAGTCGACGACTATCCTGTGGACCAGAGCCTTCGTCCTGGTTCATACCGTGTGTCGGCATATTATGGCGACATCGAGGAGGAAGGCTTCGGAAAGCCGTGTTTCGGAGCGTGGGAAGATATAAATCTGGTGGCGGGAAAAAACACAGACGTGAGTCTGACTGCCACTTTGCTTAATTCAGCAGTTGCTGTCAGCTACACCGATGCTTTCCGACAGGCATTTCCGCATGCCCGCGCCACCTTCCACAGCGAGGGCGGAGGTTACCTGCCATATACTGCCGACGACGGAAGCTATATGTTTCTGCGTCCCGGCAATGTGAACGTGATTCTCGACGGTCTGACGCTCGACGGTCATGAATTTTCTTATGCGTTCCACCGTATCGAAGGCCTCAGCGCCGCTTCGGTGTGCGGCCTGACTCTGGATGCCGCAAATGTTTCGGGTACCGAGGTAGTGAAGGCTGCATTTCTTTACGACGGCTCCGAGAATTTCAAGGAACTTGCTGTCACCCACGAGCTTGCCTCAACGCCGTCACCGGAGCTTGAATGCAGCGGTTTTGAGTCGGGAATGGCCATATCCAATGTGGAGGGCACGTATACGGGGCGCACGCTCACTCTCAGCGTAAAGGACGCCGCCGAACTCTCCATGACAACGGAAGCGGTGTTCATTTCTGGTTCCATAGGGAGCGCATGGCCGGCGGAGGTCAATCTCATGAGCCTTGACAGCGAGACGGCTTCGCTTCTTGAAGAAGGCGGAATTGCTGTCAGAAAAGGCGCGGATGAAACGGTGGTCGACCTCACCGGGGTTGCCTCACGGCTGAGCGTGGCGCGGCCTCATGCTCTGTTCACTTTTCTCGCCACAGGCCCTACCGGGCTGGTAAGCGAGCCGGTGGTGCTCGGAATAGATGTCGAGCCGGCAAAGATAGAGATAGTGTCGCAGAGCGATGTGGTGATCGGAGTAAATACGGCCAACTTTCTGATAGAGTCGGATTCCGACAATCTCGGCGACAATCTCAGAATGTATGCCAGCGACGACGGCACGGAATGGTACGAGTGCGAGATAGAGTCGATAACCCCTTCCGATACTCCCGGCCGCTATGATGTGACCGTAAGCATTCCCACGCAGAGTTCCAATGAGGTGAAGGTTCGTGTGGACTACTGCAACCGCACCGTGAGCGAGACAGTCATGCAGGTTGTGTCGCCGAAATATACCATAGATGTGGATGCTTTCGCTCTCAGCGCCAAAGTAAGAATCAATGCCGACACTGAGGATATGCGACGTCTTATAACGGCCATAGCCAGGGTGTATGCCGACGGACGCCGCTGCCATGTGATAGACCGTGACATCGACAATTCCATAATCACGGTGGGAGATCTGAAAGCCGACACCAAGTATTCCTTCACCTCCACGGTTGCCGACGACTATACGGACTCGGATCTGACTCCGGCCGTGACCGTAACGACGGAGAAAACCGCCGGTCTGGCCAACAGTGACTTCGAGGACATTAAATACCACGCTCTGAAATACAAGAACATGCCGAGCGGAGGCCGTTATTCCCAGACAATAGTGGAAATCTATAACTGCCAGAACTATACTGACTTTGACTACAGCATTCCCGAAAAATGGGCAACTACTAACGCCAAGACTTTCTGCATGAAGGCTAAGAACATCAACACGTGGTATGTGGAGCCGTCGGTTTATACGGTTGACGAATGCGCGGGCGGAAATTTTGCCGTAAAACTGCAGTCGACGGCCTGGGACACCGACGGACAGTCTATTCCCGACTGGCGCCAGCCATCGCAGCCCTACGTAGGTTACAGCCGCGCGATTCCCGAAATAGCCCACAGGGCGGCCGCCAGGCTGTTTCTGGGTTCATACTCGTTTGATGCCTCCACTCTCGACGAACGCTTCGATACCGGCGTGGATTTCAGCTCGCGCCCGAGTGCCGTGAACGGCTATTTCAAATATGTGCCTTCGATCTCCGACCCCTCCGACCGCGGAAAGGTGGAGGTGAATGTGCTGGGAACCGTCGAGGGTAAGCAGCAGGTAATCGCCTCCGGCACGCAGCTGCTCGGCGCGTCGCTCGACTATACCACATTCACGGTGCCGCTCACCTATACGCTTTTCGGCGTGAAAGCCACGGGAATCAGCGTTATGATAAGTTCGTCGGAAGACACCGGTTCCATTGACTACGAGAGCCTGCATATAAGCACATGGGATGATGTGGAGAAATCCCGCTCCCTCGGCAGTGCCCTCTGGGTGGATGAAATAACTCTGAGTTACTGACGTAGATAATCCGTTTCTTCGCTAGAGACAATAATTGAATAACCAATCATTTGATAAAAAATATATGCCAAAACTAACGCGTGTCCTCTTCCTGATTGTGGCTTCGCTTTCATTAGCCCTTCCGCATGCCTCTGCCCAGGAACAATTCAAGCGCGACCTCGAGCAGGTGCAGTTCGTACCCAAGGGCCAGTGGATTACCGGTGTGAGTGTAAGTTACGAACAGAGCAACAACAAGAATTATCAGTTTTTCATATTCGAGAACATAACAGGCGACACCTACCTCTTCAAGGTGAGCCCGATGCTTCTCTATTCGTTCCACGACAATGTGGCCGCCGGCGGCAAATTCCGCTATCAGCGCAGCCGCACACGCATCGACAAGGGTTCGCTTATACTCGACAGCGAGACCCACTTCGATGCGGATAACCTCTACATGATAACTTCCGACTATTTCGGCACGGCGGCTTTCCGCAACTATATCTCGCTTGGCGACAACCGTCGTTTCGGATTTTTCAACGAGGTGCAGCTGGAGCTCGGCGGCGGACAGTCGAAACTCTCCGACCACTCAGGCGAGGACCTCACGGGTACTTTCGAGCGAAACTTCACGCTCAACGTTGGCCTTACGCCGGGATTCATCATGTTCCTGAACAACTATTCGGCGATAGAGGTGAACATAGGCGTGCTGGGATTCGGCTATACGCATACCAAAGCCGTAACCGACCAGGTGAAAATCGCCAAGCGGAACGCCAAGCATGCCAACTTCAAAATCAATCTGTTTTCGGTGTCATTCGGAGTGGCATTCTATCTCTAAGGCTTAAGAAATTATGAAAATGAAACGTATATTCTTTACGGCCCTGGCAGTGGGCGTGCTCGCGTTTTCGGCAGCAGCCGCAGAACTTCCCGACAGCATTGGCCCCCGCATCACCAAGGGGCGTCCCCACCATCCCGAGATGGACGAGAAAGTAATTGTAGGCAACGATACCGTACCTCTCATAATTCCCGAACGCAACTTCGGCCGATACGACCGCGGCCTTTTCAACTACCTGTTCATTCCCAAGGGGCAGTGGTCGTTCGGTCTTACGGCCTCCTACGGAGAATTCGACGCATCGGATGTGGAGGTGCTTCAGTTTCTAAACGACCTGAATTTCAACGGACGGCAGTATGCCATACGTCCTACCGTAGGATATTTCTTCCGCAGCAACCAGAGCGTGGGACTGAAATTCGACTATACGCGCCAGGAGGCGGACGTGGAGCACTTTGCCATGAACGCGGGCGATGACCTGAGTTTCGATATCAGGGACGTGAGCTTCTATTCCTCGAAATATTCTATAGGAGTTTTCTATCGCAATTACGTGGGTCTGGGACGCTCTAAGCGCTTTGCAGTGTTCAATGAGGTGACACTGAGCTTCGGCAGCGGTTCGTCGCGCTTCAAGCGTCCATATAACAACGTGATGCACGACACGCGCACGGACATCACCGAGGCCGCGCTGAATTTCAGCCCCGGTATCTGCGTGTTTGTGGTCGACCACCTGAGTTTCAACGTTTCGTTCGGTGTGTTCGGCCTTCACATGCGCCACGACAAGCAGGTGACCGACCTCCATAACACGGACGGCACCATTACGCGCGAGGAAGAAGGCTCCCGCTTCAGTTCAGGCGCCAATTTCAGATTCAATTTGTTTAATATAAACTTCGGAATAGGTGTTCACATTTGATATCCGGCGCGCGGTTATTTGTGCCGCCGCCATTGCCTCGCTTACGGGGTGTATAAAAAACGACCTGCCGTATCCCCGCATACAACCCAATTTCACCGCGTTTGTGGTGGAGAATCAGTCACGCTCGTCGGTAATCGATTCGCTCCAGCGCACGGTGACTGTCTATCTTGACGAGAACGCCGATATAGAGAATGTAAAGGTTCTTGACTGGTCTATTACCCCCGGTGCGCACACTCCCGATTCGGCCATGCTGGATTCGGGGCTCGACCTTACATCGCCCGTGGACGTAACCCTGAGCATCTATCAGGATTATGTATGGACCATCACCGGGCGTCAGGATATAGAGCGGTATTTCACGGTGGCAGGACAGGTGGGAACCTCGGTGATAGATGTGGAGAACCATACTGTTACGGCCACGGTGTCAGGTTCCGTTTCGCTGTCGGCCGTGAGGGTGACTTCGCTCAAGCTCGGCGGCGCGGATGCCGTGGTGACGCCCTCGCTTGTGGGCAGAAATGTGGATTTCACTTCGCCTTTGACGGTTGATGTTACCGAACATGGCCGTACGGTGAAATGGACCATAACGGTTGAACGCACCAATGTAGCCGTGGCCATATCGTCGGTCGACGCGTGGACATGCGTGGCATGGCTTTACGCCGAGGCCGAGGCGGGACGCTCACATGGGTTTGAATACCGTCAGGCGTCGTCGGAAAACTGGACAAAGGTACCCGACAACTGGATTGTGACCCAGGGCGGTAGCTTCACAGGTCGTCTTATAGGACTGAGCCCCTCAACTTCATACGTGGTACGCGCTGTAAGCGACGGCCAGACAAGTGACGAAGTGACCTTCACCACCGGCGCCGCGCCGCAGCTCCCCAACTCCAATTTCGAGCAGTGGTGGCAGGACGGGAAGGTGTGGAAACCCTGGGCACAGGACGGCCAGCAGTTCTGGGACACCGGCAACCGCGGAGCCGCCACACTGGGCCAGAGCAATACCCTGCCGCTCGCTGTTCCAGAATCGCCCACCGGCTATGAAGGCGCACTGTGCGAGACCCGGTTTGTGGGTATTTCCGTTATCGGAAAGCTCGCTGCCGGCAATATCTATGCCGGTACGTTTGTGAAGGTCGACGGCACGAACGGTATCCTTGATATGGGACGGCCATTTACCGAGCGTCCTACAAAGGTGAAGGTGAGGATAAAATACAAGAACGTGAACATCACCCATGCCCGTGAGTTCCCTGATATGCTCGGGAAGCCCGACACCTGCACCGTGTGGTGCGCGCTGGGCGACTGGGACAAGCCCTACGAAATCCGTACGAATCCCAACAACCGACATCTTTTCAATAAAGAAGATCCGGGCGTGATTGCCTACGGACTGTTCCAGTCAGGCGACCCCATAGAGGATTTTACCGAAGTGACTGTTCCGTTTGACTATTACGCCACCGACCGTGTGCCGAAATACATTCTTGTAACACTCTCGGCAAGCAAATACGGCGATTTCTTCGTAGGAGGCAACGGCTCCACTCTCACCGTAACCTCGGTCGAGCTGCTATATGATTATGAGACTGATGACTCGCTAAAGAAGTAGGCTGTCGGTTAATCGCATACCATTAATCAGCAGGATGGGTGTATCAAAATTCAACAATGGGGTAGAACTGTAGGGCTGCACGCTCGTGCAGCCGCATTAAACCACTGACAATCAGCGGATGTTCCATGGAACATCCCTACATTTAATGCGAAATACGGAATTTTGATACACCCTTCCTGCGTGTATTTAGACCGCATTGATGGCGGACATCGCCGCTACAGCATTGCAGTGTGCTACAGCCGTCCCTGGTCGGCGTAGGAGTAGTAGGAGGTCGGGCCGATGATTATGTGGTCGGTGACGCGGATGTCGAGCAGGGCCACGCCTTCTTTGATTTTGCGGGTGAGGGAATCGTCCTGCGCCGAGGGTTTCATGTTGCCCGACGGATGGTTGTGGACAAGGATTATGGCGCTTGCAAGGTGCTCTATTGCAGTACGTGCAACCACTTTCACATCCACGAGCGTGGAGGCCACACCACCCATCGAAATTCGTTCGCAGGAAATCACCTTGTTGCGCTGGTTGAGAGCCACAATCCAGAATTCCTCGGTGTTGCAGTCCTCTATCTTGCGTCGCATAAGCCCGTAGACATCGGCCGACGAGCGGATAACGGTCTCTTTCTGCTGACCGGCATCAGACCGGCGGCCACCGAGTTCGAGGGCTGCGGCTATCGTGACGGCCTTGGCTGTGCCAATGCCGTGGAAGCGGCGCGCGAGATCGCGGATGCTCCAGGAGGCCAGCTCGGGCAGCGAGTTGGAAGCGGCGGAAAGAATTTCACGTGAAAGTTCGAGAACGGATTTGCCGGGAACGCCCATGCCTATGAGTATGGCGAGGAGTTCGGCATCGGTCAGTGAGCGAATACCCAGTTCCAGGGCTTTTTCACGCGGTTTGTCGGCATCGGCAAGGTCGGCTATGCGCAGATGCACGGGATGGTAGGAGGGAGTTTTTTCTGATGGCATGGTAAGGGGAGAGTGGGGATGATGGTCATTTGCCTTTGCGCATGGCAATCTCGCGGTTTATGTCGCGGCCGCGGCCAAGAAGGATATCGGTGACGTAAGCGCGTATGAATCCCGTGCCGTAGCCCGTGATCTGTATGGCGGCGGCGGGTATGGCGCGCAGTGACACGCCTAAGGAGCGCGTGGAAACCAGGGCGGCAAGGAACAGAAGCACCGCATAGATTCCAAGCGGGAGCAGCCACCACGGGCTCACGAAAATGCCGAGAAGCAACAGCACCACGCCTATTATCACGGCAATGGCCGGGAGGGTGTGGACGAGTTTCAGCGAGTCGGGGTAGAGCTGTTTGAGGGTGATTCGCGACATGCCGAACACATGGACCTGACGCCAGAATTTCTTCAGGTCGACGCGGCGCTTGTGGTAGACGAATGCGGGTCGCACCAGGCCTATGGTGAATCCGGCCTGACGTATGCGGGTGGACATGTCGATATCTTCGGAAAACATCTCGCGGAAGCCACCCACTTTGTCGTAGACGGCGCGCGAATAGCCCATGTTGAATGAACGGGGCACGAACTTCTCCATCTGCACTTTTCCTCCGCGGATGCCTCCGGTGGTAAGGAAGGAGGTCATGGCGAAGTTAATGGCTTTCTGTGTGGGGGTGAACGAGGAGTGCGCGGCATCGGGGCCTCCGAAGCAGTCGAGTGGGTGGGCGGTAAGGAAGCCGTCGAGCGTACGGAAATAATCGGGAGGAATCACGCAGTCGCTGTCGAAGAACACAAGATAGTCGCCCTTAGAGCGCTCTATGCCGTAGTTGCGGGCTATTGAGCGTCCTTCGTTGGGCTTGTAATAATAATGCACGTCGAGCGAGGGCTCCCAGGCCTCGACAACGGAGCGGCAGGGAACGGTAGAGCCGTCTTCTACTATGATTGTCTCGAAGTCGGTCATCGACTGCGAGGAAAGGCTTCGGAGGAGGTCGGCTATCTCGTCGGGACGGTTGTAGACCGGAATTATTACTGAGTACTTCGGCATGGCTGATAATGATTGGGGGTTGCTGTTACGACATGCGGTCGCGGTAGTCTTCGTATGTGAAATGACGCAGCACGGTGCACCGGCCTGCGGCGTCGCAGTACACTATGTCGGGGTGCTGGATGCCGTTGAACATGTTGGTTTTCACGGTGGTGTAGTGGTTCATGTCCTCCAGCCGGAGTTTCTGGCCCTCATGCAGCTGTTCGGGGAATGACCACGAGCCTACATAGTCGCCGCTCAGGCACGAGTTGCCGCCGAGGCGGTAGGTGGGCAGTCCTTCCGTGGGCTCGAGCGCGCCGGTGATGGCCGGCTTGTAGGGCATTTCAAGGCAGTCGGGCATGTGGCAGGCAAATGATGCGTCGATTATGGCAGTGGATACGCCCTGATTTTCCACGATATCCACCACGGAGGTGATGAGGTCGCCGGTGCGCCATGTGAATGCGCTTCCGGGTTCGAGGATCACCTGTACGCCGGGGTGACGCTGGCGGAAACCGCGTATTATCTCCACGAGAAGGTCCGTGTCGTAGCCCTCGCGGGTCATCAGATGGCCGCCACCGAAGTTCACCCATTTAAGGCCGGGAATCCACTCGCCGAACTGGCGCTCGAAGGCTTCGAGCACGCGGGCAAGGTCGTCGGGCCCCGATTCGCAGAGGGCATGGAAGTGCAGACCTTCAACTCCTTCGGGGAGTCCGCCGGCCTGGCGTATCATGTCGGCCGTCACTCCGAACCGCGAGCCGGGCAGAGCAGGGTTGTAGATATCGGTCTCTATCACCGAGCATTCGGGATTGACTCTCAGGCCGGGGCTCACGCCGGCGGCAGCGGCGCGCGCGCCGTAGCGCTCGAACTGGCGGAGGGAGTTGAAGGTGATGTGGTCGGAACCGGCTATGAAGCGGTCTATGGTGGCGTCGGTGTAGACGGGGCAATAGCTGTGGGCCTTGCGGTGGAGGTATTCGTTGCCCAGCTGCAGTTCGTTGAGAGAGGAGGCTGTGAAGCCGAAGCCGTATTCGTTTATGACCGGGAAGGTGCGCCATACGGCGTTGGCCTTGAAAGCCATGATTATCTCTGCGCCGGAGCGTTTTCTCACGCTGTCAATGAGGCTGAGGTTGCGGCGCATGCGGTCTTCGTAGACAATATAGTAGGGGGTGGAGAGTTCGGATTCTTTCATGTTTTCGGATGGCTGTTAGCTGATTATGGAGAAGCGGGCGAATTTAAGCAGGAGCACTCTGGAATCGGTGTTCTCGAAGTCCACGTGTATGCGGGCTTCGGGCTGCGAGGTGTCCACGCGTGTGATTGTGCCCAGTCCGAAGCGGCTGTGCTCTATGGTCATGCCTTCGGTGACCTCGGATGCCTGATGGTATGTGGCTCCGGAGGGATCGGGGGCGGTGTTGCGCGGCTTTACCGGTACCGGTGTGCCGGGACGGGCGGTATTGCGGTAGGATTTGGCTTCCTCCACCACTTTGCGCTGCTGCGATGGTCGTGAGAAGGAGGGCGCCGAATGATAGGACTGGCGGAAGGAGGCAAACGAAGGCCTCGGAAGGCCGAGCGATGTGCCTGAAGCGAGTTTGAGCAGCGATGAGTCTATGTCGTGGAGAAAGCGGGAGGGCTTGCAGGTGGCCGTCTGGCCGTTGCGATAGCGCGAGGAGGCATAGCTCATCATGCAGAATTTACGCGCGCGGGTCATCGCCACATAAAGCAGTCGCCGTTCCTCTTCTATTCCTTCTACGGTGCCGGAGCTCATGGAGGAGGGGAACAGCTCTTCTTCAACGCCGACTATGAACACATTGTTGAACTCCAGTCCCTTGGCGGCATGTGCGGTCATGAGGGTCACGCGCTCCATCGCCTCGTCGTCGGCGTCCTTCACATCCTGGTCGGTGGCCAGTGACACCTGTCCCAGGAATTCGGCCATCGAAAGGCGGTCGTTGCCTTCCTCGGTGCGCGTGGCCACGAACTCGGCGGCTGATGCAAGAAGCTCGTTGAGGTTCTCCTGCTTCGAGAGATTTTCGGGGGTGTTGTCGGTCAGAAGCATCGACATTAGCCCGGTGCGGTGTATTATGGTCTTGGCAAGATTCTCGGCATCGGTTCCTGAGGCCTCCATCTGCAGAAAGCCGTCGATGAGTTCGCGGAACGTCTGGAGTTTGCGCACGGCCGCGGAGTTCAGACCGAAGTTGTCGCCCTCGGGCAGACGGCATATAGTCTGCCAGATGCTGCTGTTGGAGTCCATGGCCGCACGCAGGAGCTTGTTGACGGTGGTCTCGCCTATGCCGCGGGCGGGGAAATTGATTATGCGCCGCAGAGCCTCGTCGTCGTCAGGATTTACAGCGAGCCGGAAGTAGCTCAGTGCATCCTTCACTTCCTTGCGCTGGTAGAACGACAGGCCGCCGTAGATGCGGTAGGGGATGTTGCGCTTGCGCAGCGACTCCTCCAGAACGCGGCTCTGGGCGTTGGTGCGGTAGAGCACGGCGAACTCCTCGTAGGAGTCGTGGGTCGACATGTGGACCTGCGCTATGCGGTTGGCCAGCAGGTAGCCTTCCTCGAAGTCGCTGTAGGCTTCCACCACTTCTATGGGGCGCCCCGTCTCGTTGCGCGAGAATACATTCTTGCGTATCTGCTGGGTGTTCTTGTCTATCAGAGAATTTGCGGCGTTGATTATGTTCTGGGTGGAGCGGTAGTTCTGCTCGAGCTTGAAGATGCGCAGCGCCGGATATGCTTTCTTGAGATTGAGGATGTTGGCAATGTTGGCGCCGCGAAACGAGTAGATGCTCTGGGCGTCGTCGCCCACCACGCAGAGGTTCTGGCTTTCGCGCGTGAGCAGCGACACGATTACGTGCTGGGCGAAGTTGGTGTCCTGATACTCGTCCACGAGCACATACCTGAAATATTCCTGATAGTGGTGGAGCACGTCGGGATTGTCGCGCAGCAGAATGTTGGTGTAATACAGGAGGTCGTCGAAGTCCATGGCTCCGGCGGCGAAGCAGCGGTCGCGGTATGTGCGGTAGATGGCGTAGATGAGCGGGCGCCGGCACTGCCGGTCAGCCTCCATGGCATCCTTGAGCAGGGCATACTGTTCGGGCGACACAAGGGAGTTCTTGGCCGAGGATATGGCCGAAAGCACCACCGACGGCTTGTAGATTTTGTCGTCGAGGTCCATCTCCTTGATGATTGATTTCACCAGCGATTTGGAGTCGGCCGTATCATATATGGTAAATGAGGGCTTGAAGCCGATGCGCTCGGCGTTCTGGCGGAGTATGCGGGCGAAAATGGAATGGAAGGTGCCCATCCACAGGCTTGATGCCGTGCGTGGGCCCACGAGCTGTTCGATGCGTTCGCGCATCTCGCGCGCCGCCTTGTTGGTGAAGGTCAGAGCGAGTATGCGCCAGGGCTCGAAACCTTGCCCCAGCAGATGCACTATTTTGTATGTGAGCACTCTCGTCTTGCCCGATCCTGCGCCGGCTATCACAAGAGCCGGCCCGTCGGTGTAGACCACCGCATCGCGCTGCTGAGAGTTGAGTTTATCCAGATAATTTTCCAAGTCGTGTGTATTGACGGATTCCGCATCAAATTTACGAAAAAAACTTCACGGGAGCAGACTCCCGCCCCATTTTTCGGCCTTGATTCACTTTCCAACTTGTCTACACTTGCCTTTGGTTCCGGCCGGATTTGTGGACTGACACTTTTTGATCTTGTTTTCTCCTAAAAATGGCAGTATCAGAGAAAAAGATGTACCTTTGTCTAAATAACACCCCACTTTCCGTAAGATTAGCGTATCCGCAGGGATATTTGATTTTGCAGATAAATATACAAGTATAAAAACTAAAATAAGAGCATAAAAACCCGGATTCATCACCTGCATCTGATATCAGGGAGAGGAATTACCGGGACTGCGTTACAAAGATAGTGAAGAATATGACATATAACAAGCAAATTTTAGCGGATGGGATCTTTGCCTGCTATTAATGAAAAAATTGGATGATTGAAATACCCCCTATCTTTGTTTTGACAGTTTCCACCACGCCTCTTTTTAATGCGTACCAGGGTGGAACTTTTGCTTTTTATACACCATGGGGTATATAAGATTATATAAAACAACGGATTTATTTCGGGGGGAGGGAGGAATTTGCTAACTTTACGGCTTCAAAACCTTCAAACCAATCTCATGAAAAAGATTTTGCTTCTATTATCGAGCGTGGCCCTGGCGGGAATGCTGGCTTCATGCTCCGGCTCCAAAGCGGCCGAAACAGAAACAGACTATACCCAGTATGTGAATCCGTTTGTGGGAGCGGCTGCCACCGGCCACACGTTCCCCGGCGCCACACGGCCGTTCGGCATGGTGCAGACAAGCCCCGTGACCGGAGCAGTGGGCTGGCAGTATTGCTCGGAATACACCGATACTGATTCCCTGATCTGGGGTTTCTCGCAGACTCACCTCAACGGCACAGGCTGTATGGACCTCGGCGACATTCTGATAATGCCTCTCACCGGCGACCGCGTGCGCGACTGGGACGGCTACCGCAGCACATTCGATAAGTCGACCGAAACGGCGACCCCCGGCTATTACGCCGTGGATCTCACCGGCGCAGGCGTGAAGGCCGAGCTAACCGCAACTTCACGCGTGGCGCTTCACCGTTATACCTTCAACAAGGCCGACTCAGCTTCCGTGCTCATCGACCTCCAGCATGGCCCGGCATGGAACGAAAAACAGTACCATTCGCACGTGACGGCATGTGAGGCCATATGGGAGAACGATTCAACCCTCACCGGCCACGTGACCAACAGCGTGTGGGTGAAGCAGGATTATTTCTTCGTGATCACTTTCAACCGTCCTGTAATCAAGACCACCGATCTTCCTATGGGCGAGACCGAGAAGGGCAAACGCATCATAGCCACCTTCGACCTCAACCCCGGCGAGCAACTGATGGCCAAGATAGCCCTTTCGACCACAGGCGTGGACGGAGCCAAGCGTAATCTTGCCACCGAGCTTGCATCGTGGGATTTCGAGGGTGTTCGTGCCGATGCCAAGCGCGAATGGAACGACTATCTCCGCCGCATAGAAGTGACCGGAACCGACGAGCAGAAGAAAAACTTCTATACCGGTTTCTATCACGCTCTCATCCAGCCCAACCGCATCTCCGATGTTGACGGCATGTACCGCAACGCCAACGACTCCATTGTGAAGGCTTCGGGCGAGGGCTTCTATTCGACTTTCTCGCTGTGGGACACCTACCGTGCAGCCCATCCGTTCTATACCGTGATTGTTCCCGAACGCGTTGACGATTTCGTCAGCTCGCTCGTTGACCATGCCGATGCGCAGGGATTCATTCCCATCTGGGCGCTATGGGGCAAGGACAACTATTGCATGGTGGCTAATCACGGTGTTTCGGTAATTGCCGAGGCTTACCGAAAGGGCTTCCGCGGGTTCGACGCCGAAAGAGCGTTTGAAGCCGTGAAGCGCACCCAGACCGTGTCGCATCCTCTTAAATCAGACTGGGAAACCTATCTGAAATACGGCTATTTCCCCTCCGACCTCATCAGGGCCGAATCAGTGTCATCGACTCTCGAATCGGTTTACGACGACTATGCCGCTGCCGACATGGCACGCCGCATGGGCAAGGAAGAAGATGCTGCCTATTTCGGCAAACGCGCCGACTACTACAAGAACCTCTTCGACACGCAGACGCAGTTCATGCGTCCGCGCATGAGTGACGGCAGCTGGAAATCGCCCTTCAATCCCAGCCTTGTGGGTCACTCCGAGAGCGTGGGCGGCGACTACACCGAGGGCAACGCATGGCAGTATACCTGGCATGTGCAGCACGACGTTCCCGGCCTGATCGCCCTTTTCGGAGGCGAGGAAGCATTCACCAACAAACTTGATTCGCTCTTCACTCTCGAGCTTGTGACCACCCAGGCCGACGTTACCGGGCTGATAGGCCAGTACGCTCACGGCAACGAGCCGAGCCACCACGTGACCTATCTCTATGCTCTCGCCGGCAAGCCGTGGCGCACCCAGGAGCTCGTTCGTGAGATTTTCGACACCCAGTATCGTCCCGAGCCTGACGGCCTCTGCGGCAACGACGACTGCGGCCAGATGTCGGCATGGTATATGTTCTCGGCAATGGGATTCTACCCCGTCGACCCCGTGAGCGGCAACTATGTGTTCGGTGCTCCGCAGATGCCTGCTTTCACGCTGCATCTGAAAGACGGCAAGACCTTCGATATAAAGGCCGAGAATCTCTCGGCGGAGAACAAATACGTCGGCGAAATCCTGCTTAACGGCGAACCGTACACCAAGCCCTATATCACCCACGAGGATATCATGAAGGGCGGTAACCTCGTCTACAAAATGCAGTCCACCCCCGCAAAGTAAAATCAGCGGCAGTCACATAATAACAAGAAAAGCCGGTGTGTCAAGGGTTTCCTGATACACCGGCTTTTCTTATTGACCATCTGCTATGAGATGAGAATTAAATTCTCGATATTACGGATATTACGGTGAATCCTCACAGCAGTTGCTCACCACAAAGCAAGCTGGATACAAAAGAGCACAAAGAGACCGCCGCAGCCTGAGGGGAAAACCTCGGAGGCTGCGGCGGCAGTATAATCAATATTCTGGAAGAAGCTCAGGCGCGGTTTACATCATGCCGCCCATGCCACCCATGCCGGGTGCGGGCATTGCGGGAGCGGGATTGTCCTCTTTCTTCTCGGCGATGACGCATTCGGTGGTGAGGAACATTCCTGCTATGGAAGCGGCGTTCTCGAGAGCCACGCGGGTAACCTTGGCGGGATCTATGACGCCTGCGGCGAGAAGGTTCTCATACTGGTCGGTGCGTGCGTTGTAGCCGAAGTCGGCTTTGCCGTCCTTCACTTTCTGCACAACAACGGCACCTTCAACGCCTGCGTTGGCCACGATCTGACGGAGGGGCTCCTCGATGGCGCGGCGAACAATCTGGATACCGGTTGTCTCGTCGGCATTTACGCCGGTGAGGTCGGCAAGCTTCTCCACGCAGCGGATATAGGCCACACCTCCGCCGGGCACGATGCCTTCGGCGATGGCTGCGCGGGTAGCCGAGAGTGCGTCGTCCACGCGGTCTTTCTTCTCCTTCATCTCAACCTCGGAGGGAGCGCCGATGTGGAGCACGGCAACGCCGCCTGCGAGTTTGGCCAGACGCTCCTGGAGTTTCTCGCGGTCGTAGTCGCTGGTGGTCTGCTCAATCTGAGCCTTGATCTGAGCTACGCGTGCGTCGATGGCATCCTTTGCGCCGGCACCGTTCACGATGGTGGTGTTCTCTTTGTTCACCACAATCTTCTCGGCGCGGCCCAGATAATCGACGGTTGCCGATTCAAGCTTCATGCCTTTTTCCTCGGAGATTACGATACCGCCGGTAAGCACTGCGATATCCTCGAGCATTTCCTTGCGGCGGTCGCCGAATCCGGGAGCCTTCACGGCGCAGATTTTCAGAGAACCGCGCAGACGGTTCACAACCAGTGTGGCGAGAGCTTCCTGGTCAACGTCCTCGGCGATGATGAGAAGCGGGCGTCCGCTCTGTGCCGAAGCCTCCAGAATGGGCAGAAGGTCCTTGAGGTTGGATATTTTCTTATCGTAGAGAAGCACGTAGGGCGACTCCATGAGGCATTCCATCTTGTCGGGGTTGGTGATGAAGTAGGGCGAGATGTAGCCGCGGTCAAACTGCATGCCTTCCACGATGTCAACGGTGGTTTCGGTGCCCTTGGCCTCGTCGACGGTGATAACGCCTTCTTTCTTCACTTTCTTCATGGCCTCGGCGATGAGACGGCCGATTGCCTCGTCGTTGTTGGCCGATACGCGGGCCACGTCTTCGATTTTCTTGAAGTCGTCGCCAACTTCTTCCGACATAGCCTTGATGTTTTCAACGACCACTGCAACTGCCTTGTCGATGCCGCGCTTGAGGTCCATGGGGTTGGCGCCGGCGGCCACGTTCTTGAGGCCTACGTTGATTATGGCCTGAGCGAGAACCGTGGCGGTGGTTGTTCCGTCGCCGGCGTCGTCGCCGGTTTTGGAAGCAACTTCCTTGACGAGCTGTGCGCCCATGTTCTGGAACGGATCCTCGAGCTCAACCTCGCGTGCCACGCTCACACCGTCCTTGGTGATGTGGGGAGCGCCGAATTTCTTCTCGATAATCACGTGGCGGCCTTTGGGGCCGAGGGTTACTTTAACAGCGTCGGCAAGAGCGTCAACGCCTTTTTTAAGCTCTTCGCGAGCTTTTATTTCGAATTTTATTTCTTTTGCCATGATGTTGTTTGTTTTCAGATGAAAGTTATTGGGAAATAAACTGAAAAATGCGGGAGGCTCAACCTATTACGGCGAGAACGTCGCTCTGGCGCATGATGAGGTATTTTTCGCCTTCGAACTCCACTTCGGTTCCGGCGTATTTGCCGAAAATCACGGTGTCGCCCTGTTTCAGGACCATTTCTTCGTCCTTGGTGCCGTTTCCGGCGGCTACTACTGTGCCTTTGAGGGGTTTCTCTTTAGCTGAATCAGGAATGATAATGCCGGTGGCGGTGACTTCCTCTGCAGGGGTGGGAAGAATGAGCACTCGGTCGGCAAGCGGTTTGATGTTCATGATTTTATATTTGGTTAAGAGTTATATGATTCATTGTTACGTGTGGTATTACTGCATAATTCGTGCCAACCGGTTATTTCTGCCACCGATATGACAAAATGGCGTGACATGCCTTGGCTATGCCGCACTTTAGAATAACAATTAAATGAAGCGAAAGTTGGTAGCGTGTCATAATGGCACAGCCAGAGTCAGCGTGCCGGCTTCTGGTCGCCGGGGACGGGGAGCGACGACTGGATGGCGTCCCACGCTTCCTGCATTATGCGGGAGGTGTCGGTGTGGTCTTCACGGCCCGGCATTATGGGCTTGTGGATGGTAAGGGTTATGCGGCCCCAGTGAGGCAGCGTCTTGTTGCGGTGGAGCACACGGTAGGCACCGTCTATTGTCAGCGGCACCACAGGCAGATGGAATTCCTCGGCCAGAATGAAGGCGCCGCGTTTGA
>VSPV01000180.1 GCA_009775605.1 Paramuribaculum sp.
CACAGATTATACACAACTTGATATGACACTAGTGGAAAAACAAGATACCCCACAAGATACCCCACAAGATACCCCACAAGATGCTAATAAGACTATTCGCAAGAAACAGCGAGTGAAAATGTTGCTGGAGTTCTGCCGTGAGCCCAAATCGTTGGCAGACATGATGGAGCATATAGGCTTGAAAGATAGGAAGAGTTTTATCGAGGGATACATTAACCCTTTACTTGCGGAAGGGGCTATTGCAATGACTGAACCGGATAAGCGAACAAGCGGCAATCAACGGTATGTTGCAGTGGCTGGTAAACAATAAGCGAAAAATACCGGCGATGGCTATTGCCAAATGAATAAAAAGAGCTAACTTTGCTCACACAAAAGTGCCGGTATTGATTTTAGTCTCAATATCCGCACTATAAAAGGATTAAGAGGTCTGGCTGTTGCTTGACCTCGCCTTTTATCATAAAAGTGTACTTGGGAGGCCCGGTAGCGCCCAACTGCACTATAAAAAAGATCAAATCGAGTCCAGCTCCACGGGTTGGGTTTGTATTTTTATATAAGGATACCCTACAAGACAGCCGCCAGAAGAGAGGCCTGACGGCTGTCTTAATTAAGAACATACCGCAATCAGCAGCAGATGTACGGGGTAAACGGCATAGAAGGCATACTTGGCGGTCCGGCCACGGATAAATCCCCGTGTGCCGTCATAGAGGAATATGACAGCTCCGGCGAAGATGGCCCCTGTCAGCCCGTAATGAGCCATAAGGGGGAAGGTGAAGATAATCTGCAAGAGTGCCTGCAAAGGAAAACAGACATGGTGCCGGTCAAGCCACGGTACCATAGTGCGGTAGCGTAGGATATAGAACAGGACAATCATAACAACGCCTCTCCAGTCATAATCCGAGCCGAGCCACCATGCGGCTGCCGCCGCAAGCATTACCGAGAGAAACGCAATCGGCCCATGCTCGCACAAGCGGTCGAACATGGCTAAAGCAGCCACTCCCAGTGCGAGAGTGAACATGACATTATGGGTGCCGTCCGCCCCGTTGAGCAGATACCATGGAAGCTCGCTGATAAGGCCGAAAACGACAAGCATAAGGAAATATCTCATCCGGTTACGGCTGTTCGCAAAACCCTCGGCCATCAGAAAGGCGAAAACCGGGAAGGCAATCCTGCCGAAGCAACGCAACGGGTCATACATGGCGCTGTCATGCTCCAGCAGAAAATAAGCGCAGTGGTCGGCAATCATCGAGATTACAGCCAGTATCTTCAACGCGCTTCCGCTAAGCCGCAGGGAAAGAAGCACAGAAAATGATATAGTCGAGTCCATACGCGGCGTCACTGTATTCCGAGCAATTCCTTTACCATATCCTCGACCTCCTGGTTTACACGCTTGAAATTGCGATTGAGCATAATCTCTTTCTCGCGCTGGTCCTGAAACGAGTATATCTTAGGCAGTTCCACATACCGGCTTTCCTCCTCCTTGATACGGGCCATGTCGAAATGTGTCTTACAGAAATACTTTGTCGTCTTGAACTCCTCCGACTCCGCTATATCGAAATGCGACAGCATCTTGTCATCGGTAGCGGTGAAATCGCGTGCCGCCTGCCCAGCGAGCCAGCCCGTCGCCATGTCCGCGATCTTGGCCGCCGGAACGAGATAATCCATCTTCTCGGAAATCGAGGTGGATACCTTGTAATCGTTGATGGTTATGGATGTGGATGTCTGCTTCGCCTTGCCGAACACATCATTCTGCGCCCACTCCAGAGTCTCCTTGTTACGGGCCGCGCCCATGAAGATATTGCCGCAGGTGGTAATGATTTTCTGCATACCCACCTTGCCATAGTCGCTTTCAAGCTGCGGAAGCTCCTGAAAACCGAGAGTGACGGCAACCTTGTTGCTTCGGGCGGTTCCAATCAGACGGTCGATCTTGTGGAAATAGAGCGTCGGCAGCTCATCGACGATAATGCTCACCGGGATATTCCCCTTGGAGTTGACACGGGTAATGAGACGGTTGAGCACAAGAGCGTTCAGCGAGCCAATCACCTGCTCCTTCTCAGGGTCGTTGGCAATCACGAGATAGCTCGGATTTGCCGGGTCGGAAATCTTCAGGTCGAAGTCATCGCCGGTGAACACCCAATATGCCTCCGGGGAAACCAGGCGTGCGGCGTTGACACGGAGCGTGCCCACCATGCCTTCAAGCTGGTCGTTGGCCTTGTTCTCGTAAGCGGATTTGAAGGGAGCCATCAGCGAGGCAATCCTATCATCCATCATCAGAATGTCGAACACCTCCGAATACTTGCGTCCGAGGAACGACAGCACATGCGGCATATCGGAATACTCTCCGGTCACGGTGTCCGGCTCCACCTCGTTACCGTTCTCGTCCTCATACCAGCAGCGGTCTATAAGTATAAGTTTGCCCACACGGTCGATATAGGAAAACTTGTTAAGGTCAACGAACATCCTGTCCTCGTCGGTGGATACGTCCTTGCCGAGACGGTCAACGAAATCGAGCACCACGTTACCGTCGGCGTCGATGGCATTGTAGTCATCCCAGTTCCTTATGACAAGTTCGAGTTTCTTTCCCTCATGGAGAATGAAGCGTCTGAGCTTCTTTCCTTTGAGGAACCCAGTCGGGTGAAAGTTAACGAAGAAATATATGATGGCCGCAAGGAAATTCTCGGCTGAGTTTGTGAAGAAAGCCTCCGAGCCGCCTTTCTTCTCACCGCCGCCCTTGTTGAGTGAGGCAAGCAGAGTGGCCGCAGTCTCCGACGCGGCGGCAAGATCCGGAATATACTTGCGCTGGATAGGATTGATGCGGTTGGAATATTCCACATCGGTAAAATTCACGATACGGAAACTGCACCCCTGCGGAAGATTGCCGTAATGCCTGTTCTTGCAGAACTGATAGAAAAGAGTCTTGGCAAGTGTCGGAAACTTGTAGTCATATACCATCATGGCAAAACCTTTCGCGGAGTGCTGCCTGATGAACGGGTCTATGATACCGAACGACTTGCCCGAGCCTGGCGTGCCGAGAACGATGGTGCCACGGAAGGGGGTACATGGTAAAATCGTATCATTCTGAAAACCACGTTGTAAGTTTAAAACTTTTGGGCAATTGTTCCCAAAATG
>VSPV01000181.1 GCA_009775605.1 Paramuribaculum sp.
GCAAGAAAGACCTCGCCTCGCTCACAATCCCGTTCCTCGGCGAGATTCCCGTGGCCTTCAAGAAAGCACGCGGGTTCGACCGCTTCGACAAGAAGAAACGGGAAATACAGAAGAAGAAAATCGTGGTCGAGGACCAGAACCGCGACGGCATCAACGAAGCCTTCCGCGTGCTGCGCACCAACCTCGAGTTCTTCGAGACGTCCGGCGGCCCTTCCGGCCAGGAGTCCGCCAAGGTGATTGCAGTGACGTCGGCCAACCCAGGGTCAGGAAAGACGTTCATCTCGGTCAACCTCGCAAAGGTGCTTGCCATCAAGGGCAAACGCGTACTGCTCATAGACTGCGACCTACGCAAAGGCTCGCTCTCGCGTATCCTGGGCAACCCCAACCCCGGCCTTACCGACTATCTGATAGGCCGCGCCGACCTGAAAGACATCCTCAGGAAATCGGCCGACTCGACGTCCGGGCTCGACGCAATCGGACTCGGAGCCGTGCCGCCCAACCCCGCAGAACTCCTCGCCAGCGAAAAGCTCGACAGGCTCATCGCCGGCTTCAAGGAGGAATACGACTTCATTGTGCTCGACTGCCCGCCGGTGGAAATAGTGGCCGACGCGAAAGTGATCAACCGCGTGGCCGACATGACCATCTTCGTGGTGCGCGCCGGTGTGCTTGAGAAAGACGAGCTCGAAGGCATACAGGAATACTACGACCGCGGCCGCTACAAGAACATGGCCATCCTCCTGAACGGCACCGACATCTACTCCGGCTACGGCTACCACCGCTACGGCCGCCACTACGGCTACCGCTACTCCTCCGCCGCCGACGGCAGCTACTACGCCGACTGACCCACGAGAAATCCGTTATAGGGCATATAAGCCGATACTGTCCATATAATTGTCCAAAACAAGGATGGGTGAGATAAAGCAACAGACGTTGAGCGGTGTGAAATGGACTGCGATTGAACGGTTCTCAATCCAAGGAGTCCAGTTCCTGCTCGGAATCGTGGTCGCCCGACTTCTGACTCCGGCAGACTATGGACTTGTCGGGCTTCTCGGCATATTCTTAGGCATATCCCTGACACTCATCGACAGCGGAAGCTCAAATGCCCTGGTCAGGAAACTTGACAGAGACGAGGCCGACTTTTCCACAGCATTCTATTTCAACATAGCAGTGGCTACCGGATGCGCCGCCGCGATATTCTTCGGTTCACCATGGATAGCGCATTTCTTTAAACAACCGGAACTTTCCCCTATCGCTAAGCTCTACAGCGTCAATCTGATTATCGGGGCATTCGGGATGGTGCAAGGTGCAAAACTGACAATCGAAGTCGATTTCAAGACACAGGCAAGGATAAATTTCATATCCGCCGTAGTGTCCGGCATAATATGTCTGGTGCTGGCCTATCTCGGTTGGGGTGTCTGGTCGTTGGTGTGGCAGTCCATAATCTCCAATGTGATGAGGGTAATTCTTCTTTGGACTTCCACAAAATGGAAACCATTGCTGTTGTTTTCTAAAAAATCGTTCAATAACCTGTTCGGCTACGGAAGCAAACTTATGGCATCAGGGCTTTTGCATACGGTCTATTCCGAACTGACAACAATAGCCATCGGCAAGTTCTATACTCCTGCGGCATTGGGCAACTACTACCGAGGACAAGGAATGTCCTCATTACCCGTAAATATGATAACAGGGATGTTTGGACGTGTCACTTTCCCTATCTTCTCCCGCATACAGAACGATGACGAACGTCTGATACGCGTCTACCGCAATTATATCTCATCTGTGATGATGCTTGTCGTCTTTTTTGTAATGCTTATAGTCGCACTCGCCAAGCCACTGATACTGTTTCTCCTTACAGACAAATGGTCTGGTGCTATAATATTCGTACAGGTATACGCATTCGCAATCGTATTCGACCCCATATGCCAACTGAACCTGAATCTGCTGCAGGTGAAAGGACGCTCAGACCTTTTCCTTCGCTTGGAAATAATCAAGAAAATCATAGCCACAGCAATACTTTTCGCAGCGATTCCATTCGGTGTACTCGCCATATGCATATCCAAAGTCATATACGGACAGATTGCCGTCATAATAAACACATACTATACAGGAAAACTGTTCGGCCTTGGATACTGGAAACAGTGCAAAGACTTCCTGCCGTATTTCGCATATTCAGCCATAGCGTGTGCGCCGGCCGCAATCCTCGCCTACCTGTGCCCATGGCATATCATCAACCTGACGGCAGGCCCGATTTCAGCAATTTCCATATACTTCTCAATTCTCAAACTGCGCAAAGACGCAGCATTTATGGAGCATATAAATCCAGTATTACACAAAACACTCCATAGAATCAGAAGAACACCCTGATAGGTGGGATACATATGTCACCAATAATTTAAATCATATAAACTATGTACTCTGCAATCTTGTTGTCCGCCGGCAGCGGAACCCGAATGAAAGAAGAAGTTCCAAAACAATATCTTCTTTTGGGAGGCAAACCAATGATAATGCACTCAATCGAACGTCTTGATCGCCTGACTATGATAAACGAAATCATCATAGTATGCGATAACTCATACAAAAATCATTTGGAGAAGATGATTAAGGAATACGCCATAACAACTCCTGTAAAATACGTACAGGGAGGTGCTTTAAGACAAGAATCGGTGTACAATGGGCTCCAGCAAGTGTCAAACAACGACGTCATAATACATGAAGCAGCCAGGCCTTTCGTAAAAGAGTCGGAATTCCAAATTCTTATCGAAGATGAGAGCCGAAATGCGACACTTGCCTATGACATTCCTTTCACAGTCCTTAAAGGAAAAGAACATATCACATCGAATCTTGACAGGTCCGAACTCATAAATGTCCAACTGCCCCAAAAGTTCGATACCTCAGCTCTGATACAGGCCCATAAAAAGGCTCGGGCAGAAGGAAACATCTACACTGAAGACGCATCTCTTATGTTTGCGAACTCCGACATTAAAATAAAGATTCTAAAAGGTTCGTCCTACAATGTAAAAATAACCGAACCCATTGACTTGGTACTGGGTGAGATAATCTACAAAAACATAATAACCAACCGCAATTGATTTAATATGAAAACATGCATCATCACAGGTGCTGGAT
>VSPV01000182.1 GCA_009775605.1 Paramuribaculum sp.
TTCGCTCAAAAATTAAACGAAAACATAGGTGTTGCATTTATAACTTGAATCCACCTTTTAATTCAACCAACGGGTATAGCTATGTCAGAACTTAAGAACAGAATTGATTTCGTTTATATCTTTGATGTACAGGACGGAAATCCCAATGGCGACCCGGATGCCGGTAACCTCCCGCGTGTGGATGCTGAAACAGGAATGGGGCTGGTGACGGATGTATGTCTGAAACGCAAAGTAAGAAACTATGTCCAGACAGCAAATGGACTGGCTGACGGTTACGATATTTTCATAAAAGAGAAAGCCGTTTTGAATACCTTGATAGACAAAGCCCATGACGATTCTGAGGTGAAAGAGGCTAAAGATAAAACCGAAGCCGCCCGCAGATTCATGTGCAGGAACTACTACGATATCCGCACCTTCGGAGCCGTTATGTCAACCGGAAAGAATGCCGGACAGGTGAGAGGTGCCGTGCAATTGACATTTGCCAGATCCGTAGATCCAATTGCGACAGCTGAACATTCCATCACACGTATGGCTGTGGCTACCGAAAAAGAAGCTGAAAAACAAAAGGGAGATAACCGTACAATGGGCCGCAAAGCCACGGTGCCTTACGGTCTTTATATATGTCACGGTTTTATCTCGGCCAACCTTGCCCAACAGACCGGTTTCTCGGAAGAGGATCTCGAACTCTTCTGGGAAGCGCTGAAGAATATGTTTGACGTTGACCGATCGGCCGCCCGCGGACTCATGAGTGCGCAGAAACTTATCGTATTCAAACATGATTCCATTCTTGGAAATGCACCTGCCAACAAATTGTTTGACTTGGTTAAGATTGAGAAAACATGCGATAGCGCCCCTCGCTCTTTCAGCGACTACAGGGTGACAATCGATAAGGAGGCTATGCCTGCAAATGTCACGGTGGAGGAGCTGATATAACATCGGGTATGTATAAGGAAGACGATATGCTGATGTTGTCGGGGATACAGCACTTCAGGTTCTGTCCCCGACAATGGGCTCTCATTCATCTTGAGCAGCAGTGGGAAGACAATCGGCTTACGGTTGAAGGGCAGCTGCTGCACAAGCATGTGGATGATCCGTTTTATCGTCAGAAGTGCGGTGAGCATATAATCCTGCGTTCCGTCAGTATCGCCTCCCGCCAACTTGGTCTTTACGGTATCAGTGATGCCATAGAGCTTCTGCCGGCCGACGGCGTCACTGATACCATTCAGCATCCCAGATATCCCGGACGTTGGACTCCTCTGCCCGTGGAATATAAGCATGGAAAGCCAAAGACAAATGAGGTGGATGAGGTGCAGCTTGCCGCGCAGGCCATGTGCCTTGAAGAGATGTATTCCATCCGTATATCCTACGGCGCTTTCTTCTATGGCGAGATCCGTCATCGGGTCGGTGTGGAAATCACGCCACGGTTGCGTGACATTGTGAAAGAATGCGCCACGGAGATGCATAGGATATATGAGAGCCGACAGATTCCGATGGCCTCCGGCGGTAAGCATTGCGGCAGGTGTTCGCTGAAAGATATCTGTGTTCCACGCGTAAAAGGTTGTGGCAATGTTGAGTCTTATCTTAAACATAATCTCTTATGAGAAAATTATTGAATACGCTTTACGTCACCACGCCTGAAGCCTATCTCAGCAAAGACGGGCAGAATATCGTAGTGTCTGTCAGGCAGGAGGAGGTGTTCCGGATTCCGGCCATAAACATCGAGGCCATCGTAACCTTCGGTTACATGGGGGCAAGTCCGGGCCTTATGAAGCTGTGTGGTGAAAGTGGCATTGCACTGACCTTTCTCTCGCCAAACGGTAGATTCATTAGCCGTGTTCAGGGAGCTGTGCGTGGAAATGTGCTTCTCCGGAAAGCACAGTATTCACTGGCCGACGATGAAGAATGGTCACTCCATGTGGCAAAACTCATGATTGCGGCCAAGATTCAGAACTACCGTAGCATACTCCGGCGCTACTGTCGGGATTACGGTGGATGTCAGGAAGTGGAGGCGGCCGTCTCAATGCTCGAGTTGAACAAAAACCGGGCGCTTGCCGCCAGCGACAAGAATGAGCTGATAGGATTCGAAGGGATGGCGTCAAACATATATTTTAATGTTCTGCCGTGCCTTATCCTGAATCAGAAAGAGTCTTTCCCATTCAATGGACGAAGCCGCCGACCGCCCGGCGATGCGGTGAATGCCATGTTGTCGTTGGCATATACCTTGATAGCAAATGATATCGCTGCTGCTCTTGAAACCGTGGGCCTCGACCCGTATGTGGGCTTTCTTCATTCGTTGCGACCCGGCCGCACTTCCCTGGCTCTCGACATGATGGAGGAGTTCAGGGCGTATCTCGGCGACCGCTTTGTGCTTTCACTGATCAACAAGCGTCAGATTACACCAAAAGATTTTATGCATCAGGGGGATTACGGAGTTGTTCTGACCGACAATGGCAGAAAGACATTTCTCACGGCCTGGCAGAACCGTAAACGCGAGACCATAATCCATCCCTATCTGAACGAAAAGGTTGAGATTGGACTGTTGCCCCACGTTCAGGCGCTGATGATGGCACGGTATATAAGAAAAGATATTGATGATTATCCCGTTTTCCTAATAAAATAAAGCCAATGTATATTCTTGTGACATACGATGTAGATACCACCGACACATCCGGACCCAAGCGTCTGCGTAAAGTAGCAAAAGCATGTCTTGATCATGGGCAGAGAGTGCAGAACTCAGTATTCGAATGTGAACTTACCGAAGCTCAGTTTTGTCTTCTCAAAGAGAAGATACGTGGCATCATAGACGCCACGGCCGACAGCGTGCGGTTTTACCACCTGAACAAGAATGAAAATCGCCGCATAGAGGTTCTTGGAGTCGAAACCTCCTACAACGTGGACAGCGCGATTATCATATAGTTGCAAAGCAGAATCATATGATTGGGAACCCGTATCATAGGTTGCGAACCCGTATCATATGGTTGCGAACCAGGAGTATTACATAATCCCCCCACCATTCGCGCCCTCTGACCTTCAGCCCATTGCATAAAATCCCCCTTAAGATCCATAGAATATAACCCCCTAAAAACATCTTTCGCGAATCCCCACC
>VSPV01000183.1 GCA_009775605.1 Paramuribaculum sp.
TTCACTAAATCATTGATATTCTTTATATTTAGCCATATCCAATTATATCGGTTTTCTATGCGTTGAGTTATCCGCTGTTTCGACGCATGGGCGGCGATCTTTGCAAAAAAGACCACGGACTTCGAGTTCAATGTCACCAATAATATTGTGGCTAAGGACAGGTTCAGGTACTTTATCAAGGTGCCGGAATTGGCGGCGTTTTACAATGAGATCACGGACTACCGCACGGCGGAGGATGTGGGTGTTGACCGTCCTGAAAAACGGGAGATACTCCATAACATACCCCCGACGCCACAGCAGGAGGAGTTCATTCAGAAACTGATGGAATTTGCCAAAACAGGCGATGCCACTTTGCTGGGGCGCGGAGCGTTGTCGGATAAGGAGAGGAAAGGAAAGATGCTCATCGCTACGGACTATGCCCGCAAGATGGCTCTTGATATGCGTATGATTGACCCTTCCTATGAGGATCATCCGGACAACAAAGCCTCGCATTGCGCCCGTATGATAGCCGAGTATTACCGTAAGTTCGACGCCCAGAAAGGCACGCAGTTTGTTTTCAGCGATTTGGGAACATACAAGCCCGGCGAGTGGTCGGTTTACAGTGAAATCAAGCGCAAACTTGTCGAGGACTACGGCATACCGGCGCATGAAATCCGGTTTATACAGGAGTGCAAGACCGAGAAATCACGGAAAGCCGTCATCGAGGCTATGAACGAGGGAACCGTAAGGGTGCTGTTCGGCTCGACATCCATGCTGGGGACAGGCGTAAATGCCCAGAAAAGAGCAGTTTGCGTCCATGAGCTCGACACACCGTGGCGTCCCAGCGACTTGGAGCAGCGGGAGGGCCGTGCCATACGCAAGGGGAACGAGGTCGCAAAACTCTACAACGACAACAAGGTGGATGTGATAATCTATGCCGTGGAGAGGTCGCTGGATTCCTACAAGTTCAATCTTCTCCACTGCAAGCAGACATTCATATCGCAGTTGAAACGTGGCGCGTTGGGGGCGAGAACCATCGACGAGGGCGCAATGGACGAAAAGAACGGCATGAACTTCTCGGAGTATATGGCTATTCTAAGCGGTAACACCGACTTGTTGGAAAAGGCGAAACTCGAAAAGCGCATAGCCTCGCTTGAAAGTGAGCGCAAGGCACACAACAAGGGCATTTCTGATTCCAGATTTCGACACCAGACCATCACCCACGACATTGCCAACAACGAAGCGGCTATCGAAAGGATGAAGGCTGATGTCGCCCGCTACGAGGCAGTTGTCAGGAGAGACAAGGAGGGTAATCCGCTCAACAATCTCATCATAGACACCTGCAACCTATCCGATGAGAAGAACATGGGTATCCACTTGCAAGGACTGGCGCAGCGTACCGACACTCACGGTCAGTACAAGCGCATCGGCGAAGTCTATGGCTTTCCCATCAGCATTATTTCGGAACGTACTCTCGTTGACGGCAAAGAGTCTGTTCAGAACCGCTTTGTAGTTGAAGGCAACTACAAATACAAGTTCAACAACGGCTTCATTGCCATGAGCGACACCCATGCCGCCTGCATGAACTTTGTCAACGCTCTGGAGAAGATACCCGGCATCATCGCCCAATATGAGGAACGCACCGCCAAACTCAAAGCCGATGTTCCTCAACTCGAAGCTATCATCTCGAAGTCATGGGGCAAAGAGGACGAACTGAAGCAACTCAAATCCGACCTTGCCGCCCTCGACCGCAAGATAACCGCCGCCCTTGCTCCCAAACGCGATGATAATGACGGCGAGGAAATAAAAGCGACTAACGCTACGCAGTCAGTACAATCCACTGATACCTGTCCAGAGCAGAGCGACAAATCTTCTCTCGTAGCAGAATCTCAATCGCCCTATCAACCATCACCTTCTACTTTCTGCACTATATATCGACCTTTACGTCTTTAATTGTATGACAGTTAACCACAATTAAAAAGGTGATTAACTGTCATACTTAATTTAATAATGATGTCTCCTAATATTGACATATTAGGTATTGTTCTTTAATTGCTTGAATTTCAAACATCCTTGCTGTCATTTCAACGGTCGAGCCATTGTTTCAGGCGCGTGACCTTATCTTTGCCTACGACAATCTCTGCATCGGGGTACTCCGAAAGGATTATCTTGATCTTGCGGTTGAACCAGTTTGAAATCCGTTGGACTGACGATATGTTCACTATCTGCTGGCGGGTCGCCCTGAAAAACTGCAACGGGTCGAGCTGCGTGTCAATATCATCGAGAGCCATGTCTATGTGATATTGCCTCTTGTTTTTAAGATACAGGCGTGCAAGTCCTGACTCGGTGGAAATGTAGCTGATTTCGGATACCGGTACGGTGATATATCCGTCTTTCTCCGCTACAAGGAACCGCTGGCGATATACCTCCGGTTTCCCTTGCAGGAGCCTGTAAATCTCGGCTATCCCTTTTGTTGCTGACGGAGCTGTCAACCTTCTGCTTTTCTCGACAGCCTCGACAAGTTCTTCCTTGTCAATCGGTTTCAGAAGATAGGCGATTCCGTTGTAATGAAAGGCTTTAAGGGCATATTCATCGTAAGCGGTGGTGAAAATGATGGGTATGTCGCCGGGAATATCCTTCAGCGCGTCGAAACTCAGTCCGTCGGAAAGGCGTATGTCGGCAAGAATTAGGTCGATCTTTTCCGGTTCATTAAAAAATCGGCGTATATCGGCGATACTTGGCAGAGGCCCGTAAACCGTTATGTCGTCAAAGCTGCTGTTGAGAAGCCTTGTGAGCCTGTCGGCGTTATGTATCTCGTCTTCTATTATAAGTACATTCATAACAGGATTCTTTATAATAATGGAACGCTGACAGAATAGAAGTGGTCGCTGTCTTCTATCCTGATTTCCTTTGAACTTAACAATAAATATCGGCTTGCGATATTTGACTGTCCTACGCCGGTAGATTCAGCCGGATGTTCCAGCGGTTGTTTCAGATTTCTTACCATAAGATAATCCTTACCTGTTGGTTGAATTAAATTAGAGAATATTTTATCCGCCCAATCGGATGATGATTAACGAAATTGACATATTG
>VSPV01000184.1 GCA_009775605.1 Paramuribaculum sp.
CCCCCGACTCCCCATTCCATAAACTCTCCCTGAGCCGCATCAACGGAATTGTCGACTTTGAAGAATGGGTAGCTATAGTTCTCAATGCATCGATAATCTTCCTCGACAAGAGGACATCCAAAGTGCATATTCACATCAAAAAAGCCAAAACCTCCATCCTCGATAAAATCTTTCATCATTCCGCCCATGAGATCTAATTTCCGTCTGCCAATCCACGCTGATCCGGATATTCACCGGTAAATATGGCGAGATATACACGTTGCCACAGCGGAGCCCCAGTGCTTTAATTGTCACTAAGCATATTTCGTTTTGTAAGCCTCACATCGAACCACCTCATATTACCGTTACAGAATAGTACTTAAAACCAACGTCCTGACAGATTTAAGTGTCTCACTTCAGTTTCAATTGCTTATGACAGGAGTTCTAAACAAAAAACGATTGTCGGCCAATTGAGCTACTACAAACTTAGCCATATCCGGAGCAGCTATACTGTATCTGATGCCTTTGCCATCTAAAGAAACTGCGATATGACTTTTCGACGGTGTATCTTTTACAGTGGTGCAACGGACAATTGTCCATTCCAGCCCGCTGTTTTCTATCATCGGCTCCATCCGGTCTTTGTCATCAATAATAGCCTTGACATACTTCTCTCTGCCGTGTTTTCGGCTCATTTCAACTATTTTTTCACGATCAAGTGATTTTGTCCGTATATCGGCTGTCCGAAGAAATTTGTACTTTTACTCATGGTTGTTCTTGGATAGTTTGGCGACACCAAAATAACCATTTAGGACTGACTCCTGCAAATGGAAGCAGCCCTAAGTTTTTTATTGTCCCCTAAAGTTTACCGGACAGTAATAACAGTTAATACAATTCTCGCTAAAACCATTACGTTGTCCTGCGTAAAATGCTTGAATCGGATATAACGTTGCTTTTCGTAGAGATTAACGAGCGGTAAGTAATCACGGTATTATAGGATAATTCACCTTAATGTCAGGGATTTCAGTAATTTTACAGTCTGATTCAAAATTTCTCGAAATATTTTTACACTTACAGGGTTAGGTTTTTGAGAAGTTGTGGTTTTAATAAGTGTATGACGACAAATAGCGACATAGAAAAGCTTTTCCGAAGCAACTATACGGCCATGCTGACACTGGCGATACGCCTGCTGCATGACGCGGATACAGCAAGGGACATTGTGCACGATGTCTTCGAGTCGGTGCTGTCGGAAAACCTGTCAATCGTCACTCCCGCCTATCTACTTACGGCTGTACGTTTTGCATCACTAAAGTATCTCCGCAGCCTTTCGCTGCGCAAACGGTTCAACAATCTCTACGCTCTCGATCTCGATGAGATTGAAGATGACGAATGGCCCGACCCGGAGGATGTGGCGCGGTTGAACGAGCTGATAGATCAATCGTTGACTATGCAAGACAGACGAATAGTGAAAATGCGCTTCAATGAGCGTATGTCCTACGGTGAAATCGCCGGGCAATTAGGTGTCAGCGAGATGGCTGTCTATAAGCACTTGCGTCATGCAATGGATGTCTTACGTCAAAATTTCAACCGCAAATGAAAGACAATATCAACCGGCTCCTCGATGCTCTGGAGCACCCTGAAAATTATAGCGATGCCGAGGTCGAGCAGATTCTCACCGACTCTGAGGCTCGCGAAGTATATGACATGCTACGAAAGACAGCGGATGCTTCCGCGCCCGTAGCCGAGATAAATCTTGACGAGGAATGGCGGCGCTTTGAGGCAAAGCAGCCCAAACGCAGACCCGTTATCCTCGGTTTGATATTCTTTATGGCATCGCGCAACGCCGCAGCGGTTATAATCGCACTTGTCGGCACCCTCGCTGTGGTGTCCGCCACTATCGGTGTGACCCATTATTTCAATGCCAATAAAGAAATGGCGAAGACAGAGCAAACCGAACCGCAGAAACAGACTGTCATAGCCAACTCCAATGTCGCTCCGACTGATACCATCCCGGATGAAACAACTCCGCTGCCAGAAACCATTGTATTCAAAGGAGAAAACTTTGAAAGAATCCTTGCAGACATAGGCGGATATTACGGTGCAACGGTCAAGTTCAATCAAGATGCAGCCAAATCTCTGAAGCTATATTTTGAATGGGATCAGTCTCTGCCTCTCAGTGAGGTTGTAGAACAGCTAAACAACTTCGAGCAAATCAATATTACACTCACAGACAAAGTATTGACCGTAAAATGAAACGCCTTATTATTCTCTTTGCGGTGATGCTTTGTGTCGCTACCGCATTTGCTCAGAAATTCAGCTACCGCTTCAACCATACACCTCTCGCCGATGCGCTCGTGCAGATAGCCGGGCAGCATCCCGACATTCACATCAACTTCATTTACAATGAACTCGACAAATATCCGGTTACGGCTACCATACATACAAACGATGCATACGAAATGCTCAGACAGGTAATCGGACTGAATCCGGTGTCGGTCATCAGTTCCGGCGGCAGGTACTATGTAGAAGCGTTGCAACACGGCAAGTTCAGCTACTGCGGCCGAGTCCTTGATGAAGAACACCAACCGGCTCCGGGAACTACGATATTGCTTCTTGCTCCCAAAGATTCCACCGTCATCACATACGGCGTGGCAGACAATGCCGGTCGTTTCACCATTCCTTGCGACAGCCGTAATGTTATCGCCAAGCTAAGTTGTGTAGGCTACAAAACCACCTACCGCCGCCTCACAGATTTTAATGTCGGCGACATCATCATGCCCATTGATGCTGTTTATCTACAACAAGTCCAGGTCGAGGGGCAAATGGCTTCCGCATATTCTGACCGCACAGTCTATCTGCCTTCACAGCGTCAGAAAAATGCAGCACAAAATGCAGTAGATCTTTTGCGACAAATGGCGATTCCCCAGATCCGAATAAATCCGATAGATAATTCGGTTTCAGACAACACCGGCGAAGAGGTCGCCATTTTCTTTAACTATATGCCGGCGACACAAGAGGATATTGTCGGTTTGCGCACAGCTGATGTCCGCAGGGTGGAATAT
>VSPV01000185.1 GCA_009775605.1 Paramuribaculum sp.
CGTTGGGCCTGGTATTCGCGGGACATCCACTGCATGGCGGGAGCGGTGTGGGCGAAGAAGCGGGCATAGCCTTCGCAGAGGTAGTTGAGGCCCGGCTCGCCGTCGGGAGTGCGGGCAATGCGGTTTTTAGGGCATTCGCCGTTGCAGAGCTTCAGCCACGGGCACTCGCGGCACTGGCGTGGAAGGGCGGAGCGTTTGGCCTCGCCGAAATCGCGGGCCACGGGGCCGCACATCATCTCCACCATTGAGCTGGAGTGGATGTTGCCGAGCTTGTATTCGGGAAACACGAAGTGGTCGCATACGTAGACGTCGCCGTTGAATTCCATTGCACCTGCGTGGCCGCAGGTGGGAGCCAGAGAGCATACTCCCGGGGGCACTCCGACCCAGTTGGCGAGGGTGGAATCGAAAATCTGCACGTAGAGATTGCCCACATCGGCCACAACCCAGCGGTTGAACAGCCGGCAGAGGAACTCGCCCCATTGCGCGGGGCTTACGGAAAAGGGTGCCAGCGGCGCGTCGGCCTGCGCGGGAGAGGCGAGATGGCGGCCGTCGGCATGCGGGGTGAGTCTCTCCACGATAGGGGAGAACTGCAGGAAACGGCAGTCGATTGACTTGAAGAAGTCGTAGAACTCCTCGGGATGGTCGGCATTGTAATCGTTGACCACCGCCAGCGCGTTCCATTCCACGGAATGTTTGCGGAGGAGGTCTATTCCGGCCATTACCTTTGCGAACGAAGGCGCGTCGGCACGGTTGCGCCGGTATTCGTCGTGGAAACGTTCCGGGCCGTCTATCGACACGCCCACGAGCCATCCCTCATCGTGGAAAAACCTGGCCCACTGGTCGGTGAGCAGGGTGCCGTTGGTCTGTATGCAGTTGTCGATGGGACGTCCGCCGCCATATTTTTTCTGCAACTCTATGGCCCGGCGGTAGAATGAGATGGGGCGCAGGAGGGTTTCGCCGCCGTGCCACGTGAAAAGCACTTCGGGAGTGGTCTGCGCCTCAAGATATGAACGGATGAAACGTTCGAGGGTGGCATCGGTCATCGATGTCTGGCGCCGCACCGTCTCGCGAGGGTAAAGATGGGCTTTCTCGAGATAGTAGCAGTAGTCACAGGCCAGATTGCACTGGGCTCCGGCCGGTTTCGCCATCATATAGAACGGCGTAGCAAAAGGAAAATACGTGTCCATGTCATTACAAAATTAACACTGTGGGCGCTTTTGTGCAAATCATTGGAAATAAATGGTTAAATTTGTGGAGAAACAGATTACAATAAACCAAACAATATCAGATATGCTTCACAATCTTTCAAAAGTCCTGTTGTCAGCGGTTCTGGCCGTGGGCATGACAGCCGGCGCCTATGCCGCCGATGTGGATATCAATGTGGCTTCGTATAATCTCCGTCAGAAAAACCATCAGGATTCCGTGCAGGGCGACGGCTGGGGACGCCGCTATCCCGTGATGGCAAAGCTCATCCGGTTCCATGATTTCGAGATATTCGGCACCCAGGAGGGCTTCAAGAGCCAGCTTGAGGAGCTGAAGGCCGAACTTCCCGGCTATGACTACATAGGCATAGGCCGCGACGACGGCAAAGAAGAGGGGGAGCACTCGGCGATATTCTACCGTACGGATCTCTTCGAGGTAGTGGACCACGGGGATTTCTGGCTTTCGGAGACTCCCGACCGTCCGGGCCTGGGCTGGGACGCGGTGTGCAACCGCATCTGCACCTGGGGCAAATTCCGCCACAAACCGTCGGGACGCGAATTCCTCTTCTTCAACCTCCATATGGACCACATAGGCAAGACGGCCCGCGTGGAAAGCGCCAAGCTTGTGCAGAAGAAAATGAAGGAATTCGGAAGCGAACTACCCACGTTCCTCACCGGCGACTTCAACGTCGACCAGACCCACGGATCGTATAAGGAGCTTGCCAATTCGGGCGTGCTTGCCGACTCATATAATGTTGCCGATCTGGTGTATGCTCCCAACGGCACTTTCAACAGCTACTACACCACCGGATACACCGACAGCCGCATAGACCATATATTTGTGTCGCCGCAAGTGAAGGTGAAACGTTACGGCGTGCTCACTGACACCTACCGCACCCACGACGCCCCCGTGGACATGGAGGCCATCGACGCCCCGAGCGAGGTTGAAATCAAAGGCTACCGCGCCCGCACCCCCAGCGACCACTTCCCGGTGATGATTGCGGTGGAGTTCTGATTGAGGAATGGCTGATGATGATAAGGATGTAGGGATGCACCACGGTGCATCCGCCATCCTGTATCCGCAAAGAAAAAATATACGGGCTGAATTTCATGACTATTCCGGTGGAGATTATTTTGTTACAATCTGTACCAGGGATAAAAAACATTACTTCGGTGAAATTTCCGAAGATGTTATGAAACTTTCGGCTATTGGTAAATTTGCGCATGATTCGTTGGAGTCCTTGTGCACTCACTATTCATATGTAGAGGTTCCGCTATTTGTGGTAATGCCTAATCATGTTCATGTCATTATACGTATTCGGCAACATGCGGATACGCCGGGGAGTATTCCTGCAGAGAGGACAGCATTAGGCGTAGTCGTTGGGGGATATAAGCAGGCTGTTACAAGATTTGCCAGACGGAATGGAATTGAGTTTGGATGGCAAGGCCGCTATCATGACCATATAATCAGAGGAAATCATGACGGAAATAGAATAGCGGAATATATAGAAAATAATGTGGCGCGCTGGGATTCGGATTGCTACATGCAATAGTAGGATGCTCGCGGGAGCATACTTGAATCCGAGACAATGACTGTCAGGGGAGGCATATTCGTGCTTTCCCTGTTGTTTTGAAAGGTTGTGGAGTTTGGTAACCTTCAAAGGGGAGGAGGGTTGTTTTAAAATTGCGAAAGGTGGGAGAATGTACCAGAACTAAAATTACCGTCCAAATTGTAGGGATGCACGCCAATGCTGTTTACTTAAGGTTCAGAGACATGAAAAGGCGGACATGGCCTTTCAAGTGTTA
>VSPV01000186.1 GCA_009775605.1 Paramuribaculum sp.
ATGACTGGACTGACCAGCCATGGAAAACGCAGTATCATGTCCGCGAGGTGATGGACAGGATGTACTCAGCGACTCCCGACGGATATTGCGGTGATGAGGATAACGGACAGACTTCGGCATGGTATGTGTTTTCCGCTTTGGGATTCTATCCCGTGACTCCTGCATCCGACCAGTATGCTTTGGGTAGCCCGTTGTTCCGAAAGGCTGTTTTGAAATTTGAAAACGGCCGCACACTTATCCTCAATGCCGATAATAATACTAAAGATACGCCCTATGTCGCCGGTCTCATGGTAAATGGGACTGATTATAACAGGAACTATATCACTCATGGTATAATTCTTGACGGCGGACAGATTGATTTTGACATGGTCTCGGAACCGAATATGTCAAAACAGATAAACAAGGACTCTTATCCCTATTCGTTCTCCTGTGATGAAAATAAGTAATAGCCCGATTGCCTGGGTACCCTCGGTTTATTTTGCTGCCGGACTGCCGTTTGTAGTCTTGAATATGGTGGTCGTACTGATGTATAAGGGTCTTGAGATATCCAATGCGGCCATCACTTTCTGGACATCATTGATTATGTTGCCCTGGACATTGAAGCCGTTATGGAGTCCGTTCATGGAAATCTACAAGACCAAGAAATTCTATGTCGTGACGACGGAATTGTTTACCGGCATAATGTTCGGCATGGTGGCTCTGAGTCTCACTTTATCCGATTTTTTCATGGCATCGATTTGCGGACTGGCATTAATCGCTTTTAGTGGAGCAACACATGATATAGCAGGTGATGGCGTGTACATGAGCGAATTAGATAATTCCCAACAGTCGAAATATATTGGCTGGCAAGGTGCCTTTTACAATATAGCCAAAATTGTCGGTACCGGCTTGTTGGTTTGGCTTGCCGGCACATTGGGAGAACTTGGTATAGGCGCAAAAGGCGCGTGGATGACTGTTCTCGGCACTGTCGCGATTCTGATGGTTGTACTCTCGATGTACAATGCCTGTATGATACCGATGAATGAATGTCATTCCGATAGCAATATCTCTGTGAAGCAAGTGGCAACCGACTTAAAAGAAGTGATAAAAGACTTTTTTACCAAGCGCCATATCTGGTATTACATCGCTTTTATAATTCTGTACCGTTTTGCCGAAGGGTTTGTAATGAAGATTGTCCCCATATTTCTTAAAACGAGTATTGCAGAAGGAGGTCTCGGCCTTTCTGATAAGGCGATTGGTTTATACTACGGAACTTTCGGCGCAGCTGCTTTTGTCATAGGTTCGATACTCGGCGGCTATTACATTTCACGTTTCGGATTGAAGAGAACCTTGTTCTCGTTGGCCCTTGTTTTTAATCTGCCCTTCGCGGTCTATACATATTTTGCGCTATACCAGCCTTCTACCGAATGGCTTATCGCATCCGGTATAATCCTGGAGTATTTTGGATATGGCTTTGGATTTGTCGGATTGACTTTGTTCATGATGCAACAGGTCGCTCCGGGAAAACATCAGATGGCACATTATGCTTTTGCTTCGGGAATTATGAATCTGGGCGTGATGCTTCCGGGCATGTTCAGCGGGTGGTTGTGTGATGAAGTCGGCGGCTTCAGCCATTTCTTTACTCTTGTGCTGATTATGATATTCATTCCGCTTACAATAACCCGATTTATTCCATTCACATATGATAACGATAAAGGTAAGATAGAAGGTAGTTTGAATGAAGCCTTGACTGAGAGTGAAGGTGTTGCATGAGTATTCACATTTCAAAATAAAGATATAATGAATCAGAATCTTAATAATATTCCGTGGGAGGAGCGTCCTGCCGGTTGTACGGATGTAATGTGGCGTTTCAGCCGTAACCCGATAATTAACAGATATCAGATACCGACTTCCAACAGTATCTTTAACAGTGCCGTAGTTCCGTTCGGCGACGGATTCGCAGGCGTATTCCGCTGCGACAACAAAGCTGTCCAGATGAATATATTCGCCGGATTCAGTACCGATGGTGTAAACTGGGAAATCAATCATGAGCCTATCGTGTTCAAGGCTGGCAATACCGACATGATAGATTCGGACTATAAATATGACCCGCGAGTAGCGTTCATCGGCGACAGATACTGGATTACGTGGTGCAACGGTTACCACGGCCCCACAATCGGCATCGGTTACACCTTCGACTTTAAAGAGTTCTACCAGTGCGAGAATGCGTTTCTTCCGTTCAACCGCAACGGTGTGCTGTTTCCTGAAAAAATCAATGGCAAATATGCCATGCTGAGCCGTCCCAGCGATAACGGGCATACTCCTTTCGGCGACATCTGGTTGAGCTACAGTCCCGACATGAAATTCTGGGGAGAGCATCGTCATGTGATGAGTCCGGCTCCTTTCGACCAGAGCGCATGGCAGTGTACAAAGGTTGGCGCCGGTTCGGTTCCTATTCTTACGGATGAAGGCTGGCTCATGTTCTTCCACGGAGTAATCAATACCTGCAACGGTTTCAGGTATTCAATGGGAGCCGTGCTGCTCGACCGCGAGGATCCTTCTCGTGTGATGTATCGCACAAAACCATATCTTCTGGCACCTGCCGCACCCTACGAACTTGCCGGCGATGTTCCCAATGTGGTGTTCCCTTGTGCTGCACTCACCGACGGCGACCGCGTGGCAGTTTACTATGGTGCTGCTGATACAACTGTCTGCATGGCGTTCGGGCACCTCTCAGAAATAATCGAATTCATAAAGCATAATTCAATATGAAAAAGTTGTTGTCGTTAGGGGTGTCTGTCTGCCTTGTCTGGTTCAGTCTAAATGCAAAAGATCCGGTAGATTGGGTGAATCCATTTATTGGCACCACTAATTTTGGAACTACCAATCCGGGGGCGGTAACGCCTAACGGACTGATGTCCGTAGCCCCGTTTAACGTAATGGGTTCGGATATCAACCGCTATGATAAAGATAATCGCTGGTGGTCTGCTCCTTACGAC
>VSPV01000187.1 GCA_009775605.1 Paramuribaculum sp.
CGTGGCCGCAGGCGCGGGGCGGGGCGCCGGGAACCGCGCCTTCAAACGAGGATATGAACCGGAAAGGCTCGCGCAGCAGCGGCAGAATTTCAGAGGGGGAGGGAGTGCCTTCCAGCAGCAGATAGTTTCCCGTGCAGCATCCCATCGGGCCCCAGTAGACAATTCTTTTTCCCCACAGGGGATGGTTGCGCAGATATGTGGCTGCAAGGTGCTCCATTGCGTGAAGCGAACGCGGGGTAAGCGCGGGCTCGCGGTTGGGCTCGGTCATGCGGATGTCGAAAGTGGTGACTTTGCCACCTCCCGGCAGAGTGTCCACGCGCGACACATACACCCCTCTGAGCAGCCTCAGATGGTCTATGGTGAAACTTGCTATCTTTTCCATTTTCGTAAGGGTCTTGGGGGTGTCAGTGGGCGCAGGAGTCCTCGGCAAGCTCGTTGATTATATGGCGCAGCAGCCCGAAGGTGTGCTCTGGCGCTTCCTGCCAGAAGTTTTCATACTGCGCTATGTTGTCGTCGGCTCCGGGGGTGTCGGAAATCACCCTCATGCACGCGAACGGCACATTGCGGATATAGCATACCTGGGCGATGGCTGCCGACTCCATGTCAACGGCGTCAACGTCGGGATAATGGCGGCGAATGCCTTCGAGCACTTCTGGGTCGGCCACAAAAATGTCGCCGGAGCATATCAGCCCGTGCTTCACGGTGTCGCCTTCCTGAAGACATGCAAGGGAGTTCACGCGGCTGTCGGTGTGGAAAAAGCGGGGACATCCGGCTGCGTCGCCCCACTCTGTTCCGGGGCCGCACCAAACGTCATGGTAGGCTACACGTGTCCCCACCACGATGTCGAGCACTCCGGCATTGCCGCCGGTGCCTCCGGCCACTCCGGTGTTGATTATAAGTTCAGGCTCGAAGTTCTCGATCATCACCATCGTTCCGAGGGCGGCGTTCACTTTGCCTATGCCGCACTTCATGGCTATGATGTCTGTATTGCCTACGGTTCCGCAATAAAAACGGTAACCGTCGATATCCTTTGTGGTGCAATCGTTCAGGAGCGGTATCAGAAGCTTCAGCTCCTTGTCCATCGCTACAATTATGCCTATTTTCATTTATTCGGTGTTTTGAGTTGGTATGCCGCCATAGTTATGGCAATGGGATTACAAATTTAGGGAAAATGCGTCCAACTCCGCTATTTTTGCATGCAATCTTTAATTATTATTCACCATCACCCCATGAAACACATTTTCTCCGTCATGGCCTCCCTTATGTCGGGCTTGTGCGCCCTGGCCATAACTCCCCACAGTGTTCCCACCACCCATATACCGTCGCCCGCGCCGGTCACGGTGGCTCTTCCCGCATCATACGCCGACAGCGTATCTGAACGTTTCCCCGTGGTGTATTTGCTGAATGGTCATGGAGGCAATGAAAAGTCGTGGAGCACGGTGATAGATCTTGACAGCATGGCCACGGCCTACAACACCATTATTGTATGTCCGGCCGGACTCAACTCATGGTACTGGAATTCGCCCATTGATTCCACATTGCAGATGGAAGATTACATAATCAAGGATCTCGTACCTTGGATAGACGCCAATTTCCGCACACGTGCCGACCGCCGCGGACGCGCCATATCAGGTTTCAGCATGGGTGGCCACGGCGCGCTGTGGCTCGCTACGCGTCATCCCGATGTCTTTGCCAACGCGGGCGCCTCAAGCGGCGGAGTGGATATCCGTCCTTTCCCGGGAAACTGGGATATGGCTCGCCGTCTCGGAGCGCGCGACGAGAATCCCGAGCGTTGGGACAGCCATACGGTTATGACGGCGGTGGAAAATCTGAAGCCGGGAATGCTGAATATCATATTTGACTGCGGCAGCGAGGACTTTTTCTACGAGGTGAACAACAATCTTCACCGCAAGCTTACCGAAATGGGCATTGCCCACACCTATCTCACGCAGCACGGCGCCCACAATGCCGCGTACTGGAACCGCGCCGTCGTGCCCCAGTTCCAGTTCTTCCGCACGCAGTTCTACGTGGAGTGAGCAGATGTAGGGGGCGCTCCTACAACCCCATATCTTCTATGGCCTTGTTGATAACCGCTACGTCTACAGTGGAATAGTCACTTTTGTCATAAATGTCAATAAGATAGACTGTCCCTTCGTTTTTCCTGACCTCGATGGTGTAAGTGATTATTCTTGCGCCTCCGGATTTTCCTCGACCTTTGGATGCAATGGCAATGCGTATTTTCCTTATTCCGGGGCTAAGTTCAGTCCCCTGAAAAGGATTGTTCTCAAGGGAACATATGAATTCCATAAGATCGGCTTTTAAGGAGCGATATCTCTTAAGAAGTGATTTGGCCGACCTTTCAAAACGGTTTGTTGTTCTGACTTCAAAGCTCATCGAGGAATGCTCTTGCAGTTTTGGGCGCAATCTTACCTGTCTCTATATCCCGCACTTCCCTTAATCCTTCACAGATTCGGCTTGTGAGGGTGTCCTCCTGGGTTACAGGTGTGATTTTGAATGTGCCAAGACGCGAGGTGAGTAAAACTGACTCTCCCTTTAATGCTTTGGCCAGAATCGCACTCTGGTTGGCTCTGAAATCTCTTGCGCTTACTATCTCCATGGTTATTTTGTGTTTTCTGCAAATATAACGATTGGTAGCCATTTTGGTATCCATGATTAGCTATTTTTAACTTTGAGTGATGGGCATAGCCTGCACAAGACAATAAAAAAGCCCGGAGCGCGCGTGGATGGGGCGTGTTCCGGGCTTTGATTATTTGTGGGATCAGGACTTTCAGTCCTCCTTTGAACGATTCTTGGCTTTGTCCTTGTTTTTCGTTGCCGATGAGCCGGTGTCTTTCTCCTCTTTGAGGTCGATTTCGTTGTGATTGCGGTCTATCACGCGGTATTGCAGATAGGCCAGCGACTGGTCGGG
>VSPV01000188.1 GCA_009775605.1 Paramuribaculum sp.
GTATAAGACAATACCTTAAAATTTCTAACAAAACAATCCATGAGTTATCTGAAATTTGATAAAAACCTCATGATAAATCTCGAGCAGTCTCTCCGCAAGGAAATGCTCAGGACCAATCAGGCAGGCGCTTATCACTGTACATCCGTGGTTGACTGCAACACCCGCAAACAGCACGGACTTCTCGTGATTCCTATTCCGGAGATGAACAACTCCTCCCATGTGTTGCTCTCTTCAATGGACGTTTCGGTAATCCAGCACGGTGCATCGTTCAACCTCGGTCTTCACCGCTATCAGGGCGGAGTCTACAGCCCTAACGGACACAAGTACATCCGTGAGTTCGACTGTGAGAGCGTGCCCCGCACCACTTATCGCGTCGGTGGAGTGATTCTCACCAAAGAGAAAATTTTCATCTCCCATGAAAACCGTCTTCTGATCCGCTACACTCTTGTGGATGCCCACTCGGCCACCACGCTGCGTTTCCGGCCCATGCTGGCATTCCGCGAGGTAAACCAGCTGGTGATGGCCAACGACAGCCTCAACAAGGAATGCACCGAAGTGCCCAACGGCGTGGCATGCTGCCTCTATCCCGGCTATCCTACCCTCTACATGCAGTTCAGCCACAAGCCCGAATGGCATTACGAGCCCAACTGGTACAACGGATTCGAATATATAAAGGACATGGAACGCGGCGTTCCCTACACCGAGGACCTCTGGGTGCCCGGATATTTCGAAATTCCTATCAAGAAAGGCGAGAGCATTATCTTCTCCGCCGGCACCACCGAAGCCTCACCGCGCTCGTTCAGCAAGATGTATGAGTCGGAAATCGCCTCGCGCACATGTCGCTCAAGCTTCTTCAACTGCCTGAAGAACGCTGCAAAACAGTTCTATCTCAAAGATAAGGACGGGATGTTCCTTCTCTCGGGCTATCCCTGGGGAAAGATTCTCGCCCGCAACACTTTCATGTCGCTTCCCGGCGACACCATCGCCATCAATCACCGCGAGGATTATGAGGCGATAATGGCCACCGCGCGCAAGGCTCTCGTAAACTTCATGGAGACCGGGCGCCTCGACAACCGCATCCAGGGCATAGACCTGCCTGATATACCGCTGTGGTGTGCATGGGCCATCCAGCAGTACGCCAAAGCCTACGGCAACGAGGACTGCCATAAACTCTACATGAGTTTCGTGGCCCAGATTCTCGACTATATCCTCGACAACCGTCATCCCAACCTTCAGGTGCAGCCCGACGGAATGGTGCGCACCGTAGGAACGGAGACCCCGGTATCATGGATGAACGGTACCCTCCACGGACGCCCAATGCAGCCCCGCACAGGCCTGCTTGTGGAATTCAACGCCCTTTGGTACAACGCCCTGATGTTCGGCGCCGCCCTTGCCGAAGGCGATGAATCACTTACAGCAAGCCGTCAGCGCTGGCTCGACACAGCCGAGAAGCTCAAACCCGCCTTCGTCAACACATTCCTCAACGACTACGGATATCTGTTCGACTACGTAAACGATACCTATGCCGACCCGTCCGTACGCCCCAACATGGCAATAGCCATCGGCCTGGACTATTCTCCTCTCGACCGCCGTCAGCGCAAATCGGTGCTCGACGTGGTGACCCGCGAGCTCCTTACCCCCAAGGGCCTCCGCACCCTCTCGCCCAAGAGCTTCGGCTATCGCCCCAACTATGTGGGCTCACCCGAGGAGCGCGAGATGGCCATGCACAACGGCCCGTCGCGTCCCTGGCTCTTCAGCTTCTACGCCGACGCCTATCTGCGCGTGTTCGGCCACAGCGGCGTAAGCTACCTCGACCGCATGCTCATAGGCTATGAGGACGAAATGACCGAAGGATGCATAGGTTCACTGTCGCAGTTCTACGACGGCAACCCGCCTTACGTGGGACGCGGCGCCATAAGCCACTCCACCAACGTGGCCGGCATCCTGAAAACCATCACCACCCTTAAGAAATTTAATATCTGAAAATACCCATGAAAGCATTAATGTTCGGATGGGAGTTTCCCCCTCATATCTTAGGCGGCCTCGGTACCGCAAGCTACGGCCTCACAAAAGGAATGTGGGAATGCGGCGACATGGAAATCTCATTCGTGATTCCGAAGCCCTGGGGCGATGAAGAGAAAAGCTTCGCCAACATCATAGGCGCCTCGCAGATACCTATCGCATGGCGTGATGTAAACCGTGAATACGTGGAGCAGCGCATCGGCAAATATATGGATCCAGACCTCTATTTCCGTCTTCGCGACCATATCTACGCCGATTTCAACTATATGCGCACTAACGACCTCGGATGTCTCGAATTCTCAGGCCGTTACCCCGACAACCTCCTTGAGGAAATCAACAATTACTCCATCTGCGCCGGCGTAATAGCCCGCACGCTCGATTTCGACATAATCCACTCGCACGACTGGCTCACCTACCCCGCCGGCATCCACGCCAAGCAGGTGACAGGAAAACCGCTGGTGATTCACGTACACGCCACCGACTTCGACCGCTCCCGCGGCAATGTCAACCCCACCGTGTTCGGAATTGAAAAGGACGGTATGACCCACGCCGACCACATTATCACCGTGAGCAACCTCACCCGTCAGACCGTAATCGAGAAATACGGCATCGACCCGGCCAAAGTCACCACAGTGCACAACGCCGTGACTCCGCTCTCGGAGGAACTTCTCAACGTGGAGGTGAACAAGCCGAAGGAAAAGGTTGTGACGTTCCTCGGCCGTATCACCATGCAGAAAGGCCCCGAATACTTCGTGGAGGCCGCCGCAAAAGTGCTCAAGAACAACCACAACGTGCGTTTTGTGATGGCTGGCAGCGGCGACATGATGGACAAGATGATACTTCTTGCCGCCGAACGCGGCA
>VSPV01000189.1 GCA_009775605.1 Paramuribaculum sp.
ATTGACAGTAATATGCGAAATTGGTGTCATGACAAATTCAATAGTAATCGCATCGAATGGCCGGTAGGGACGCGATTCTTCGCGTCCGCCGATTCAAGCGCAACCACCGAACGCGTTGACAATAAATGCAATAATAGCGCGGACGCGAAGAATCGCGTCCCTACAACTCGCAACAACCATGAAGCATAACTGGGAGTATAAACGACTTGGCGATGTATGTAAACTATGTGTCGGTGGTGATAAGCCTGCTGATATATCTGAAATCCAAAATTCAGATAACTCGATCCCTGTGTTTTCAAATGGAATAGAGAATGAAGGATTATATGGTTATTGCAAAAAGTCAACAATTCAAGAACCGTCTGTTACGATTTCCGGTCGAGGCACATTAGGTGTTCCCTTTATTAGAAGAAATCCATTTGTTCCTATTGTAAGGTTGGTTGTTGCAACTCCAGACTATTCATTGCGCTTGGAGTATCTGTATTATTGGCTTCTTTTTAGAAAATTTTCTGGTAATGGAGCGGCAATTCCACAACTAACTGTTCCAATGATAAGAAATGAAGTTATTCCTGTTCCACCTATAGAGGTGCAGGAGCGGATTGTGGCAGAGCTTGACAAGATTAACGAGGTGGTTGAGGATTGCCGCGAGCTGCTGCGCAACCTCAACGCACTCGCTCAATCCCTCTTCTACGACACTTTCGGCGACCCTGTCTCCAACCCAAAATGCTGGACATTCAAACAGATTAAAAGTCTTTTATCCTTAAAAGCTGGTAAGTCTATAAAAGCATCTGAACTGTTAAATCACATTACAGATGGTTATTACCCTTGTTATGGGGGTAATGGTATAAGGGGGTATATTTCAAAAAAGTCTCATCATGGACTTTACAACATTATTGGCAGACAGGGTGCTTTATGTGGTAATATAACGCTTGCAAACGGTGATTTCTATGCAACTGAACATGCCGTAGTGGTTTCTCCACTTATAGAGTCCTCTCCGTATTGGCTTTATTACATGCTTTCTGCGCTTAATCTAAATAAATACGCAAAAGGTGTTGCTCAACCCGGACTTTCAGTTGGCGTCATTAATGAAATTTCAATCCCAGTCCCGCCCCTCGCTCTCCAGCAGCGGTTCGCAACGCAGGTTGAAGCTATCGAGGCGCAGAAAGCTAACGTCGAAGCGACGATCGCCGAGATGCAGACGCTGCTCGCCAGCCGCATGGATTACTGGTTTAACGATTGAAAATGTGAAACACCGTCTAACAAATAAGAAACATGGCTATGAATAAACAGAATATATCCTCCAAATTATCTGAAAATATATATTCCCAGATAAAACAGGTTCTTATCCAAGCGAGAGCCACAGTGTTGACAACAGTCAATACCGCGATGGTACAGGCTTACTGGCATGTAGGCAAGCTCATTGTCGAAGCCCAGGGCGGTGAAGAAAGAGCCGCATACGGCGATGAACTTCTGAAATCTATTTCCGTTCGTCTGACTAAGGAGTTTGGGAAAGGATTCGACGCATCCAATCTTAGGAATATGAGGATGTTTTACCTGTCATTCCCAAAATGTGACGCGCTGCGTCACGAATTGAGTTGGACTCATTATCGCGCTTTGATTAGAGTTTCAAACCCAAAAGCCAGGGAATATTACGCCAAGGAGGCCGCCGCCGGCAAATGGAGCACTCGCCAGCTCGAGCGTCAAATCGCCACACAATATTATGAGCGTCTGCTATCCACTCATCGCGATGAAACCGCTGTCGAAAGCCTTATAAAGAATAACCTTCCCGCCAAGCCAGAAAAATTCGATCCCCTGACGCTGGTACATGACCCGTTCATTCTCGAATTTATCGGAGCTAAGGAGGATGTAATCTGGCAGGAAAGCGAACTTGAAAGTGCGCTGATTTCACATCTTGAAGAATTCCTGTTGGAACTGGGCCGAGGCTTCGCATTTATGGGTCGACAGAAACGCATCACTATCGACGGTCAGCATTTCTACCCTGACCTTGTGTTTTACAATGTCCTGACGAGGAGTTACGTCATAATCGACTTGAAGATGAGACGGGTGGACTACAGCGATATAGGCCAGATGCAGCTTTATGTGAACTACTATAACAGAGAAGTCTGTCAGCCGGATGATAATCCAACCATCGGCATCATTCTCTGCTCTGAAAAGAACGATACGGTAGTGGAATATACATTAGGGGACCGCACGGATATCGGTGTGTTTTCTGCTAAGTATGATCTTATCATGCCTACTAAAGAGGAATTGAGCCGGGAAATAGAGCTTACAAGACAGAAATTCAAACTAATCAACGGTTGATGCCTTATGTATAACTTCGACTACCTTAAAGATATACCCGAACTCGCGCCGCTGCACGGGCTTTGCGACCTGTGCGAGCAGCGACAATATACGGATCCCGACTCGGCTGCCATCAATGCCCGAAAGGCTCTTGAATGGCTCGTCAAGGCTATATACAGGATGAAAGGTGTAGAGCCTGGAGAACGCACCGGACTTTTCCAACTCACCACTGCCGATGTATTCACCGACTTTATCGCAGACCCTGAACTGATGAAAGCAGTCCATTGGATTAGAAAAGTCGGGAACCTTGCCGCTCACGACGGCAAGGTGACACGCCGCGATGCCTTCTTCACAACGCTCAACCTCTACAATCTTGTGGGCGGAGTACTTCTCAAACTAAGAGTAATCGACACTCTCGTTCCGTTTGACGAATCGTTCCTGCCCACAACACGACAGCCGCGTCCGCGCATTCCGGTTGTCCGCGCGGAGCAGACACCCGAATCGTTTGCCGCCACAGTAGGGACGCGACATGTCGCGTCCGCACCCTCGATCCCCGTCACCCTTTCGT
>VSPV01000019.1:0-20068 GCA_009775605.1 Paramuribaculum sp.
AAACAGACTCAACCACCGGATAATCAGCGGTCGAGCCATGCGTTTTTGATATTATTGAGTTTTATCGGACAGCAATAGTTGTAAAACACCGCTTCCACGTTAGGAATTTCTTTATTTTGCTCTGAGGCGTTTCTGTTCTGCTTCAAAGGCTTCGAGGAAGTGAATTTCGACAGGTGTGAGCTGATATTGGATTCGTTCGCGGAACTTGTCATATTCATCATTCGCCTTAAGTCTGGCTACTTCGGCAGATATGTTTCCGGCGTGGTTGAGCAATTCTTTGCCTGACAGTTTCAGGAAATCGTCAAGTTTTTGAATCCAGTCTTTCATATACATCGGTACGTGGCTCTTAGCCTGTAGTTCGGCAAAGTCAAGATATAGGTTGACTATGCGGTTAAGCATATCTACTTCTTCCTCTGACAAATAATTCTTGGCGATTTCAGCTTCATGTTTAGTTGGTATGGCTCCTCGCCACGTTGTCAAACCCATGAAATCTTTTTCGGCGTTTGCGCGGTCGTAAATTACCTCTGCGGCGGTATGTCCATGAGCGGCAAAGTGCATCTTGTTCTGGACAGTCTTGAAGAATTGTTGGGTAATGGAAGTGCGAGGGTCATAATCAATGCTTAGGGCATAAATTTCCAGCACCTTGCGATAGAACACCTTTTCCGAGCTGCGGATGTCGCGGATGCGAGCCAACAGTTCATCGAAATAATTCCCTTGTCCGGCGTTTTTGAGTAAATCATCATTGAGTGCGAATCCCTTGATCATATATTCTTTCAGCACCTTTGTTGCCCATTGCCGGAACTGTACGCCACGATGCGAATTGACACGATACCCCACGCTGATAATCATGTCGAGGTTGTAGAAAGCAAGATTTCTTTCAACCTTTCGGTCTCCTTCATTTTGAACTGTTGCAAAAAATGCAACAGTTCGATTTTGTTCTAATTCACCAGTCTCAAACACATTCTTAATATGTCTTGATATGGTGGATTTATTGCGCTGAAACAGTTCCGCCATCTGGTCGGCGGTGAGCCATACGGTTTCATTGGATAGCCGAACTTCTAATTTCGTCTCTCCACCCTGAGTCTGAAATAATATAATCTGTCCGTTGTCCATGCCGGCTCAAAAACAAAGAGTTGATATTCATTCCCCATACGAGGCTTAGATTCCAAAGTTATGCGTTTTTTGCGACAATAGCAGTACGTTAGCTCCGAAATTTTTAGAAATTGGTGGGGATAAGGGGCTGTTTCTGAATAATTATCGGTTTTCAAGATGAATGAAGGAGAAGGAGAAGGAGAAGGTGCGGCCGGAGGAAACTGACGGTATGCTGACGGCATTTGTCAGATAGCCGTACATCTTACAACCCTAGATATGAACTTCTTCATAATGATCCTCGCTGTAGCCGAAACAGATTCTTTTGAGTCTCTATCTCCTGGCGAAGTTCTTCTTCTGATGGAAGAAATGTCAAATATTTAGATGCGAATAACTGCTTGCTACCATTAAGCATGGAATATTTAGCAATATCTTCACTTGTCTGAGAGCAGAGCAATATTCCTATAGTTGGATTATCGCCTTTCGTTCGTTTCAGGTCATCATACATCCTGACATACATATCCATCTGTCCGACATCCTGATGTGTTATTCTGGTTGTCTTGAGGTCTATCAGGACGAAGCATTTCAACAAATAGTTGTAGAATACTAGATCGATATAATAATCTCCCACGTCCGTAACTATATGTTGTTGACGCTCAACAAAAGCGTATCCTTTGCCAAGCTCCATGATGAATTGCTGGAGATGGGAAATCAGTGCATTTTCAAGTGTACTTTCAGTATAAGTCGCGTCTTTCGGTATCCCGAGGAATTCTGTTACTACAGGCGACTTAATATATTGTTCCGGCGTGATGGCTGTATTGTCCCGAGCCGTCAGCTTTTTCATTTCTTCTTCAACAGCTTCTTTATCGTAGGAAGCTAAAAGACGATGATAATATTGCGAGCCTATATTTCTCTCCAATACCTTCGCAGACCACATCTGCTGCACGGCTTCACCCATGTACCATAGCCGGGCCCTCTCGTCCTTTTCGCCAAGTACAGCCTGAATATGGGACCAAGAAAGATTTTGCAGACGCGTCTGCAAAATCTTTCTGTCAGGAAAATATATGTATAACTGGCGGTAATAAGCCAAAGCACGCGGACTATAACCTTTTCCCATTTCAACTGTAAGAAGTTTTGAGAGTTCTTTCAGTAGATTGGTCCCATATTCGGCTCTTATGGAGCCGTTCTGTTCCTCTTCGACTATGCGTTTGCCTATTTCCCATCGTTCGTCTACAATAGCCGCATTTAGTTGGATGGCAGCTTTAGTACGGTAACGGTGTGCAATCTCGCGGATGTCTGTAATTAGTTTATTAAGTCCGGAATCATTATTCATGTGTACAAGATTTTACAGATGATATAGAGACGGCGTTTTCCAGATGGATGAATGTGAAGGTGCGGCCGGAGGAGGTGCCGAGGCGACGGGCTGAGAAGAAGAGGTCGGGACGGCAGCGGTTGCATTCCGGGGGGAGAGCGATGTTGGATTTTTCTAAGCCGGATTCCATGAGGGTGGCGGCAACGGCGGCGGGGAGGTCGATATGGGGTTTGGCGCCCGGTTTTCTGATGATGAAACCGCCGAGGTTTGCTTTTATGAATTCCTCGGCCACTTCTTCGCCTACCTCGAAACAGTCGGGGCAGATGCACGGCCCCATGGCGGCATGTATCTGCCCGGGAGTGGCTCCGAGAGCGCACATTTCGCGGACAGCCGCGGCGCTGATGCGCCCTACGGTTCCGCGCCAGCCTGAATGCACCGCCCCGATAATGCGTGCCACAGGGTCGAAAAGCACCACCGGGACACAGTCGGCCGTATGTACGCCTATTGCAATCCCGGGGCGGTCCGACACAAGAGCATCGGTATTTTCAAACGCCGCGGGCTGCGACACGTAGGCCACATTAACGGAATGGGTCTGGCGCGCGGAAACTATCCTCTCTGACGGGATGCCGGTGCAGGAGGAGAGGGCGGCGAGACTGTCGGCCACGTGCGAAGGGGCGTCGCCGGTATAAGTGCAGATGCTCACCCCGTCGTAGGGGAGCGCGGCATCCACGCACCCCCGCAGGGTGGTGAACGCGGCGGCTCCGGCCGGCAGATGCAGCCGCAGAACGTCAGGCTTCGTCATTCAGCGGATCAATGTTGGAATCCTCAGGATGGAAATCATCTTCGCTATATTCGTCGCCGATAAACTCGTCGTCATCGAAGTCGTCGTAGTCGAGATTGTCGCCGTCGTCATCAGGCATCTGCGGAGCCTTGTCGAATATGAATTCGTCTTCCTCCCGCACGCGGTGATGGCCGTCGAGCGGGCGGTGGGTGATGGTGCTGACGGCTATACGGTTGCGGTCGTCGGTCACGGCTGCCCACAGAACGTCCTTAAGCTCGGTGAGTCCCATACCGGTCACGGCCGAAATCATCACGGCGCGTACGCCTTCGGGGAGGGTGGCGCGCACTTCTTCCATCAGCTCGTCGTCGAGCATGTCGCATTTCGATACGGCCAGTATGCGCTCCTTGTCCATGAGCTGCGGATTGAATTTCTCAAGCTCGCCAAGCAGTATGCGGTACTGCTCGGCAATATCGTCGGCATCGGCCGGCACCACGAAGAGAAGCACCGCGTTGCGTTCTATATGGCGCAGGAAGCGCAGTCCCAGGCCACGGCCCTCGCTCGCACCCTCTATGATTCCGGGAATATCGGCCATCACGAACGAGCGGTTGTCGCGATAGCTCACGATGCCTAGCTGCGGTTCCATGGTGGTGAAGGGATAGTCGGCAATCTTGGGCCGCGCGGCAGATAGGGCGGAAAGCAGGGTGGATTTTCCCGCGTTGGGGAATCCTACCAGACCAACGTCGGCAAGGAGCTTTAGCTCCAGCACAACGCTTTTTTCTATGGCCGGCTCGCCGGGCTGGGCATACCGGGGCGTGCGGTTTGTGGAGCTTTTGAAATGCCAGTTGCCGAGACCCCCGCGGCCTCCGCGCAGCAGTTTTATCTCCTCGCCGTCGTAGTTTACCTCGCAGAGAAATTCGCCGGTATCGGCGTCATAGACCACGGTGCCGCAGGGCACCTCCACCACCACGTCGGCGCCGTCTTTTCCCGAGCTGCGGTCGGCGCCGCCGCTCTGACCGTTGCCGGCAAAGATATGGCGGTTGAATTTCAGGGGCAGGAGAGTCCACATGTGGGAATTGCCGCGCAGTATGATGTGGCCTCCGCGGCCGCCGTCGCCGCCGTCGGGTCCGCCTTTCGGCACATATTTGGCTCTGTGGAAATGGCGTGAGCCGGCGCCTCCCTTGCCCGAGCGGCAGAGGATTTTCACGTAATCTATAAAATTGGAATCAGCCATAGTTGCTTGAATTTGGTAATTTAACGCCCCGGAAGGCGGAAAAGTTAGGAGGAGAAGCCGAGATGGTGTCGCATAAGCTCGGATGCATGGGCGAAATCCGTGGGTGAGCCTATGTCGATCCATGTGCCGGATATGGGGAAGTAGCCCACATGTCGTCCGTCGGCAATGGCCGTCTCTATAAGGTCGGTGGCGTCGGTGCGCCCCGATGGGGGGAGCACGTCGAGCAGACGGTTGGCTATGATGTATATTCCGGCGTTGGCGTAGAAGGAATAGGAGGGCTTTTCCTGGAGTCCCGTCACGCGGCCTGTCTCGTCGGTGGAGAGGATGGCGTATGGAACGGAGATGTTGTATGGGATGGCCGCGATAGTGATGGCCGCTCCTGACTTGAGATGGGCCAGATACATGTCCTCGAGCGAGAGGGTGGTGAGAATGTCGGAGTTCATCACCAAGGTTGCTCCGTCGGGATCGGAACGCTTCACAAGAGCTGCCGAGCCTATGGTGCCCATCGGCTCCGTTTCGCGCACGCATTTCACGGTTATGCCTTCCACCGGCGCGCTGAAATGCGCCTCAAGCTGCTCGGCAAGGTAGTTTACGGTAACCGATACATCCGTGATGCCGGCGCGCGCGAGGGCTGCGATATTATAGTCGATTATGGCTTTTGAGCCGATTTTAAGCAGCGGTTTGGGAGTGGTGAGGGTCATGGGCCGCAACCGTTCGCCTTTGCCTCCGGCCATGAGGATGGCGCTGAGGGGGAGACGGGTGGTGGTGGCCGTAAGGTCCATTATCTCAAGGATGCGTCCTTCTGCGTCAAGGCGGGGTATGAGTCTCACTCCGCATCGTCTGATGGCGCGGATGCTCTCTACATCGTTTTCCGCCGCAGGGCGCAGGGCGCGGAACGAGCGGTTCATCACGTGCGCCACCGGGTCGGTGAGCTGTGCTCCTTTCAGCAGTCCGCGGCGCACGTCGCCGTCGGTGAGCGTTCCCACCATCGTGCCGTCCGCGCCGGTGACAAAAAGCGTCATCACTCCGCCCGACAGTGCGTTGAGCATGTCGAGGGCTTTGAGCAGCGAACAGTCTGAGGCAATTATATGTCGGTCCATTGTTTGTGTCGTTTAAGATTCGGCTCTGAGGTGGCGCATCACGGCTTCTGCCACCTCCCAGTCCAGAGGTGTGTCGAGGTCGATGGCGCGGGAAGCGTCGGTGGGGCATGGAACGCGGCGAGGCATCGCTCCGAGCGCATACCGGCGGATAGAGTCGGGGTTTATCACATATACCGAGCCGCTGTATTCCCAGGCCTCCGGGGCGTCCTGACGGCGCACGTAGAGTCCGGAGCCTTTGGAGATATGTAGCAGTCCGGTGGCGCAATCGGTCTCGAAACAGTTGTAATATGGGTTTGACTTGGCGGGAATCACGCTTACCACCATGTCGGCATCCGGAGTATAGCGCTCCAGACACGCCTCCACATCGGCCACGGTGCGCAGGGGTGAGGTGGGTTGCAGCAGCACTACGCGGTCGAACGCAATTCCGCGGCTTGCGGCCCAGTCCATCGCGTCGATTATCACCTCGCGGCTTCCGGAGGTGTCGGTGGCGAGTTCGGCCGGGCGCATGTAGTCAACCGGCAGACCGGTCTGCCGTGCCACCGAAGCTATTCCTTCGGAATCGGTGGAAACGATTATATGGGAGTCGGGAGCAAGCTGCCGGGCTATATCTATGGTGTAGTGTATCAGCGGGCGTCCTCCGAGCGGCTTGATATTTTTGCCGGGAATGCCTTTGCTGCCGCCGCGAGCGGGAATCACGTACAGTGTATGGTTGTCCATCGGTTCAGAATGAGATGTCGTGAAATTTCTTTGTCCTGAGATTTTCGAGTGGTGTGAGGGCTATGGCCTCGGTCACCAGGCGAAGCGTGTCGGGACGGTAATAGGGATTGCTGACGTGCTTTGCCTTTTCCTGCATGGCCGGAGACAGTGCCAGCTGTATTGCCGAGGCGATTTCCGTGGCCGAGTCGCCGCAGTGGATTACGCTCTCGGCGGCTGTGCGCCCTCTCTGGCGCATGCCTATGTCAACGGTGGGTATTCCCATCGATGGAACTTCTATTATGCCGCTTGAAGAATTACCTACCACTGCACCCACGAGCCGCAGAGCCGACAGATAGCGCCGCATGCCCAGCGAGGGAATGGCGGCTGTCGTGTCGGGACGGGAAGCCACATAGTCCTCGATCATGGCTATGAGCTTCTGCCCGCGTGAATCGTTGTTTGGGTAGGTGAACAGCGCTCTTATGGCGGGGAGAGAGTCGAGGGCTTCGAGAAGCTGCGCGAAACGGTCGGCCGGGTCGGCGGGGTCGAGGGTCGCCGGGTGGAAGGTCACAAGAACGGTGTCGCGGTCAAGCTGAAAGCCTATCGAGCTGCAAAGCTCTTCGGCATCCATAGGCGCGACATTAAGAGCATTGTGAACCCCCAGAGCACCCGTGTTTATCACTCTGGCAGGGTCCTCGCCGAACTGAATCACACGGTGGCGGTAGTCCTCTGTGGCTGTAAGATGAAGGGCTGAAAGCTTGGTTATGGCGTGGCGTATGGAATCGTCGATGGCACCTTCGGTCACTTCGCCCCCGTGGAGGTGCACTATCGGCACACCGCTCACGGCGCATGCCGAGGCCACAGCAAGCATTTCGGTACGGTCGCCGAGAATCACGGCGATATCCGGTGACAGACGCTGCAGTGCGTCAGCCATTCCCGCCATGCAGGCGGCCATGGCCTTCACGGTGGATGCCGGGGTGCCGTCGGTAGCAGGCAGGGGAACGCGGGCGTCGACGCTGAACCCGGCGCCGGTGATTTCGTTGACGGTCATGCCGTAGGCCGGGTCAAGGTGCATATTGGTGGCCACAATCTGCAGCTCGACGTCAGGCCGCGACGCGAGCTCCCGGGCCACTCCGGAGAGCAGTCCCCACTCGGCGCGGGTGCCTGTGATTATGCATACCTTGCGTTTCATTTCTTGCTGACTGCAAATATAGCGATTATATTCCGAATTTCGTATCCCGTCAGCCTCCACCTCCCCTATTAGCTTGTGGGTATCAGTAATTTGTATTAATTTTGCGATACTATGGCTGATATACCTCACAATAACGAACCCCATATTGTCAGAGTCAATGATTTCAGAATTGACGCTGACTATGCCGCTTGGGTATCTGAAATCAAGCGACGCTATGTTTCTGCTCAAATCAAAGCATCCATCAAGATCAACACAGAGAAACTACGTTTTAACTGGAGTATCGGACGAGACCTTGTGACACTCAAGGCTGAGAAACGATGGGGGAGTGGAGTTGTAGAACAACTGAGTCTGGACTTGCAGGAAGCCTTTCCGAAAGAGAAGGGTTTCAGCAGTAGAAATATGTGGCGAATGAAGCAGTGGTATCTGTTCTTCTCTACAACAGAGGCAAATGAAAAACTGCCACAGCTTGTGGCAGAATTGCAAAAGGCTGCATCTCCGTATTTTATAAATGTGCCACAATCTGTGGCAGTTTTGAATGGAGAACAGTGCTTCCCGATAATTCTTGGAATGATTCCGTGGGGGCAACAAACAGATATCGTGACTAAATGCAAGTCGATTGATGAGGCAATATTTTATTTGCGTGAGTGTATATTGGGCGGTTGGAGCCGTCAGACATTGGGCAACTCCCTCAAGGCCAACCTATATAAATCGCATGGAAAGGCAATAAGCAATTTTTCGGAATATTTGCCTGAGGCTCAAAGCCGCATGGCTCAGGAAATAACGAAAGATAATTATGACTTCGGATTTATAACCGTTCCGGTCAATTACCGGGAAGAACAGCTTGAGGCGGCTCTTGAACAGAATATTACCCGCTTCCTTCTTGAACTCGGAACCGGTTTTGCGTTTGTGGGACGGCAGAAAGAACTTATCGTCGGCAACCGTACCCGACGGATTGATATGTTGTTTTATCACATTCGTCTAAAAGCATACGTTGTCGTAGAACTGAAGGCCCGGCCATTTGATCCGGAGTATGCAGGAAAACTCAATTACTATGTAAATGCCGTTGACGAACTGTTGAAAGGCCCCGATGACAACCCTACGATTGGCCTGTTGATTTGTAGTGATAAGGGCGAAACCGATGTGCGTTGGGCGTTCAAAGGCATACAGACTCCGATGGGTGTGGCTTCATACGACAATGTGCAGATAGATTCCTCGAATCTGCTTCCGTCGGCCGAAGAACTGCAGGCGCGTGTGCGCCTGGTGGAAGAAGAATTGCGACAGGCTAAAAAATGAGATTGTCTCTGACGGTGTATACATTAAAGTAAAAATGAGATAATAGCTTAGTTTAATACTGAGACCCATGCGCGCCTCGCCGATAGCGGAAGCTTGGGATATCCGGTCGAATCCAATTAAATTGGATTTTCAGTCGGAGACGGTTGCGATGGGGCGGGGATTGGCTTCGGCGCCGTGGAGCTTGGCGTAGGCGTGGAGGTATTTTCTTATGGCCGAAACCATTTCCTGCGTTTCCTGAAGCACGTTGATGTAGACGTAGAGCACCGTCATGGAGGCGGGGTTATCTTCACGCAGACTGTTCTGGAGGCGATGGTAAACGGCGGATATGAAACTTGAAAAAGATTCCTAATATGCCAGAGGGAGCGTGATGGTGAAGAGAAGTCCTCCGGTCGGACGGTTCTCCACCGAGATTTTCCCGTGGTGGAGCAGAATGGCGTTTTTCACAATCGAAAGGCCGAGGCCGGTGCCTCCCGCGGCGCGGGAACGCCCTTTGTCCACACGGTAGAAGCGTTCGAAGATGCGTGGCAGATGCACGGGGTCAACTCCGGTACCGTTGTCGGCTACCGTAAGTGTACACCGGATAGTGTTGGCATACTTCACCGAGATGCAAATTTCCGAACCGCCGCTATATGCCACGGCATTGTCTATGAGATTGTGGAACACCGATGTGAGCAGCTGGGCGTTGCCTCTCATCTTGAGCTCGCGTTCAATATCCATCGTTATCTCTATGCCTGCGGCTTCGGCTGCCGGACGGCAATCCTGAATTGTGTCGATAATCAGAGAGGTGAGGTCCACCTGGGTGCGCGCAATAGCATCCCCGCCTTCGGTCATGCGGGTGATGAGCGCAACGTCGGCAAGGAGCTTGCTCAGCCGGTCGATGTTCGTGAAGCTGCGCTTCAGAAATTCCTCGCGTTTCTCGCGGCTGAGATAGGGATGGGTGAGCAGCGTCTCCAGACACACCCTTATGGAGGCAACCGGTGTCTTTAGTTCATGGTTGATATTGTCGGTGAGCTGTCGCTTGATGCGCTCTTTCTCGCGTTCCTGCTTCAGCGCGGCGGAATGCTCGCGGTCGCGGTCAGACACGGCTTTCTGAAGCGAGGCGTAGAGGCGTACTATATGGTTGGAGATGTCGCCGAGCTCGTCGTGAGGGAACGGCTCGGTATCATAGATTTTAAGCCCTTTCTCGGCATTTTCGGCAAAGCGGTTCAGACGCGAGATGTGCTGCCCCAGCCTTCGGGTTGCAAAAAAACCGAGAACGCACATCACCACGGTAACAATACACATGAACCAGATAAAGCCATAATCGGCCCGAAGCAGACTGCTGAGGGTCACGGAATAGGGCACGGCGGTACGCACCACGTAGCCGCTCTCTCCTTTGCGGGCGGAATAGAAGTAAGATAGTCCTGTGCTCTGGCTGTGACGGCGCACGGAGAATCCTGTGCCGCGTGACAGAGCGTCGCGTATTTCCTGCCGCAGCAGATGGCTGTCGTGGGGCAGGGAGTCGAGGCTGTTGTCGTAGATTACTTTACCCTTGCTGTCAATCACACTCACCCTGAGATCTCCGAATGGGTGTAGACCTTCGAGATCTACCTCTTTCATATCCTTGCCCCGCCCGAGTTCGTCGAGAATATAGGAATTGACAATCTGCAGCTGGGCATTGAGTTCGGACGATTTGAATTCGCGCTCACGTGTGTACTGGAAAACAAGGAAACATCCGAGCAGGATGGCGGAGTAGCCGAGAAGCCACAGATAAAGGCGACGGGCGTAAGGGATGCGGAGGGTCTGTTTCATGATGAATATCGGTTAAAGGGGGGAATAAATCTGGGGTCTAATCTACAAAGCCATAGCCGTAACCTGAACGTGTGGTTATATGGGAGCCGTAGCGGCCTATCTTGCGGCGGATGCGGGTGATGTTTACGTCGACCACACGGTCCACAACCACCACCTCGTCGGGCCAGATGAGACGTAGAAGTTCTTCACGGGAGAAGATGCGGCCCCTGTTTTTGAGCAGGGTGAGGAGTATTTCGAATTCCTTGCGCGGCATTTTCACATCGTGGCCGTCGACGGTGCATGTCTTGCTCACGGGGTCAACAGTCAGGCCTTCGAAACGTATGCTGTGTGAAGGTGTCGCCGGAGCGGCGGGAGAGCGGCGCAGCACAGCCTTTACGCGTGCTATGATATTGCGGATGGAATAGGGCTTTGTTATGTAATCGTCGGCACCGAGGTCGAGGCCTTTTACCATTTCGTCCTCCGAGTCGCGTGCCGTGCAGAATATTATAGGGATGGCGGCGGTTTCGGGCCTTGATTTCATTATTCCGGCGAGCCGTGTGCCTGAAGTCTCGCCCATCATGATGTCGAGAATCACCAGATCATAGCCCGAGAGGTCGAGTGTGAGAGCCTCTTCGGCGCTCAGAGCGGTATCAACTTCGAAGCCTTCCTCCTCCAGATTGAATTTCAGCGCTTCGCACAGTGTTTCCTCATCGTCGACCACCAGTATTCGTTTGCTTTTTTCCATAGCCGATTTCCATATTTTCACAAAGTTATCAATTTAGGGCAGATTAGGTGCATTCATCTCCAAAAATAATGCTATAAGGGTATTGGGATTCCGAATTTCGGGGAAAATGACGAAATTTGCGTGTAGAAACCAAAAATCAAACCGAAATGAAAAAGATATTGAGTGTGGCGCTGATGTGTGCGGCAGCAGTGTGCGCGGGCGCCAAGGATACTGAAGTGAGTGTGCTGCAATGGAACATCTGGCAGGAGGGAACATCCGTAAAGGGAGGTGCTGAGGCTATAGTCGAGGAGATTGCGCGGCTGCAACCTGATTTTGTGACGCTGAGCGAAGTGCGCAATTATAATGACGTGGACTATACGGCCTCTCTGGTGGAGGCGTTGAAGTCAAAGGGCGTGGAATATCACTCGTTCCGCAGCGACGACACCGGGCTTCTCAGCCGTTATCCCATAACCGACACGCTCACCGTGTTTCCGTTATGCAACGACCACGGGAGCATCTACCGTCTGCTCGCCGAGAAGGAAGGCAAGAAACTGGCAGTGTACACGGCCCATCTTGATTATCTGGACGACGCATACTACAATGTGCGCGGTTACGACGGCTCGACCTGGAAGGAAATTCCCATCCCGGCAACGGTGGAGGAGGTTCTCGAGCGCAATGTGCGTTCGCAGCGCGACGATGCAATAAAGCTGTTCATCAAGCAGGCCGAAAAGGATATGGCCGCAGGCTATACCGTGATTCTCGGCGGAGATTTCAACGAACCATCCCACCGCGACTGGACCGCTGTGACGGCCGATATGTTCGATCACCACGGATTTATAGTGCCTTGGACCGTGACGACGCTCCTCGAGGAGGCCGGATTCGTGGACACTTACCGCACTCTTTATCCCGATGTGCTTGCCTATCCGGGATTCACTTATCCTTCCGACGTTCCCGGGATGGCTCCGGAAAAGGTTACGTGGGCACCTAAGGCCGACGAGCGCGACCGCATCGACTATATCTGGGTAAGCCCGGGTGTGAAGATTGAGGATGCCGTGATATTCGGCCCGAAAGAGAGCGTAGTCCGCTCGAAAGTGGTGACCGAACAGACCTCCGACCGCTTCATTGAGCCCCTTGGTGTCTGGCCCACCGACCATAAGGGACTGCTTGTGAAGCTGCTTATTCCCTGATTGCTACGAACACTCTGTCGGCACGCCGTCCGCGGAGCATTTCGCGAACGGTGGCGCGGGAGGTTGTGCCTCGGTCAGCTGTCATGACCAGAACGGCGCCCTCGCCGTCGAGAAGCGGAGAAATCTCCGGTAGAGCGTCGGCATCGGGAATCGTGAACAGATTTATGGACTGGCTGCCTGCTTTAGCGGCAACCATTGTCATAATGGCGCCTCCGGTAGTCGCGTCGGTAAGAGTATCGGTTTTTATTCCCGCTTCATGTAAGGACTGTTCAATCTGTCGGGCTATTTCTTCCGCGCCGTTGCCGGTAATGTAGATGTCGTGCAGCCCCGGAACTGTCAGAAGTCCGGCACGGAGACGGCTGATGCCGTTGCCGTCCGGGCCTATTGTTACAGAATTTTCTTCAAGGCCCATGGATGCGAGGTCTATGGGCGAACAGATGCGGTTGTTGCGTTTCATTTCGATGATGGTCCACACAACTGCCATCAGTAGTCCCAGGAACAAGGCGGCGAGCGCGGCGAGCGCGGGTTTCACCGGACTTGGTTTCGGCAGGGTGTAGGCCGGCTCGAAAATATAGGCGGGATTGGAGTTGGCGTAGAGTTTGAGCACGGCGTTCTCGCGGTTCTGGAGCAGGAAGAGGTAAAGCTGGTTTTTGAATTCGCTGTCGCGCAGCAGCGATGCATACTCGCGTTCCATCTCGGGGTATTGGCTCAGGCGAGACCCCGCGGTGCCTACTATCCGCTGCTTCACGTCGAGGTCGTTACGGGCCTTGTCGATGACTTTGGAAGCGTTCTCGCTTATGCTGGCGCTGAGCATGGCTATGCGGGTATTGAGCTTTTCAAGGGCCGGATTGCCGGGAAGCGCCGATTTTTCAAGGGCCACGCGGTTTTCTATCAGAGAATTGTAGAGGGCCACGCTCGTGTCGCGAAACGACTCGATCTGCGGTATGAGCGTGTTCTTGCCCAGACGTCCACGCACCGTTTCGAGCACGCGGGTATAATAGTCAATCTCGCTGCGGGCCTTCACGGCCTCCATTGTGCCTTCGAGCTTGGCCGTGGCCATTATCTCCGCTTCCTGCTCGATTGCGGTGATGCCTTTTGCGCGGCGATAGTCGGCCGACAGTTTCTCCGCCTGCGCAAGCTCCGCGGCCACGGCCGCTATGCGCTCGTTGTAATAGTCGATTGCCTCGGCGGCCGTCTGGCGGCGCCGTTCCGAGCGCTTGGAGATATATTGCTCCATCAGGGTGTTGACGATGGCCATGCCGAGCCTACGCGAAGGGTATTTCATGGAGAGGTCAACGATATCCGCCATCTTGTCGTTGACCTCCACAGATACTTCATCGTAGAGCCTATGGGCTGCCGCCTCGTTGCCGCACACCACTGCCTTGATTTTCTCCGGCATCGGCGCCGCGGTGGTATCGCCATAGGCCACCGTAAGCGGCCCCCAGGGTGTTTCCACAACCGCGGGGAGAGATGTGCCGTTAACCTCGGCCACAGTCCGTGGAATGAATCCCTTGCTGACTTTGATGTCGGCTTTGCCGGAAGCAAAGGTGATATCGACGTTGAAAGAGACGCCGAGTGTGTCGAAGAACTCGGCAGGCGCCTCCACTCTCACCGGTGACGGATAGAGCACGCTGCGGCGCCCATCGGCACCGCGGCCGATATAAAGGCGGTTGAGCTGAAGGGCACGCACGGTGCGCAGCATCACGTCGCGGCTTCCGGCCAGATGCACCTCGTTGTCCACCGACGAGGTGCTGAATCCGCCTACCGAGAACGTCCGCATCATGGCCGAGAGCGGCCCGGCGCTTTTCACGGCAGACGCTTCTTCCGAACTGTCCTCGATGAGCATGGCCCCTTCCACCACATACTGCGGCATGGCCCGGTAAATATAATAACCGGCCAGGGCGCCGAAGAATATCAGCGAACCGATGTAGACCCAGATTGATTTTTTTGCCTGGCGGAAGAACCGGCGCAGGTCGATGGCGTTTTCGTTGGATTTCATTTGTATGAGTGGTTGGGAGGGGTTATCTGATAATTCGTGGTTCCGGTTCCTTTTCGTGAGCCTTCTCAGGCGCCATGGCGCAGATTATGCCGAGCAGACACATTGCCACGAGTCCTGATGACTGGGTGAACAGGGTGGAAGCCACGTTTTCAATCATAATGAATACAATCACGAGGGCTCCGACCGCAAACGGGATGCGGAAGCGTACGGCGTCGGTCTTCAACAGCCGTCGCAGCAGCGTCGCGATATATACCCAGAACCATACGAATAGCCCTACGCCCGCTATGCCGGTCTGCGCCAGCGACGGATAGAAGGCATCGCAGGCAAATTCGTGGTTCATTGGGGAAAGACCGTATATTTTGTCGAGGCCGTAACGGAAATAGAGCGAGGAGTAGGGCTGAGTGGAGAAATAGGAGGCGAAGGAGGCCAGCCCGGAGCCGAACGGAATGTAATGGCAGAGAATGAGCAGGGAGGTGGCGTAGAGGGCGGGGCGCGCGAACGACTGGATTGTGTCGCGGTCCAGACCGGCCGAGGCACCGGTGATGAAATAGAAATTGAATTTGCTCCATGACACCGCACCCACCAGCAGAATCAGAATCGCGGCGATGGCCACGCCGCGCATGTTCATCCTCCGAAACATGCCGGGACGGTAAACCCACAGGAAGAATAGCGCCACGACCGCCTCGCCGTAATATTTGGAGCGGGTGCATGCCAGACCGCACAGAATCATCACTGTGGCGACAGCCAGACAGCGCCGCGAGACGCGCCCCGCAGGATCGATGGCTGAACATGAATAGACGTAGACGAGCATGGAAATGAAAATCACGGCGCCGCCATAGAGCGGATGGTATAGGACGGCGTCCGTCAGGCCGCAGAGCATACACAGCGTTGCCACGGCGGCATTTGCCACGGCTGTCCATTTCAACATCGTCAGTTCGGTGAGGGTGGGGCGCGGAGCCAGCCCGAGCATCACGGCAAAAGGAATGTAAGGCTTCATTTCTATTATGAAATCGCCGCATACTGCTCCGGGCGTGTTGAAGCGGCAGAACGCCAGAGTGTAGAGGAGATAGAAAAAGGCAATGGCTATCACATACCAGAGAAGACGGAAACGGGCGGCGCGGCCATTGGCAATGGCGTCGGCACATGCGAGAGCGAAAAGGGCTGCGCATGCCAGTTCGTCGGTCAGCTTAAGAAACCGTATGCCCGGAATCAGAAGAACAAACGTGACGATAAGAATCCATATAACCAGACGGTCGGTGCGAACCATTTCCCGGATTTATTTTACAGTGAGAGCGATTACAAGCGAAGCGATTACCGAGACGGTGCTGACCACGGTAGAGACCACCGAGAGGCGGTAGCCGTTGTTCTGATTGTATTTCGAGTTGTCCTGCTTCACATTGTTGGGCGATACAATTACCACGTCGTTGTTTCTGAGCCAGAAGTAAGGGCTGGAGGTCACATCGCTCTGGCGGAGGTTGAGATGGGAGTAGTCGATGTTGCCGTCGGCGGCTCGGCGCATCACCATTATGTTGTCCCTCCGGCCATAGTCGGAGAGTCCGCCGCACTCGGCAAGGGCATCGAGCACACTGAACCGCTGGGCGCGCGTGGTGATTGTCTGCGGTTTCCCCACCTCGCCCATCACCACAATTCGGTAGCCGGTGAGGGTCACGCTTACCATGGGGTCCATCACATACTGTGATATCCGCTCCGTGAGGGTGTCGCGCAGCTGCTCGGTGGTGAGCCCTCCGGCCTTGATGCGTCCGAGTCTCGGAAAGTCTATGCATCCTTTTGAATCCACCGTATAGGTGGCGAGTTTTGGAGAGGTGAGGGCATCTGACACTCCCGGCACCGCGGGATTCACAAGGGGCAGATTGAACTCGGCCGTGGCCTCGGGCGTTTCGGAATTCACGGTTATTATCAGCTCGTTTTCCGGCTCGATGCAGTTGGGTCGGTTTATGGCCGGCAACTGTCCCGAAGTCTTGTCGGCGAGATCGGAGAAGAGCGTGAGGTCATGCTTGGCTCGGCACGACGGCATGATGGCTATTGCTGCGGCCGCGAGCAGGAGGTGATATATGATTGAGTTTTTGCGTTTCATTCTACTATGGTGCTTGTTGTGTTATCCCGCGATTCAGAATTGAGCTCTTTTGCAGGATGGTGGAACAATAAGTCGTTTGAGCTTTATGAGATTCATGGTGGCTGCCGGACCGATCATGCGCTGTATTTTGCTTTTCAGCCGGAATGAACCGGATTTCCAGCTTGATTCGAAATGATGGATACAGATTGTATCGGAGGTGGCTTCCAGTCTGTATCCCTCCTGGTTGAGGGGGCTCAGATATTCATACGGCAGAACATTCATTCCGGCAACGGATTGCCTCGAACCGTCGGCACGGAGACCTTTCGTTTTCAGAAATTCTGTGAAGCGGAATGTGTTGGGTGTCAGGTCGGGCCGTGCGCCCTTACGGATAAATGATGTCCGGCCATATGTGTCGAGAAATTCCCGGAGCAGCGGGTTGTCTTTTTCAGATGATATGACAGCTGTAGAAATCATTCCGGATGATTCGAATCCTATCGTGGCTCCGTGAGATAGCAATGAATCGGGCGTTTTCAGCAATTCCACGTCTGTATCAAGATAGATGCCGCCTTCGTTCAGAAGTGCGTGCAGCCGGGCGACGTCGCTTACAAAAGCATATTTCCGGAGGCGGAAGGCCTGAGCCGTATATTCCAGGGAATCGACATCGAAATTGCTCTCATCCCATCTCTGCAGCCGAAAATCCGGGGCAAAGCGTCGCCACGATTCGATACAACGGAGTGCAGAAGCAGGCATTTCCTGCTGTCCGAACCAGCAGTAATGGATTATAGCCGGAATCTGGGGCCTGTTTTTCTCTGTCATATATCCGTGGTCTGAGAATGCTTTTCAGCAAAGGTAATTAAAAACCTTCAATAAGATTCAGTGTGATGTGAAGAGTTGGAAAAAACATGAGAGGAGGTCTGTGATTTTGCGGCCGGATTTTCGGTTTGACCCATATTATCGCTAAATTTGCATTGTAAAAATTGGCAATCCAAAGAGTTTTCCTGATATGCAATTTCCCGAATTCGATTATACAAGTCTATATGATATCAATCTGCCGCTCCGGGTGTGGATTACGCTCGGCATGTCGGTGGTTTGTGCAGCATTGACTGCCGTGGTTATGTGGAGGCGCATGAGACGTGTGAGCCGTGCCGCGAAATCCGACGCTGCTGCCGAGCTGCCTGAGGGCGGTTATCCCGCAGTGTCGGTGATGGTCTACGCGCAGGCTGCGGCTTCCAATCTCCGCGTTCTGCTTCCGAGTCTGCTGGAGCAGGATTATCCCGCGCCGATGGAGGTGATAGTGGTCAACGACCGAAGCTGCGACAACACGCAGGATGTGGTGGCGGAGCTGGAGATGCGCTATCCTAATCTCTATATGACCTTCACTCCCGAGGATTCACGCAATCTGAGCCGACGCAAACTGAGCCTGACGCTTGCCGTGAAGGCTGCGCGCTATCCCATGCTGATGTTCACCGAGGGCAACTGCCGCGTGGATTCCGACCGCTGGCTCCGCGCGATGATGCGCAAGCCTGCCGAGGAGGGCAAGGAAGTGGTGATAGGGCACGCAGTCAGCGCCAAGCCGGAGGAAGAAGAGTATGCCGAGCTTACGCGCGGACGTGCTTTCGACGAGACCATGGCGGCCGTCGTGGGACTGAACGGCGCTCTTTGCGGGCATCCTTTTATAGCCACAGGATACAATCTGGCCTACGCGCGCCATCTATTTTTCGACCACAAGGGATTCTCGCGAACGCTTAATCTGAAGTTCGGCGACGACGACGTGTTTCTGAGCGAGATTGCCACCGGCGAAAATACGGCAGTGGAGCTTTCGCCTCTGGCACGGGTTACGGCTATGGAATATAATCCCTGCGGGCTCCACGACCTTTACCGTGTGAGGCGTGAATTTACACGCCGTTATCTCAGGAAGCGTCCGTATCTGGCCACAGCGCTCTGCTCATGGCTTCTGTGGCTGTGGCTCGGCACGTCTGTGGCGGCCGTTGCAGCCGGAGTTCCTTCGCTTGTGCCTCTGGCCGTTGTGCTGGCTGCAGGTGTAGGTCTTTGGGTGCCTACGATGGTATGTTTCCGCCGGTTGTCGGCCCTTCTGGGCGAGCGCGAGCTGTTGTGGAGCGTGCCTTTCCTCAGACTGCTGCGTCCGTTCCGCACGCTTCGTCACCGTCTGAGGCTCCGTGGCAGCCGTCGGGACCAGTACACTCATCCGATCTGACACCTGAATTGGCATTAGGCGCGCGTCCCGCGCGCCGCAGAGCGTCGGCAACAATCCATTGCAGCTGTCCGTTGACGGAGCGGAATTCGTCGGCCGCCCACCGCTCGAGCGCCTCCATAGAGGCACGGTCGAGGCGGAGCAGGAAGTTCTTTGACGGTTGTTTTTCAGCCATGGAAATCCGTTGACTTCATCGGTTAGAGGGGTCAGTTATAGAGAGTGCCGGTGTTGACCACGGGCTGCGCGGGTTCGTCGGCGCAAAGCACCACAAGCAGGTTGCTTACCATTGCGGCACGGCGTTCGCCGTCGAGACGCACCACACCCTGCTTTTCGAGGTCGTCGAGCGCCATCTTCACCATTGTAACGGCACCTTCCACTATCTTTTCGCGGGCGGCGATTACGGCCGATGCCTGCTGGCGGCGCAGCATCACGGCGGCGATCTCAGGCGCGTATGCCAGATAGTTTATGCGGGCTTCCACCACTTCGATACCGGCCATAGCCAGACGTTCGTTGATTTTTGCCTCCAGGCGTTCGTTGATTTCGTGGCCTCCTGAACGTAGGGTGATTTCTTCCGAGGCGCTGTCGGCCGTCTCGTTGTCGTAGGCATAGTGGCCCGTGACCTCGCGCAGTGCGGCGTCGCTCTGTATTCTCACGAAGGAGTTAAGCGCGCGGTCCTTGCCGTCGATAATCTTCAGATTGTCTTTGCCCACCACTTCGTCGGCCGGTGCATCGATGTCGAAAACAGCGCGGTAGGTGTCGCGCACTTTCCACACCAGCACCATTCCTATCATCACGGGGTTGCCTATCTTGTCGTTCACCTTGATAGGGGCGATGTCCATGTTGCGGATGCGGAGCGACATTTTGCGGCGGCTCATGAAGGGATTCACCCAGAAGAAGCCGGTCTTGTCAAATGTGCCCCGATAGGAACCGAACCATATCATCACGCGCGACTGGTTGGGCTGCTGGGTGAAGAATCCTATGCACATTATAATAAAGAAGAGGGTACACGGCGCGATAATGGCGGCAGCCACTCCGGGGTCGGTCTCGGCCCAGAGAATCAGAGGGACAATCCAGACGGCAAGAAGGAACGCGCAGAGAAGGCCGAGCATCGCGAAGCCTGATACAACCTTTCCGTGGTAGGGATATTGGTTGGTGGCTGTGGTGGAATTAGAAGTCATGGTAAGAAAGAGTGAATTTGTTGATGATATTGTTTTGATATAATAATGATACGCCAAAGATAGTACGATTGTTTTTAATATGCAACAGGTGGGTGGATAATTATGTTGTATAACATGTATTCCAAATGGCGACAAATGGGCTTTTTGAGTATTAACATATTTTATAAAAATAGCATTTTGTGGTTAAATTTGAGGAAGTCCAAGCAAAAAGTTAGGATTTTATGGCTATTTTG
>VSPV01000019.1:20078-27705 GCA_009775605.1 Paramuribaculum sp.
TTTGTAACAAATGTGTTTCGACGTCTCATTTCGAAAGTGTCAATATGTCGGAATGTCTGTTACTGTCACATGGCATTTGACATTTTGAAAATGGAATGTTATGATTAAATTTGCATTACCAACATCAAATAAAAAAACGCTTTTTCATAAGTGCCAATTAGACATCAAATAAATCCACTGACGTTAAGTACTATGTGTAAATGACAAAGGGCGCTCGCGAGAGCCCCCTTTGTTTTTTTAGTACCATTCCCTAAAACAGCCTCTATTTTGCTATCTTTGCAGGCGAATACAGTATGAAACAGTGATGACTCCCCGAAAAGCATTCCTCATAATCAATCCTATCTCGGGCACCGGCGACAAGTCGGGTATCCGTGAACTTGTGGAGCAAAGACTCGGAGCCAAAGGCTTTGAAGTGACTACCGGATTCACCTCGGCCAAGGGCGATGCCACTGTCATGGCCTCTGATGCTTCGGCCCAAGGCTACGACATGGTGATAGCCTGCGGAGGCGACGGCACCGTCAACGAAACCGCCCGTGCCCTGCGGGGTTCGCATACCCCTCTCGGAATAATTCCGTGCGGGTCGGGCAACGGTCTGGCCCGTCATCTGGGTATCGATGTGGATGTGGCCTCGGCGGTGGAAATCCTTTCGGAAGGGGTGGTCACCGACTGTGATTTCGGTACCGCCAACGGGCAGCCGTTTTTCTGCACTTTCGGCGTGGGGTTCGACGCCGCCGTAAGCGAGAAGTTCGCACAGTCAAAGAAGCGAGGCCCCCTTACCTATCTCAGCAACACGGTGAAGGAATACGTGAACTATCAGCCCGACGTTTATACCATTGCCGCCAACGGCGAGGTGCTTACGGAGCGGGCCTTCCTGGTGGCGGTGTGCAATGCCTCGCAGTATGGCAACAATGCCTACATTGCTCCCAAAGCCTCTATGACTGACGGCCTCCTTGATATAATAGTGGTGCATTACGGCAATCTGCTCACCACGGCTTTTGTTGGTCTCGATCTTATGACGGGACTGATAGACAAGAACTTCCTCATCCACACTTTCCGTGCGCCTTCGGCGACCATCACCCGCGCGTCAGCCGGCCCGGTGCATTTCGACGGTGAACCCGCCGCGATGCCGGCGCGGATAGAAGTGGACTGCCGCAAAGGGGGTATAAGGATAGTGACTCCCGCGCTTGACAAACCATTCAAGCCTATCATCACGCCCGTGACGGCTATGGTCAACGACATGAAGCTCACCCTGCGCCGGATTTTCGAGCGCCAGCAATAACTCTCCCCAATTAAATTCTTCTGCCATGAAACAACCCTCTCTTGCCGCCTCGCGGCTGGGCTCGCTTGACATTCTCAGAGGCCTTGACCTGTTTTTTCTCCTGTTTCTCCAGCCGGTTCTTGTGAGCGTGCTGCAGGCTGTAGACCAACCCTGGGCGCGGGCTATAATGTATCATTTCGACCATGAGCGCTGGGTGGGTTTCCGTCTGTGGGACCTCGTGATGCCGCTTTTCCTGTTTATGGTGGGTACGTCCATGCCGTTTTCGTTCGCGAAATATCGTAACCCGGGTGTGCCAAAAGGGAATGTCTACAAAAAGATTCTTCGGCGGTTCCTGCTGCTGTTTCTTTTCGGCATGATAGTGCAGGGAAATCTGCTTGCATTCGACCCGTCAAAGCTTATGATTTACAATAATACGCTTCAGGCCATCGCGGTGGGATATGTGATAGCGGCGCTTGTAATTCTCAACTGCCGGGTGCCGGTGCAGATTCTGATATGTGTTCTGCTCATGGCTATATACTGGGTACCGATGGCTGTAAATGGCGATTATTCACCGGAAGGCAATTTCGCCTTTACCGTAGACCGCGAAGTGATAGGGCGTTTTCGCGGCGATCTGGAATATACCTGGATCTGGAGCAGTCTCACATTCGGAGCCACGGTGCTTCTCGGAGCGCTTGCAGGTCAGGTGATACGCTCGTCGCGCGGCACGCGCTCGGCCGCGGTGCTTTCTCTTGCTGGCGTGGGCCTGATCGGCGCGGGACTTCTTGCTTCCGTAGCCGGAATGCCCATAATCAAGAAGCTCTGGACCTCGAGCATGACGCTTTATTCGGCAGGATGGTGTTTCCTCCTTCTCGGCGTGTTCCATTATATTGTCGACTGCCGTGGCTGGAGCCGCGGTCTGGGATGGCTCAGGATTTACGGCATGAATCCCATCACGGCCTACGTGCTGGGCGAGGTGGTTGACTTCCGGAGCATCGTTCGCTCGGTGAGCTACGGCCTCGAACCGCTCTTGGGCGACTTCTATCCGGCGTGGCTCACCTTCGGCAACTTCCTGATTCTCTTCCTGATTCTCCGCTGCATGTATCGCCGCGAAGTTTTCCTGAAAATTTAATCGGCTTATTGGCCTTAGGCGAAAAAGCTGAATTAAGCGAAATGTCCGCGAGCCGGGAAAAGTTAACGGCAATAAGCATGAAAGTATCCTCGCAATCCATGCCGATATCCTTCAACGCGTTTTGAAAATTCGTTATACCCGGATTATTTTTTACGACCAGGCACATAGTTGTCGGCGATATCCTCATATTTGAATGGCGTGAATACCGTGCCATTGCGCATTGCCCCCTTTCTGCCGCGATCATAAAGTTCGTTTTTGTCCTCAAGGGTCTTTGCAAGCACCTCGTCATCGCCAAAGAAAGCCATGAGCCATTCGCGGGTCATACCGGGATGCAATCTTGCAAGCGGCACGTGAACAAATAATTTGTCACTTTTTTTATGGAAAAAGTAGGGACTGGACAAATTGCTTGAAAATGAAATAGACTTCTCGTCGGCATTTATATACGCAAAAGCAATCCAGACATCTGCATACTCAGCAGGGTGATGCAGCGAGAACCATTGCTTTTCAAAAAGCCCCTTTTTACGTAGAAATTTATCGTCGGCATGATATTCTCCGGTTTCGGGCTCGAAAAGAGCATACTCGCGCCAGCAAATCAGTTGCTTATTGTCGGGATTTTTGATATGCCAGAATACAATCTGTGCGATGGAATCGGCGGCAACATCAATCTTCTGCCCGTCAACTATGATTTTTACTTTCTTGTCCCAGCCTTTCGGGAGCTTGATTCCGACATTGGCATACTCATTGCCATTATTCATAATTACATCCGCAAAAACTTCCGATGCAGCTTTCACGTTGATAGAGCAGAATGACCCCACGATTGAGAGCAAAACAATTATTAATTTTTTCATAAGCGGGTTGTTATTTATTTCCGGATTTGTAAAGCTATGGTTTAAAGTCGAGAAAAAATGCGCCAAATGTCCCATCCGGTAGGTTTTATTGTAAAAGATGTTATTTTTGCATCATATTACCTGCAAATAAATTTCACGTTAAAATGGCGCGACTTAACGACTTCATAGACATGATGAAATTAGAGCCATTGCGGCAATACTGCGAGGAGCATGGCGAACGTTACCGTTATGCAAAGGGGGAGAGCCTCGTGGAATAAGGTATGATATGCAGATGGTTTGCATTGGTCAAAAGCGGCTACTTCAAATTTTGCGCCACTGCGACTAATGGCACGCTATGTGTTACCGGTTTTTCATTTTCAAACGATGTGACAACCGATTACGTTCGCTCTTTTTTACTCGGGAAGCCGAGTCGGACTTCAATTATAGCAGGAGCTGACACTGAAGTGGTGCGTATACCATTAAGCAGGATAAAGGAATTCGGTTTAAGCCAGAAATCCGACTTCTTTGAATATGCCAGTTCAATACTTCTTGACGAGGCATACGGTCGTTATCTCGACCAATATACCATGACCCCGCTTGAGCGCTATCGACACCTTGTGGACCATTGTCCGGGAGATATAAGTGAGGTGCCGCTCAACGAACTTGCCTCGTATCTGCGGGTTTCCCGCCGCCAGTTTCTCCGCATACGTGATGAGGTGAAAAAATACGGCCGTGTGTCAAAATTCAAATTGCCCCCCAAGGGGTAGAGATGCACGCTCGTGCATCCGTTGATAACCAATGGTCTATGGGCGGCTGCTCCATGGATCAGCCCTACATTTCGCGGTTTTGCAACATCCTCTTGTCAGCTTTGTATTTTATGCTGGTATCCCATCTCTGCTTATGTGGCGGAATCGGTGGGTGGTATACCCGGGGAAAGGCCATCAGGCCGAGGCGAAGTTTTCCTTAAGATATAATTCAATCTGTGATCTTAGCAAGTCGATTACTGAAAAGTGAATTTGTGTTTAGTGAAACATGTATACTGAAGTTTTGTCTTGCATTTAAGACAAAAAATATGTAATTTTGTCCTGTATGTAAGACAATATGTGGTATGATAAAGTATGAAATTCTTCGGGAAGTGATGCTGGAAAACCGGGAAGAGGTTATGCGTCATGAAGTGGTCAAACGAAATGTGTCATTGGATGGATTTGACCGTCAGGTATTGGTTGGCGTGCGTCGTGCGGGAAAATCATATCTTCTCTATGGTAAAATTCAGGAGCTGATATCCCAAGGATATTCCTGGAATGATATTGTATATCTGAATTTTGAGGATGAGCGTCTTGCGGGGATGGAATTGGCTGATTTGAATATGATTCTTGAAGTGCATGCCGGATTGAGTGACAAACGCCCGATGCTGTTTCTTGATGAAATCCAGAATGTGGAAGGCTGGGAGCATTTTGCCCGAAGGATAGCTGAGAATAAATTTAAGGTTTTCATTACGGGGAGCAATGCCAGAATGCTTTCCAAGGATGTGAGCGCGGTGCTCGGAGGCAGATATCTTACGCGAGAAGTATTTCCGATGCAGTTCAATGAATATATGGCAATACATGGAATGGATTCCACTTCTGAATTATTAACGGCTACCACCGCGTCGCGCGGAGAACTGAAGAGCCTTTTTGAAGAATATTTTCAGTTCGGCGGCTTTCCGGAATGTGCTGGGCTACCGGTGAAACGGGATTATCTCATGAGCCTCTACCAGAAGATTTTTCTGGGTGATATAGCCGCTCGCAACAAGATTGAGAATATTTTTGCACTGAGGGTTCTTATCCGAAAACTGGCTGAAAGCATCAAACAACCGCTATCATTTACCCGTGCGGCAAATATTGTAGCGTCTACCGGTACCAAAATTGGTAAGAGTACAGTCATAAATTATCTGACGTATGCGACGGACGCTTATTTGATTTTGCCCGTGAGAAATATTGCTGACAATCTCGTCGGAAAAGTCTCCAATCCAAAATATTATTTTATTGACAATGGCCTGATCTCATTGCTCGCGTTGGATATCCGTACATCATTGCTGGAGAACCTTGTGGCCTTGAAGCTGCTTTCTACCTATGGGACAAAGGAGGAGACCATCTACTTCTACAATCATGGCATCGAGGTTGACTTTTATGTTCCCAGCACGGAAACCGCTATACAGGTCTCTTACTCGATGAATGATGCGGAAGGTACATTTGAGAGGGAGACAAAAGCATTGGTAAAGGTGCAATCACGTTTGTTATGCCGCCGGAATATAATTGTGACCTACGATGATGAGGATATTGTTGAGAAGGACGGAATAAGAATAGAAATAATACCTGCCTGGAAATTTGTACTTGGTTCAGTGTAATGTACCCACGCCATTTATATAACACATCGTGCGATGTATCATATAAATGGCTTCCTGAAAATATAGGCCTCGGCGGTTTCAGGCGAGGGTTTCGGGGTTGTTGCGGCTGTGGTATTGTTCGCGGATGGCGGCGCGGCGAATCTTGCCGGAGATGGTCTTGGGAAGTTCGTCGACAAACTCCACCACGCGGGGATATTTGTAGGGAGCGGTCTCTTTTTTCACATGGTCCTGGATTTCCTTTGTAAGAGACTCTTTGTCGGCATCGCGGTAAGACTCCGCGAGGACTATTGTGGCTTTGATTACCTGTCCGCGGATTTCGTCGGGCACTCCGGTAATGGCGCATTCCACCACGGCCGGATGTGACATGAGGGCGCTTTCCACCTCAAACGGGCCGATGCGGTAGCCCGACGACTTTATCACGTCGTCGGTGCGGCCAACGAACCAGTAATAGCCGTCGGCATCGCGGGTGGCTACGTCGCCGGTATGGTAAAGTCCGTCGTGGCATGCTTCGGCGGTAAGCTCCGGGTCGTGGAGATATTCACGGAAGAGACCCAGAGGCCGCTCGCCGTCTATATGGATCACAATCTCACCTTCCTCGCCGTCGGCCACAGGCTTTCCGTCGGCATCCACAAGGTCTATGCGGTATTGTGGCCCGGGGCGCCCCATAGAGCCGGGCTTTGGCTCCATCCAGGGATAGGTGCCTATGGTGAGGGTGGTTTCGGTCTGGCCGAATCCCTCCATGAGCTTGATGCCCGTGAGCCGCAGCCATTCCTCGTAGACGCTCGGATTGAGAGCTTCGCCGGCAATGGTGCATTGACGCAGCGACGAAAGGTCGTAGGCGCTCACATTATCGTGAATCAGAAAGCGGAATATGGTGGGAGGTGCGCAGAAGGATGTGATATGGTAGTCGGAAAGCACACGGAGTATGTCGGCCGGCACGAATTTGTCGAAGTCATACACAAAGACTTCCGCTCCGGCAATCCACTGCCCGTAGAGTTTGCCCCACACGGCTTTGCCCCAGCCGGTATCGGCCACGGTGAGATGGCGCGAGGTGGTATCGAGGTGATGCCAGCAGGTTGCGGTGACTATGTGGCCAAGGGGATATGTGAAATCGTGAGCCACCATCTTCGGTTCGCCGGTGGTGCCGGACGTGAAGTATAGCAGCGAGACGTCGCTGTTGGTGTTAACCGGAAGTTCGGGCTTGAACTCCGGGGCTTCGGCTATTCCTTTGTCGAAGTCGTGCCAGCCTTCCGGAATTACCGGCCCCGTGGAGATCAGGGCCTTGACGGTAGGACATTCAGGCATGGCCTGTTCCACATGGTCTATGATGGTCTGTTCGCCGGCGCACACTATGGCTTTGATTCCGGCGCGCGTGCAGCGGTAAATTATGTCGTGGGGTGTAAGCAGATGCGTGGCCGGGATGGCTACAGCTCCGAGTTTGTGGAGGGCTATCATGGAAAACCAGAACTGATAGCGGCGCTTGAGGATGAGCATCACCATATCGCCTTTGCCTATGCCGAGGCTTTTGAAGAACGCCGCCGTGCGGTCGCTCTCGCGCTTGATGTCGGCGAATGTGAAGCGCTTCTCGCGGCCGTGGGCATCGGTCCACAGAAGTGCCGGACGGTCGGGTTCGGCGGCTGCCCAGGCGTCGACCACATCGTAGCCGAAATTGAAATTTTCGGGAACCTGCACCTTGAAATTGTGCATGAAGTCGTCGTGCGACTCGAATTCTGTCTTTTTAAGAAATTTTTCTATCATTTCTTTTTTCCCTTGATATAGCCATTGTCATGCCGTGAGCGGCGGAGAGAGGCGGAAATTTATCCGGAGCCAGCGGACGTTAAGCGATGACCGGATTTCCGGAATGACAATGAGAAAACAAATAAGTGAAACCTAATGGAAACTGGCGGTAGCAAATGTAAGGCGCCCGTTCATATATTGCAACATTATGTTACAAAAAAAGTTCTTTTGTGCAATGATGCCCGGAAATCAGGGGGATTCAGTTTACTTGCGTCAACATCGTGTCGGTC
>VSPV01000190.1 GCA_009775605.1 Paramuribaculum sp.
GCATCAAGGCCCTGCAGCGCACCTTCAAGGTCAACGGAAAGGAAATATGCGAGCGGTGCGTCAAGAACGCCCTGGCCTACCGCACGAATAACGAGCTTGCCCGGAAGATACGTTTCGCGGCAGTGAAGCACCACGGAGGCTGCACCTACTACAACATCCCGGAGGGAGAGTTTTTCTTCGACTCGGACAGTTGTGCGTTTGCGGTCTATGCCAACGGGGCCGAGGTCCGCCTTGATAAGCAAACTGGGGAAGGCTTTGTCTATAGTCCCAAAGGTGAGCTTATTGAAAGACGAGAGCATGTCATGTTGACACAGATTCCGGAACTTTCGCGCATAGCCCAGGCACTTTAACCCTTGTGACAATGGAATACTACGACGGACGGAAATGTATCAGGCCAAGCGAACTCGAAGCGGCCGGCATAATGACGCAGGAATACTGCCGTCAGCTTGCCTCGCGCGGTCGGCTGACCATGGCGCGTCGTGGTGGAGGAGCTAAAAATCATTATGCTCTTGTCGTGGTCGACTCACTGCCGACGCAGTATCTTGAAGAGGTTAAGGAAAAACTCGGTAGCGGCGACGAAATTCTTGCCGCCGGGTGGTTTTGCGAGAACTATGAGCGAGATCAGAAAGCCGTGACATGGTTCAACGACCGGGATAAGTGCCCCATCGAATTCAAGGACGAAAAAAAGCGTCGTCAGTGGGTGGAAGAGTGCGTGGTCAACGCCAGTGTCCTCAACTGCTGTATCCGGCTTTACAGCCGGGCAAGCGACTTCCAGCGGATACTTGGCAATACCTACCAGTGGGAGAAAATGGCAAAGGCTGTCGAAAGTCTGCGGGAGCAGTTCGGCCATACGCTGCCGACCTCGATGTTCCGCTTCCGCAAGAAGGTGGCCGAATACAAGCGCGACGGGTATGCCAGTCTGATCAGCGGCAAGTTCGGCAACCAGGCGGCGCGCCGGATGACCCACCGCGAAGAGCGTGTCATACTCGGCATAGCCTGTCTTGAGAATCAGCCCTACAACACCACAGTCCGGGAAATGTATATCATGTTCCTCACGGGCGAACTTGACGTTTACGATATCGATACCGGCGAGCTCTACGATCCCGAAACCTTTGCAAAGAAAGGCGAGGATCCGTGGATACCGAGCGATGCCACCATTGCCAACTACCTCAACAAACCCAAAAACAAGCTGCTGATAGAGAACCGCCACCGCAGTCGTACGGCCTTCATGCACGAGCAGATGCCACACATGCACCGCCATAATGGGCAGTTCTCCCTTTCGCAAATCACGATGGACGACGTTGACCTTCCGCGTCGTATGAGAGGTAACGAACGGGTACACGCCTACTACGCCTACGACGTGGTGAGCCAGTGCCGAATCGGGGCCGCTTACGCCCGGAAGAAGGACGAAGACCTTGTGGTGGAATGCTTCCGCGACATGTTCCGGCTGATCGAGCGCAACGGGTGGGGCATGCCGGCCGGCATCGAGGTCGAGCAGCACCTCATGAGCCACTACAAGGACGGCTTTTTACGAGCCGGTGTCGCCTTTCCCTTCGTACACTTCTGCGCGCCACAAAACTCACAGGAAAAGTACGCCGAGCCTCTGAATGGTGCTTTCAAGCGGTCGATAGCCCACAAGAACCATGCCGGCACCGGAAGGTTCTACGGCAAGGGCAAGAACCGCACCGAGAGCAAAAAGATCAGCGACGAAACCAACGACACATGGGAGGACAAGAAGTATTACACCTTTGAGGAACTTGTGGCCGATGACCGGGCCGACAACATGGAGTGGAACAACACCCTCCATCCGAACCAAAAGAAATATCCGGGCATGACCCGATGGGACGTGCTTGTGGCAAACATAAATCCTACACTGCAACCCCTCGACAAGCTGACCTTGAGCCGGTATATAGGTGAGAGGGTGCCGACGAGTGTCCGGCGCAACTCTACCGTCAGGGTTTGCCATGAAGACTGGTGGCTGAGCGCCCCCGAGGTGCTTGAGAAACTCGACCCTAACAACTACAAGGTAACAGCCTACTTTCTTCCAGACGAAAACGGCGAACCGACCGAGGTCTACATATTCCAGAACGACCGCTATATAGACAAAGTGGAGAAAGTGAGGACCTACAACCGCGTCATGGCCGAGCAGACGGAGGAAGATGTAGCCAACTACATAGAGCAGCGCAAGAAGGTGGCCAAATTCGCGGCATACGTGCGCGACAACGCCGCCCCGAGGGTCGGAACTATAAAACCTACGTCTGCGCCCGAAATCGCGGCAGAGGCTGTAGAAATGCCTTCGTCGGCGATTGCTCCGGAAGAAGATGACACAGTGTCAAGATTCGCAGACATGGACTGGGGGCAGGTCGGATTTTATGACTCTTAAAACGAAATTATAACAGCATTAGAATATGATTACAAAAGAAATCAGACAAAAAATCACCACCGCCATCACGGCCGCCCGACGGAACTATCCGAGCGACGCCAAGCATGCCGCCTCACTCGGCATCACCACCTCGGTTTACAGTGCGGTCAAGAAGGGCCAGACCGACCGGGTGCTGAGTGATGCCAACTGGATAAGCATTGCCCGCAAGCTCGGCGTCAACCTCCGCGACGAAATTGAATGGAAGGCTGCCAAGACCCCGGTATTCCAGTATGTCACCGCTCAGCTTGAGTTCTGTCAGCAGTCGAGCGTCAGCGGCATACTCTGCGATGAACCCAATATCGGCAAGACTTTCACCGCCCGGCTCTATGTTCAGAGCCACCGCAATGCCGTCTATATTGACTGCTCCCAGGTCAAGACCAAGCTGAAGCTCATTCGTAAGATTGCAGCCGAATTTGGTGTCGACAGCAAAGGTCGGTACAGTGA
>VSPV01000191.1 GCA_009775605.1 Paramuribaculum sp.
ATATTTATAATATAGATATCAGTTTTTCAGTGGAATTATATACAAATACCCGTAATCTCCGGCTTCCAATAATCATACTCTATATTCCAGAGGTAAAGAGCTTCCGGAGGCATGGAGGTACCGGCACAGCAGCGATCCTTCGCCTCGATAATCCGTCGGAAACCGTCCAGGTCTGTTTTTCGCCTGCCGACATCCACGAGCGTACCCACCACGGCCCTGACCATATTGCGGAGAAAACGGTCGGCGGAAATCACAAATACATGGCCCACGGGAGTGGGTTGCCAGCGGGCATAGGACACGTGGCATATATTGGTCTTCACATCGGTATGAAGTTTTGAAAACGAAGTGAAATCCTCGGTTTCCAGCAAAAGAGATGCCGCACGGTTCATGGCGTCGAAATCGAGATTGCGCGACTCAAGCCAGGTTAGAGGATAGAAAAACGGCGACTTACGTGAGGATGTATAATAATGATATGTGCGGCGCGTGGCGTCGAACCGGGCGTGGGCATCGGAATGGACCGGAGTAACGGAATAGACGGCGATGTCACGCCCAACGAGAGTGTTGAGCCCACGGACAAGCGCCGTGAGGTCGGACACAGGACGGTGAAGGTCGAAATGCGCCACCATCATGCGGGCATTGACACCGGCGTCGGTTCGGCCCGCGCCTACAATTTTCACCGGCTCACGGGCCACAGTGGAAAGCGCCTGTTCAAGCACCGACTGCACGCTCACGGCGTCGGGCTGTTCCTGCCAGCCGTGGAAAGGCGCCCCACGGTAGGCAAGATGCATGAAATAACGCTGGCAGTAACCGTCGGCCACCTCAGTCCTTTTCAAGATATGTGTAACCGTAAAGCCCCGAGCGGTAATTGCTGAGGAATTCCCTGCCCTCCTCGGGAGTGATACGCCCGGCCTTCATAGAGGAAGTGACCCACGTCTCGAGATTGCGCACGAGTTTCTTGGGGTTGTACTGCACATAATCGAGCACCTCGGCCACTGTCTCGCCGTCAATCACACGGTCAATCTCATAGCGGTCCTTGTATACAGAAATATGCACGGCATTTGTATCGCCGAACAGATTATGCATGTCGCCGAGAATCTCCTGATATGCTCCCACCAGGAACACGCCGAGATAATAAGGTTCGCCGGGTTTCACGCCATGCACCGGCAGAGCGGGACTCGTTCCGTGAGGGGTAACGAAGTTGGCTATTTTGCCGTCGCTGTCGCAGGTGATGTCCTGGATGGTACAGGTGCGGTCCGGACGCTCGTCAAGGCGGCTCAGGGGAATGATGGGGAAGACCTGGTCTATGGCCCAGCTGTCGGGGAGCGACTGGAAGAGCGAGAAGTTGCAGAAATACTTGTCAGGAAGCATTTTTGAAATCTTGCGCAGTTCCTCGGGGGCGTGACGCATCTCGGCCGCCATGGCGCCTACCTCGCGGGCTATCGACCAGAAGAGGCGTTCGATGGAGGCGCGGGTGGAGAGGTCGAGAAGACCGAGGCTGAAAAGGTCAAGAGCCTCTTCGCGAATCTGCAGTGCGTCGTGCCAGCTCTCAAACAGACGCGGCTTGTCAAGCTTGTCCCATATATCATAAAGTTCGCGGGCAAGCTCGTGGCTGTCGGCCCCTATCTCCTCGCTGTCTTTCCAGCGCGGGAGCGATGCGGTCTCAAGCACTTCGAACACCAGCACGGAATGATGGGCGGTGAGGGAGCGTCCGCTCTCCGTAATGATATTGGGCTGCGGAAGATTGTTCTTTGTGCAGGCATCGACCAGAGCCGACACCGCGTCGTTGGCATACTCCTGTATGGAATAATTCATGGAGCTCTCGGAAGCCGCGTTGCGGGTACCGTCGTAGTCCACGCCAAGTCCGCCGCCAATGTCCATAAAACCAATGTTGAAGCCCATTTTGGAGAGCTGCACATAGAATTGCGTGGCTTCGCGCAGCGCATTCTTTATATGGCGAATCTTCGTGACCTGACTGCCGATATGGAAATGTATCAGGCGAAGACATTCCTGCATCTTGTGGCGTTTCAGGTAGTCGAGAGCTTCGAGAAGCTCACTGGAGTTCAGTCCGAACTTAGACTGGTCGCCACCGGATTCTTCCCATTTTCCGGCGCCGGTGGATGACAGCTTTATGCGTATGCCCACATTGGGCGAGATGCCGATGCGGGCTGCGACTTCCGTGATAAGCGAAAGCTCGTTGAGCTTCTCCACCACGAGAAATATACGGCGTCCCATTTTCTGAGCGAGAAGAGCGAGCTCTATGAAACTCTCGTCCTTGTAGCCGTTGCAGATAATCAGGGCATTTTCATCGATATTGGTGGCAAGCACGGCGTGAAGCTCAGGCTTAGAGCCGGCCTCGAGCCCGATATTGAACTTCTTTCCATGACTTACTATCTCCTCAACCACGGGCCGCATCTGGTTGACCTTAATGGGATAAATAAGGAAATTCTGCGATGTGTAATTGTATTCCTTGGCGGCGTTTTGGAAGCATTTCGAAATCTTCTCGATACGGTTGTCGAGAATATCGGGAAAGCGCAGAAGAACAGGTGCCGTCACGTCACGTACCTGAAGCTCGTCCATCAATTCCTTAAGGTCTACTTTGGCAAGACCCTCCTCGGGCGTGACCACCACGTGGCCTTTCTCATTGATGGAAAAATATTTTCGGCCCCAGCCGTTGATATTGTACAGCTCGGCGCTGTCTTCAATTCGCCATTTTCTCATTTTTC
>VSPV01000192.1 GCA_009775605.1 Paramuribaculum sp.
CCCATCACCCTATCCATTTCAACAGCCCCATAAAACTATATATATAGGACTATGAATCCATTCATACATCTCCACGTTCACTCACAGTATTCTCTGCTCGACGGGCAGGCATCAGTCAAAGCCCTCGTGGACAAAGCGATAGCAAACGGCATGAAAGGCCTCGCTCTTACCGACCACGGCAATATGTTCGGAGCCAAAGAATTTTTCAATTATGTGAACAAGAAAAACGGCGCCGTAAAAAAAGAGATACAGGAGGCCGAAGAAGCACTTGCCAAAGCCCGCGAAGAGGGCGATGAGGCAGCCGCGGCCGAAGCCGAAGCCAAAAAGAAAGCTGCCGAGAATAAAATTCTCAAGCCGATTTTTGGCTGCGAGATGTATGTGGCCAACAAAGACCTTCACGAATCGACCGACAAACGCGATACCGGCCGACACCTTGTGGTGCTCGCCAAAAATGAAAAAGGATACCATAATCTTATAAAACTCGTATCGCAGGCGTGGACAGAAGGCTTCTACTCCCATCCGCGTACCGACAAAAAACAGCTTGCAGCCCATCGTGAAGGACTTATAATAAGTTCGGCATGTCTGGGCGGGGAAATTCCGCGCCTTATACGAACGGGGCAGATCGAGGAGGCGGAAAAACAGGTTACCTGGTGGAAGGAAACCTTCGGCGACGACTACTATCTGGAGCTACAGCGCCACCCGACGAATGCCCCCGGCGGAAACCGCTCGGTGTTCGAGGACCAGAAGATAGTGAATCCCGAGCTTATAAGAATGGCTCAGAAATTCGGGATTAAACTAATAGCCACAAACGACGTCCACTTCGTAAACGAAACCGACGCCGAGGCGCACGACCGACTGATATGCGTGAGCACCAACTCGTATCTCAGCGACGAGAACCGCATGCGCTACACCAAACAGGAATGGATGAAGACCCAGGAGGAGATGAACGAACTTTTCTCCGACATTCCCGAAGCGCTATCCAACACGCTTGAAATCCTTGACAAAGTAGAGACCTACTCGCTTGACCACGGCCCCATCATGCCAACCTTTGCCATACCGGAAGAGTTCGGCACCGAGGCACAATATCGGGAAAGGCTTACTGAGAAAGACCTTTTCGACGAATTCACCCAGGACGAAAACGGCAACGTGGTCCTGAGCCAGAAGGATGCCGAAGCCAAAATAAAGAAACTCGGCGGCTACGAGAAACTCTACCGTATAAAACTCGAAGCCGACTATCTGAAGAAACTCGCCTACGAAGGAGCGCGGAAACGCTACGGCGATCCCCTCCCCGATGACATAAAGGAACTGATAAAGTTTGAGCTACATATAATGAAGACTATGGGTTTCCCGGGATACTTCCTTATAGTGCAGGACTTTATAACTGCAGCCAGAGAAAAGCTGGGTGTCAGTGTGGGACCCGGCCGTGGCTCGGCGGCCGGAAGCTGCGTGGCCTACTGTCTGGGAATCACCCAGATCGATCCCGTGAAATACGACCTGCTGTTCGAGCGATTCCTTAACCCAGACCGTATATCTCTCCCCGATATCGATATTGACTTCGACGACGACGGACGCGCCGATGTGTTGCGCTATGTGACGGAAAAATACGGCGAGGAAAATGTGGCGCATATTATCACCTACGGTACCATGGCCGCAAAGTCGGCCATAAAGGACGTGGCGCGCATAGAGCAGCTTCCGCTGAGCGAGAGCGACCGACTGACGAAGCTCATCCCCAAACGCATGCCCACCGTCAACGGCAAAGAGCTGAAACCCACGCTCGACAACTGCTACAACTACGTGGAGCAGTTCGACGCCGAGCTTCACAGCAGCAATCCGCTTGTGGTGGAAACGCTAAAATACGCCCGTGAGCTTGAAGGCAACGTGCGCAACACGGGAGTGCACGCCTGCGGCGTGATTATCTGCCGCGACAAAATCACCGACTGGGTTCCGGTGAGCACCGCCGTGGACAAAGCCTCCGACTCCAAGGAAAAAATAATCGTAACGCAATATGAAGGAAGCGTAATCGAGGAGACCGGCCTGATAAAAATGGACTTCCTCGGGCTCAAGACACTCTCCATAATAAAAGAAGCCGTAGCCAACATAAAGGAGACCCGCGGATTCACCATTGACATGGAAAAGATTCCGCTCGACGATCCGAAGACCTATCAGCTTTACTGCGAGGGACGCACCACGGGTACATTCCAGTTTGAGTCGGCCGGTATGCAGAAATACCTGCGTGAGCTCCAGCCATCCACATTCGAGGATCTCATAGCCATGAACGCCCTTTACCGTCCGGGGCCTATGGAGTATATTCCCGACTTCATAGCCCGAAAACATGGCAAAGAACCGATTGTCTACGATATACCGGTGATGGAGAAATATCTCAAGGACACTTACGGTGTGACGGTGTATCAGGAACAGGTCATGCTCCTGTCGCGACTGCTGGCCAACTTCACCCGAGGCGAAAGCGACACCTTGCGCAAAGCCATGGGTAAAAAGCTTATCGACAAAATGAATCAGCTTAAAGGCAAATTCCTTTCAGGTGGACAGA
>VSPV01000193.1 GCA_009775605.1 Paramuribaculum sp.
CGATACCCACCAGGGGAGGTATTCACGGAAAGTGTTGTCGGCAAGCCACGATGCGGAAACCGAAGGATAGAAGTAGATATAATTACCATGGCCGTCGGAGTAAACGAGAGCTGACGACCAGTCATTACGTCCGGTTACATCCAGATAAACCTGACCTTTCCAGCTTGCACCGATCTGAGCCATTGCTGACCACATGGTCTTGCGGCCACCGAGAGAAGCGGACGATTTGTAGGGGCTCTTCGAGTTCTCGATGAAGAACTTGTTGGGGATTGCGAGGCCGTCTACCGTCCAGGCGCTCATAGACTGGTTCCATGAGTGATAGTATTCGCCGCGGAGCATTGCGTGCGTCTCGAAGTCACCGAATTCCTTGTTAAGGTTTGCGGTGAAGTTCAGGTTGGTCTGCTCCTTTGTGCTCTGGCCCATCTCATAATAACCGTTATCAAGAGCGGCGTTTGTTCCGGGATTTCTAACTTCGTAGCGGGTAAAGTAGTAGTTGAATGAACCCTCTGTGGAAAGACGGAGCCAATCAGTGGGTGTGATGGTCACTTTCACATTCGGACGAACTACGGTTTCCTTGTGATATTCATTGTTTTCAAAAATACCGAACCAGAAACCGTTGTCTACATTGTAGTAGTTATCCTCGCCCATCTGGGGAAGGCCTCCGTTAAGACCCTTATAGTCTTTCTTCTGTTCTTTCAGATTCACCCAGGGTGCGAACGAGCCGTAAACGAATTTCTCACCGATATTCCTCATGGCGTTACGGGGCTTGGAGCTTGCGAATGTAACGCCGGCCTCTACGTTGACAGTCTTGCTCACCTGGTGGGATGCCTTGAGGAGCATATTGTAACGTTTGAAGTCGTTGTTCTCAATCGTACCTTCGGCATATTTGTAGCCTGCAGACAGATAGAAGCTGGTGGTTTCGTTTCCGCCGGTCACTGCCACATTGGTGGCAGTGTTGAAGCCGGTACGGTAAGCGTCATTATAGTTGCTGGAGTATGAACGATAGGGACGATAAGAACCGTCGTACATCTCCACGAGCTCGCCGTCATAATAGCTGTAAGGAACACCCCAGGCATCGCTCTCCTTAAGAGACTGCATCTGGCGCAGTGAAGGCTTGCCTTCAGCGTTCAGGGCTATTGTATTGGTGAAGACGTCGCCACCGTAGCCTGCAGTACCGGGCAGCGGGCCGATACCGTATTCCATATTCAGACCAGGAGTCGATATATGCCAGTCGCAGCCGAGAGTCTGGGTAACGGTCACACCGTAGCCTCTGGAACCCTTACCGCTCTTGGTAGTGATCACAACCACACCGTTAAGACCGCGCGAACCGTAGAGTGCGGTAGCGGCAGCGCCCTTGAGCACCGATACAGACTCGAAGTCGGCGGGATTGAGGTTCTTGAGCTCATTACCGTAGTCATTGGAGTCACCATTCCAGTCAGCCGAAGATTCATGCACGCTATTGTCAAGAATAATGCCGTCAACAACGTAGATAGGCTGGTTGTTCGAGCTTAGAGTGGAAGCACCACGGATCTCAATCTTGTTAGAACCGAAGATACCACCGTCCGACTGGTTGATGTTCACACCGGCAACTTTTCCCTGAAGTGCCGACACGGGGTTTACGAGGTTAGTGTTGAGTTCCTCGCCCTTGAGTTCGGTCACGGCGTAACCGAGGGCTTTCTTTTCACGTTTCATACCGAGAGCGGTCACAACGACTTCGTCGAGGTTGTGGGCGTTCTCTTTAAGAGTAATGGACACGGGCTCGCTACCTGTCACCTTGAAGGTATAAGGATCGCAGCCAATGTAGGTAACTGTGACTTCGTCGCCGATTTTTACACCTTTCAGCGAGAACTCACCATCGATATTTGTGGCAGCGCCTGTTCCGGCACCTTTCACAATCACTGAGGCGCCGATCACCGGCTCACCCGTTGAGTCATACACTGTACCGGTACACGTTACAGTCTGCGCAGGAGCCTGTGCAGTCTGAGCTTCCGTGGCATAAACCGCTCCGCATGCGCCGCAGGAGAGGATACCGGCCAGCATCAATTTAGTTAATTGATTAGGCATAGATTGGTTAAAAAATGATTGATTAATAAAAATGTGTATCTAAAATGTTTATATTTCGATTGGTATTGGCAAGTTTCCTGTATGGCCTCTTACAATTTACATTGGTATTGATTCCATGGCATCGGGAAGTTACCAAGCACGCACTTGTAGCCTTCCACCTGCAAATTTAGTATAAAAACATCGACAATTCCAACAAAACAGTTGTTTTTTTCTATGACAAAACGCATTTTTTGACCCGTTTATTATCCCTCCGACCCCTAAAAGGCTTATTTAACATACAGAAACCCATTTTTACAACCAGCCGGCTCTGGCCGACGTTTCGCAACAGGGAAGGCCGCGTCTGCTGCACTGGGAAGGTCGGCCTCCCCGCCGTCCATTTCCCTAAGAAGATCACCGTCCGTTACCCTGGGAAGGTCGGCGCCCCCGCCGTCCATTTCCCTA
>VSPV01000194.1 GCA_009775605.1 Paramuribaculum sp.
AAGAAATTGCAAACGTATTCCTCAGACCGCTCTACAAGCCGAAATTCGATGTCTTCAAATTTTTGTCATGTACTTAGTAAAATTTTATCAGTAAAGTTACATTTACGTTACGATATAAACATATATCTATTACATTTTGTCTGGAAGCGCATATTTTATTAAAATCAGTCTTTATCCCGGCGGGAAGAGACGCAGAGCGTCGACGCCACACCCCGCGCCAAACGCAAGGAAAAGTGACGATGCAGAGTGTTAATTTTATTGCGTAATTGTGAAATTATATTGTATCTTTGCGCTTAGAGCCGGACCCCGGACGCCGCGGGAGACGGGCACCAAATACCATACTTCACGATATGAGCTATAGTTTCTTAGACTTTTTAGGTCTATTAGGTTCCGTAGGACTGTTCCTTTACGGAATGAAGGTGATGAGCGAAGGCCTTCAGAAAGCCGCAGGCGACCGTCTGCGCAACATCCTCTCGGCAATGACCCGCAACCGGTTTACCGGCACGCTCACCGGTTTCCTCATCACAGCATTGATACAAAGCTCTTCGGCCTCGACCGTAATGGTTGTAAGCTTTGTGAACGCCGGTCTCATGACTCTGGCACAGTCCATGGCGGTGATAATGGGAGCCAACGTGGGAACCACATTCACGGCATGGGTCATAGCACTGTTCGGCTTCAAAGTCAACATCTCGGCATTCGTGCTACCGCTCATCGGCCTTTCGATACCGCTGCTGTTCGCCAAATCAAGCCGCAACAAATCCATAGGTGAGTTCCTCATAGGATTCGCGTTCCTGTTCATGGGACTGGACATGATAAGCAAATATGTGCCCGACCTCCAGAGCAATCCCGAGATGTTCGCATTCCTGCAGCATTACAGTTCGATGGGCTTCGGATCGGTGCTGATATTCATGTTCGTGGGACTGGTAGTGACGATGGTGATACAGTCGTCGGCCGCCACATTCGCAATCACACTTATAATGTGCTCAAAGGGATGGATTGACTTCGACCTCTCCTGCGCCCTCATTCTCGGTTCGAACATAGGAACAACGGTTACACCTCTTCTCGCCTCCATGAGCGGAAACGTGGCGGCGAAACGCACCGCAATGGGGCACCTGCTGTTCAACCTTCTGGGATGCGTGTGGGTGCTATGTGTTTTCTATCCGTTCGTCCATCTGAACGTATGGATCACCGAGGAACTCGGCCAGGGCGACCCCACGGAGCTTGCCTCATACGTGAACCACATAGAGAAAACCCAGCCCGACGTATACGACCATCTGTTTGACAACTCTCTGCCCCAGGGCCACGAAGTGATAGCCAAGGTGAGTGAACTCCAGCAAAGCGTGTCGATAGGACTGTCGGTGTTCCACACCGTTTTCAACCTCATCAACCTGGCCATAATGATATGGTTCACCAATCTGTATGTGAAGATAGTGTGCAAACTCGTACCGGCCAAGCACAAGGAAGACGAGGAATTCCAGCTCAAATTTATCTCCGGCGGTCTGGTGAGCGCCACCGAGCTCAACATCACCCAGGCCGAAAAGGAGATAGCCGTGTTCGGCGAGAGAGTAGGCAGGATGCTCGACATGGCGAAAGACCTTGTGCATACCAAGCGTGACTCCGAGGAATTCTCAACCCTTTATTCACGCCTTGAGAAATACGAGGACATATCCGACCGCATGGAGATAGAGATAGCCCACTTCCTCAACCGCGTGGCCGAGGGACGCCTCTCCAACGAAGGCAAGCACAAGATTGCCGGCATGCTGCGAATGGTAAGCGAGATAGAAAGCATTGCCGACTGCTGCATGGGCGACGGAAAGATACTGGTGCGCAAAAATCAGTCGGGCGTGAAATTCAACGAGGAAATCTACGACAACATAGACGCTATGTTCGCGCATGTGAAAGGCGCCATGAACTCCATGCTCGCGCTTCTGGGCAACATGGAGCACGCCTCGGAGCATGAGATAATCAAATCCTACAACAAAGAGCGCGAAATCAACAACTTCCGCAACCAACTGCGCACCGGCAACATCGCCAACATCAACGACAAGCATTACGAGTATCAGGCCGGTATCTACTACATGGATCTCGTGGCTAATCTTGAGAAAACAGGCGACTATATAATCAACGTGGTCGATACCATCAAGGAACTGATGAGGCAGACGGCTGCCTGAGAACAAAATCCACAGCTTGTGTGAAATTGCTGTGACAAACGGGCTACAAAATCGCTTTTCATTGGAAATGAAAGGCGATTTTTTTATTTTTGTGAAAGAGAAATCAGTAAAACTCTTCATCACATAACGGCAAAAGCCTTCTTTTGAAGAACTATGGGCACTACGACAACGACACCGGCCAATGGCAGAGGAAAAGGCACAATACTGATTGTCGACACCGAAACCATGCATTGCGAACTCCTCAAATTCAAATTCGAGAACGAGGGGT
>VSPV01000195.1 GCA_009775605.1 Paramuribaculum sp.
CGGCCGGGGATCGAGAACGTCTCCCTCTCTCTCGCCACCCCGCCGCTCTACAAATGCACTCGCGTCACAGTACAGGAATACTGCTGGACCGACCAGCAGGTGCAGCAGTTCATCCTCAAGAACGGCGACAAGACCAAGGTGCAGCGTTACAAAGGTCTCGGCGAGATGAGCGCCGAAGAGCTCCGCGACACCACCATGGCCCCCGAGCACCGTCTGCTCAAGAAGGTTGAGATCAACGATGCCGCCCAGGCCGACCGCGTGTTCAGCATGCTCATGGGCGAGGACGTAGACCCGCGCCGCGAGTTCATCGAATCCAACGCCAACTACGCCAACATCGACGCCTGACCGCCGCTTTACGGCGCAACCCACAAGCGTGCCGCCGCATGATGCCCGGCACGCTTTTTTTAACTTATTCACGCCTCCGGGCGTTATATATCTGTATCCTCTCTAAAATTTCAAGTATGCCACGCAAATCATCCGGCGCATCTTCCCGGAAACAGACCAAGGACCTCCATCAGGAGATAATAAAATATATTAGCGAACAGAAAACGTCGACGTTCAATTACCGTCAGGTGTCCTACGCCATCGGAGCCGAGACACCCAAGGCACAGAAGGCCGTGGCCATGGAGCTTGCCGAAATGGCGTTTGACGGCGACCTGATTGAGGTATCGCCCGGAAAATACAAGTCGCCGCAGCGAACCAACGTCACCACCGGCACATTCGTACGCCGCTCCAACGGTAAGAACAGCGTGATCACCGACACCGACGGCGAGTCGATTTTCGTGGCAGAACGCAATTCAATGCACGCTCTCAACGGCGACAAGGTGCGCGTGAGCATCGCGGCCGTGCGCCGTGGCGTGGAACCCGAGGCCGAAGTCATAGAGATTATTGAGGAGAAGGAGCAGAACTTCATCGGCACCCTCAACGTGGCCCGCAACATGAGCTACCTGCAGACCGACTCGAAGTTCCTGGCCGTCGACATAATGATTCCCCGCAACAAACTGCGCGGCGGAAAGACCGGCGACAAGGCCATAGTGAAAATAACCTCCTGGCCCGACGACGAGAAGAACCCCACAGGCGAGGTGATCGACATCCTCGGACGCACCGGCGAGAACACCACCGAGATGCATGCCATTCTGGCTGAATTCGGACTTCCCTACCGCTATCCCGAGAATGTGGAGGCTGCCGCCGACAAGATTGATGCCGGAATCACCCCTGAGGTAGTGGCGCAGCGCGTAGACATGCGCGACGTAACCACCTTCACCATCGACCCCAAGGATGCCAAGGACTTTGACGACGCCCTCTCCATCCGTATACTCCCCGACGGCAATTACGAGGTGGGAGTGCATATAGCCGACGTGACCCACTACGTGCAGCCTGAGACCATCATAGACAAAGAGGCCCAGAAACGCGCCACTTCGGTCTATCTCGTCGACCGCACCATCCCCATGCTTCCCGAGCATCTGAGCAACGGCATCTGCTCCCTTCGTCCGGATGAGGAAAAACTTACCTTCTCGTGCGTTTTCATAATGAACGACGCCGCCAAGGTGCTCGACGCCAAAATATGCCGCACGGGCACCAAGTCAAACCGCCGTTTCACCTACGACGAAGCCCAGAACGTGATCGAAACCGGCCACGGCGACTACTCCGACGAGATTCTCATCCTCGACCGTCTCGCCAAGATTCTCCGCAAGGAGCGTTTCAGCGAGGGCTCCGTGGAGTTTGACCGCGCCGAAGTGCGATTCGACATCAACGAGACAGGTCATCCCGTAGGCGTGTACTTCAAGGAATCAAAGGACGCCAACAAACTCATAGAGGAATTCATGCTCCTTGCCAACCGCACTGTGGCAACGGTAATCGGCAAACCGGCTGACCACAAAAAGCCGAAAGCATTCGTCTACCGTATTCACGACATGCCCGACCCGCAGCGTCTTGCCGACCTCTCCAAAGTGGCCCGTTCCTTCGGCTTCAAGGTGAAGGACTCCGGGACAAGCCGCGAGGTGAACCGCTCCATCAACCGCATGCTCAGCGATGTGAAAGGCCGCGGCGAGGAAAACTTCCTCTCCACCCTCGCCATACGCTCCATGGCAAAGGCCGTTTATTCCACCGTCAACGTAGGCCACTACGGACTTGCATTTGACTATTACACCCACTTCACATCGCCCATACGCCGTTACCCCGACATGATGGTGCACCGTCTGCTCGATCGCTACCTCAACGGCGGCCGCAGCGTCAACGTGGGCAAGCTCGAGGACCTGTGCAAACACTGCAGCGACATGGAACAGCTTGCAGCCAACGCCGAGCGCTCATCCATAAAATACAAGCAGGTCGAGTATATGGGCGACCACATGGGCGATACCTACACTGGCGTCATTTCCGGTGTTAACCAATGGGGCCTTTATGTG
>VSPV01000196.1 GCA_009775605.1 Paramuribaculum sp.
GGGGTGTAGCTCAGTTGGTTAGAGTACGCGTCTGGGGGGCGTGAGGTCGCTAGTTCGAGTCTAGTCACCCCGACAAAGCAAAAGCAAGTGAGTGCAGCTCAAAAAGTTGCACTCACTTTTCTTTTTATACCCCCTTCCGGTTTGCCGCCGGCCGGAGGCCGATGCTCCCAGGCCCCATGGTCCGTCGATATCCTTATCGACGGCGGATTTGTGTGGCGAAATAGGTGGTGAAATTGTGTGGCGATAAGGATATCGCCACTCCGCGGGGCAGCCTTGTCGCATACTTTTGTAAATATAACAAAAGTAGGGCTGCTCCATGGAGCAGCCGCTGATAAGTCATTGATTGTAAGCGGATGCACGAGCGTGCATCCCTACAAGTTGGAGGAAATTTAGAGTGTGGTAACACACTACGCGATTTCGGCTCGGAGCCGGATGTGGCCCGTCAGACGCGGCGGAGGAGGGGAATGGTCAGGTAGAGGGTGGCGAAAAGGGCTGTGGCGGCAGCCAATAGAAGCATCCAGGGGCTGAATTCGGCTGCGTCGGGAAGAGCTATCATGGAGCGTAATTCCCTGGCGATAATAGTAGCGCAGGCCGTAATGACTATAAGGAAAGCTAAAATCTCCGGCATAGAAAGCAGCCGGCGGCTGCGTGAGGGAAGGCGGTTGAGGGTTTTCCGTACAAACCACTTGTCTTCAGGCACGGGTGCTGATTCGCCGCGGAGCATTGCGCCGATACGGCTGTCGAGATCGGTAGTTTCGTTGTTTTTTTTCATAATCAGTATCGGTATTTTTCAAGTAAAGATGCCAGGCGTGTGCGCGCACGGTGAAGATGTGATTTCACCGTGCTTTGCGGCATGCCGGTGACGGTTGATATGCGGGCTATTGAGAATTCTTCAAAATAAAAAAGCTGTATGATGGCACGTTGCGTGTCGGTAAGCGACATGATTGCCTCATGGAGATTGGCATCGGTTATGGCCGGTTCGTCGGTCTCGTCGGCGGGTTCGTCCAACGGGTTCAATGCGTTGACCGATTCCAGATTCCGCACGCGGCGCGTATGGGACACAAACTCGTTGTAGGCAATGCGGAAAAGCCAAGTGTGGAAGCGTGTGATGCCTTCGAGAGAGCGAACCGAGAGGTAAGCCTTGATAAACGTCTCCTGTGCGAGATCGTCAACGAGCGACACGTCGCCTTTGGTCAGACTGAGCAGAAACCGGCGCAGATTGTCGGAATATGCTTCGACCAGCTCGCCGAATGCGTGGCGGTCGTCGGCCGCCACACACCGGGCTATAAGACTTATTTCCTGCAGACGTGTGAGCATCGTTGTCGGGGTCTATCAACCTTTTCTACAGTAAAAGTAGGTGAAGAGCTTGGCGGCTCCAAGTATCACGAGAGTGCCTCCGCAGAGAAAACCGGGGGGGATAGAGCCCATGGAAGCGAAGAAAATGAATGTGAGGACACCGAAGCCAACCAGGAGCAGGCCGTTGCGCAAAGTCTGATAGGAGGTAGGATTCGACACATTGTTGATACTTTTCGCGGCATCGCGGATTGTGGACGACAGGTTGGGTGAGGCAGTTGCATAGTGCGGGGGCGGAGTCGTAGAGGGTTCGCCGTTGTTGTCTGTCGGCGCATTGGTATTGTCGGCCGTGCGGGATTTCACCTCAGATATCTGGTTGATGGTGATGGACGGTGAGCTTGGAACTCCCGTGAAGAATGACTCAGGCAGCTGATAGCCTTCGCTGATAGCATGATTGATCGATTTGTTGCGTCCGTGCTGACGGCGGAAAATCACTACGAATACTCCGATGAGAATCAGCAGTATAGAGCCTGCAACAAGTATTATGACCATGATGACGCTTGAAATTTCGAGGGCGCGCGACGAAATTTTTTTGGGGTATGTCGGGGACTGTATGTCGATATAGACTGTGCGAATGCTGGATGCCTTGAGTGTGGTGTCGGACGGGGCGATCAGGGTATCACCTGCATTTGTCACTACAATGGTGGAACCATTATCGATGCCCGGAGTATTCACTGCTTTGGCGACCGATTGACGTACTTCGCGTTCAAACTGCTGTTTTTCCCAGCCGGTGGGCTCGATGTCGGCAAGATCTCTGACGCTGCATCCTGCGGCAATTGCGGCCAGCATTACCGCAACCATTAAATTGAAGATTTTTCTCATGTGAAACGTATTTATTTTTATTGAAATTTCCGTGATGAAAAGCCGGTATCGGAATAGCGCCAGGCATAGGAACCGTAGCATTATTAAGTCGGCTTCGCTATTATGACGCAAAAATACCACGCAGGTTGCACATCCCGATGAAAAAAAATCTCGGTCTAATGGACATTTTGGGTGATGAAAAGGGCCAGAAAAATCACTAATGGACATATCGGGTGATAAACCATAACA
>VSPV01000197.1 GCA_009775605.1 Paramuribaculum sp.
CCCTCGGACTGCACACTTGCCTTATTCACCCTATGGGGACGCAGTGGCGGGTGCGCACGAAAAACGGCAATCCCTGCCGGTAGGCTCAAAGAGCCTTACAAAAGGGAAAATGATTAAAACTACATTTCAAGACAAAAGCTATGAACATTTTTACTGAAAACGCGGATTTCTATCCGACACCCACAGAGGTAATCGAGAAAATGATGATGGGCGAGTATATCCTGAACAAGACCGTACTGGAGCCGTCCGCAGGGAAAGGCAACATCGTGGACTGGCTGAAAGCCCATGGCGCAAAAGAGGTCATCGCCTGTGAGAATGACCCGCATCTGAGAAAACTCCTCAATGGAAAGTGTGACATAATCGCCGATGATTTCCTCTCCCTAAAGTCCGAGGATGTGAGCCATGTGGATTATATAGTGATGAACCCGCCGTTCAGCGAGGGTGCGAAGCATATCCTCCATGCTTTCGACATAGCTCCCGCCGGATGCACCGTGATAGCCCTGTGCAACTCACACAGCGTATCGAACGGATGGCGTGCCGACTCAGTTAAGGAGAAGCTGATTGAGATTATAGACCTATATGGCCGTGAGGAATATCTCGGTTACGTATTCTCGACAGCCGAACGCAGGACTGATGTAACCGTCTCTCTTGTCAAGTTATATAAGGAGGGTGCCGGAGAAAATGAATTTTCGGGATATTTCTTCTCGCAGGAAGATGAGGATACGGCCAATATCAGCGGACAGGAGGGATTGATGCACTATAATGTGGTCCGTGACATAGTTAACCGATATGTCGCCGCAGTCAAGCTCTTCGATGATACTCTTGAAGCCGCCAGACGGATAAATGAGATGGCAAAATTCCCCGACTCGGACGAGTATGACTATATCCCCATCAAATTCGGAACCATGACAGGAGGGTATGACAGCCGTGGTGTCGAGATTTCGCACCAGCAGTATAAGAAGAGTTTGCAGAAATACTATTGGCGTATCATATTCAAGAAGATGAACATGGAGAAATATGCCACCAAACAGCTTCGTGAGCAGATTAACAAGTTCATCGAGCAACAGGAGAGCGTGCCGTTTACCATGTTCAACATCTACCGTGTCATCGACCTTGTGATACAGACCAACGGGCAGAGGATGAACACGGCATTATTGGAGGCTTTCGACCTGATATGCTCTTTCTCGGCGGAAAACAGCACGGCGGGAGAAAAGTGGAAAACGAACTCTGACTACATGGTGAACAGGAATTTTATAGTCCCGTATATGTGTAATGGTTATCGTGACAGATATGTGAGCCACGGCAGCGGCTATTATATGAACATCACTAAGAAAGGGAAAGAGGCGTACCCCTTTGTTCAGATTGAGGGATGGAGCGCGGAAAGGATGGAGGACGTATGCAAAGCCCTGTGCTATGTGACCGGCACGAACTATGATTGCGTCCGAGGGCTGAGATATGCCCACCATGACAAAGAGGCATGGGGAGAATGGTTCAACTGGGGATTTTTCAGATGCAAGGCTTTCAAGAAAGGGACAATGCACTTCGAGTTCCTGGATGAAGATGTCTGGTATAAATTCAACGCCGAGGTAGCTAAACAGCGAGGCTGGGCACTTCCCAAGAAAGCGGCCAAACGATGATAAAATAAAGTGGCGTTGTTTCATAAATAATCCCCTTGTTGAAAACTGAGTGGCTGTATGCGCCCGACGATCCATGTTTTTATGGCGTCGGGCGTTATTACGCGGTATCTGAAAATTGCGGCGCCCGAAATGCTCCGTGTGACCACACCGTGCATTTGCGGTCGTATGCTCTGGAGATAAGACGGTATAACCGGTGTACGCTGCCGATGACAAAGCTATCGAGGTTCCGCGTTGCTCCTCTTCGATAGCTTCCACATCGGCACCTGTCTTCGGCTGACTGTTCTGCAAACTGAATATTTGTCTGCAAAGTGGAGACCGGCCCGGATTCGGTCGGCCATAGGTTGCACTTATGGCTGACAATCCGGAATCTTTGAAAACGATGGCTGCGCAGTGACGGCACGCACACCCGACGAGCCATATTGCATGTGGCGCCGGGTGCCTGCGTGCCTACCTCGGGAGATTGAGGCCGTAAGGCTTGCTCCGTGTCCGGCTACACCGAGCAAATCCATACGATTATCGCAAACAATCATCCGGCATAACGCCGGAACGGGCACCGACGCCAGAGCCGCCACGAGTGTCAGCTTTCGCGTCGGTGCCCTTGTATTTGGAGGCTTTTCGATGACAGTTGATGTGTGGAGACCTTATGAACGGGATTATCCCTGTTGCGGTTTGAGGCACGGCAGGATGGCGTATTTCCGTGCGAAAGTTACTGCGTCCGGGTGAAATGTCAAGTGACGCTGCGCTTGCGGTCGG
>VSPV01000198.1 GCA_009775605.1 Paramuribaculum sp.
GATAATCACCATCTCGCACATGGGCTATATCAAACGCACTCCACTGACCGAGTTCCGCGCCCAGAACCGCGGCGGCGTAGGCTCCCGCGGCTCCAGCACCAGAGAGGAGGATTTCATCGAATATGTATATCCCGCTTCGATGCACAACAACATTCTGTTCTTCACACAGAGGGGAATGGTATACAAGATGAAGGTCTATGAGATACCCGAAGGGGCGAAAAACACCAAGGGTCGCGCCATTCAGAATCTGCTCAATATCGAGCAGGGTGATTCGGTGAATGCTTTCATCCGTTGCAAGAACCTCGACGATGCCGAATTCACAGCATCGCATAATCTTGTGTTCGCCACCCGCAAGGGTATAATCAAAAAAACTTCGCTTGCAGAATATGCCCGAGTGAACATTAAGGGCAAGAAAGCCATTAAAATACTGGAGGGTGATCAGGTTGTTGGCGTAGAACTCACCGACGGCTCTGCCGACATTCTGCTTGCCAACCGCGGTGGCCGCGCCATCCACTTCCCGGAAAGCACCGTGCGCCAGATGGGACGAGTTTCCACCGGTGTGCGAGGCATGCGTCTTGACGGAGCCGATGACTATGTCGTAGGCATGGTGGCGATGCACCGTGAGGACGGCCATACAGTGATGGTTCTCTCTGAAAACGGTTTCGGAAAGCGTTCCGAGCTCGAAGAATACCGCATCACCAATCGTGGCGGCAAAGGCGTGAAAGCCATGAATGTGACGGAGAAAACCGGCGAACTCGTGGCTATCAAGAGTGTTACCGACGAGAATGACCTCGTGATAATCAACCGGTCGGGAATAACCCTGCGTGTACGTATGGCCGACATCCGTATTCTCGGGCGCTACACCCAGGGAGTCCGTGTAATCAACCTCTCCAAGCGTGGCGATGAAATCGCATCAGTATGCTGCGTTGACACTGACCCTGAAGAGGAAGCTGTGGAAACCCCGGAGAATCCCGAAGAGATTCCAGCCGAGAATGTTGCCGCCGATGAAATTGAAGCGGCAATAGAAGAGGAGGAGGAACTCGATGACGAAATTCTTGAGGCAGATGACGCCGGCAGCGACGAGACGGATGCTGATGCTGACGATGACAGCAATGCCGACATACAGCCTACTCTATTCTGAAAAGACATAACATCAACTACATAACTAACATTTAAGGCTATGAAAAAAATTAGCTTATTTGGACTTGGAATGCTTACTGCCACCTGCGCCATGGCCCAGCAGGCTTTGGTGAAGGATGTGGAGCGTGAACTCAAAAGCGCCCCCGAGAGCTATCCCGCCGCCATTGAAAAACTCAAACCCGCATTCACCGACCAGGAATCGGCATCCGATGCCTATACATGGTTTGTAGCCGGTAAAGGAGCTGTGGATTTCTTCGACAAGCAGCAGTTGCTCATACAGATGGGCAACGAGAGTGTCGACAAAAAGGCTGTGGGGCACGCTCTTATCGACGGATTCGGCTTCTTTGAAAAAGCTCTTCCCCTTGATTCCGTTGCCGATGCCAAAGGCAAAATCAAGACAAAATACTCCAAGAAGATATATGACCTCGCTCAGGGGCACTATCTTGACCTGCAGAATGCAGCCGTTTATATGTACCAGGTAGAGGATTTCCCCGGTGCATATGAAGCGTGGCGCATGTTTGCCGAAGGTGCAAACAATCCGATGCTTGCTCCCAAGGCCAAGCAGTTCGCCGACACGGTTTATGGCGAGATCTATTTCAACATGGGACTTGCCTCGGCCCTGAACAAGGATCACCAGAAGTCGCTTGACAGCTTCAAGAAATCTATCCAGCTCGGATACGACAAGAAAAACGCCTACGACTTTGCTATTTCGGAGGCCTCCGAGCTCCAGAACACCGGCGAGATGGCTGAAATAGCCCGCATGGCATATCCTATCTATGGCAAAGAGGATTCCCGTTACATCGGGTTTATGGTAAATGACCTTATCGCCAAAAAGGATTTCGCCAACGCCAACAAGATGCTTGACGAGTATATCGCAGCAGAGCCGGATAATTCCGAACTCTATTATGTAAAGGGGATTCTTTGCGACAGCGAGGGCAATACCGAAGGGCCTTTGGCTGCTTATCGCAAGGCAATTGAAATCAATCCCGAGAACGCGCGTGCGCTGCTCCAGCTCGGCTATCAGCTCTGCAAGCAGGGCGATGCCATCGATGAATCGGAAGGCGGCGGCCTCTCCAATGCAGCATACAACGCACTGCGCACCGAGAAGGTTGATCCTCTTTATAAGGAAGCTGCCGGTTATCTCGAGCAGGCTTATAAAATCGACAACAACCTTGACG
>VSPV01000199.1 GCA_009775605.1 Paramuribaculum sp.
CATAATCAGCTGAATAATAGTGATTAAAATTCGTTTATCAGAATGGTTTGTTTGTTGGGATTCTTGTTTCTGTCGTGGCGTGAAATTTGCTGTGAGCGCGTTGTGTTAGCGGGGTTGAGGGTTGTTTGGGCCCGTCGGAGGCTATTTGTATGCGTTCCAAATAAGAACCGTCATGGATTGATGCGGGTGAAACCGTTGTCATCCGCATCAATCCGCGAGAAGTTCTGAAGAGAGGTTTTCAGAAGTTCAGAGAGACTTCAGTGCGAAACCTCCGCCGGGGGCGAGATGGATTTTCAGTTTGCCGTCAGCGCCGGTCTTGACAACCTTGCGGCTGTAGTCGCGGGCATTGCGGTGGGCGTTCACTCCGTCGCTGAAGAGTTCCACCTCAGAGCCGGGAGCCATGAAGCCGAGGTCTATGGTCAGGTCGCGCGGCGTCCAATTGGTGAGGCCACCCACGTACCATGTGTTGCCTTTGCGGCGTGCTGTGACGATGTATTCGCCGATTTTGCCGTCAAGCACCTTAGTCTCGTCCCATACGGTAGGCACTTGGGCGATAAATCCGGTGCATTCGGGATTGGCCATATAGTTGGAGGGGGAGTCGCAGAGCATGTTGAGCGGCGATTCGAGCACCATATAGAGCGCAAGCTGGCGGCAGCGGGTGCCCTGACTCATGGGGTCGTCGTTCACCGGACGATAGTCGGCCCTGGTGGCATTGCGCATGGCTCCCTGTGTATAGTCCATCGGGCCTGCGGCCTGACGGATGAATGGAAGCTCCACGTCGTAGGTAACCTGGTCGACAGTTCCGGGTGCCCATTTCATCTGCTCCAGGCCGTGAACGCCTTCAAAGTTGATGATATTGGGCCATGTACGGTTCAGTCCCGCGGGCTTGCTGGTGCCGTGGAAGTCGATGAGGAGTTTATTGCGCGCAGCCGTTTCGGCGGCTTTGTAATAGAAATCGGTTATGGTCTGGTCGTCGTGGTCCATGAAATCGACCTTGAAACCCTTGATGCCCATGTCGGCATAGTGCTTGCACACGTTCTCCATGTCGCGCATGAAAGCGTAGTACCCGGCCCACAGGATAAGCCCGACGCCCTGCTTGTCGGCGTAGGCCACAAGCTCCGGCAGGTTTATCTCCTGGACAATCTGCATGAGGTCGGCTTTTTTGTTTACGGCCCATCCTTCGTCGAGAATCACATACTCGATGCCGTGGTCGCGGGCAAAGTCTATGTAGGCTTTATATGTATCGTTGTTTACGCCGCTTATGAAATCGACACCGTAGAGATTCCAGTCGTTCCACCAGTCCCATGCCACTTTGCCGGGCTTGATCCACGAGGTGTCATCGAGTCGTGACGGCTCTCCGAGCAGATAACTGAGGTTTGTGGATGCGAGGGTCACATCATCCGGGGCAATGACGGCTATACGCCAGGGGAATGACCGCGGCCCGTCGACTTTCGCGATGTAAGGCTCGTATTCGTCCACAATGGTCTGTAGCTCATTGTGGCCTCCCTGATGCACTTTTGCGGGGACAGGAGCAAAGACACCTTTCAGTGTGCCCGGGGTGGTATTGGTGTTGAGATACATGCCGGGATAGCTTTCGAGCGCCGATTCGGTAATGAGCACTTTTATGTCGTTGTCTGGCTGGACTACCATGGGGAGGAAAATCAGTCTCTGTCTGTCGAGGCTGTCGAGCGGAAGCTTGGTATAGGTGTTCTCGAAGCTGTTCATGAACTGCTTTGTGAACTCCCTGCTGTTGCTGTTGACGTATGGAGCGATGGCAGGGGAGTTTTCCGGGAAGCGGAAGCATGCAGTTTCGTCGGTAATCTCGAACGGAGCCTTGCGTGTGGTTACGAACCGATAGGCCACACCTTCGTCGTAGGTGCGGAACACCACGTTCCAGTCCTTGGCGAGTTTAAGGGTAAGCTCGTTGTATTTTTCGGGGATTTCCGATGCGCGGTAAACCGGCGATTCCAGCGTCTGGTCGACAGTGCGGCGCCCGGATACTTTGGCTTTTGCTCCCGGGCCTACCTTGGTTCCGTCGCTGAGCGTAAGGCTCAGGGTGGAGGGTTGTAGCACCTCCACGCCATTATAGGCCACGCTGTAGGTGAGGCTGTCGCCCGGGACGATGGTGGCGGTAATATGCCCGTCGGGTGAGTTGAGATTTATAGGGCGTGAGGCCCATGCCTGCAGCCCCAGCAATATGGCTGAGGCTGCCAGAACGGCTTTTTTCATGGAAAAATGTGATTTTGCTTATTTTCAGCCTTGTTTTTTATGCGTGGGGAGAGCCGTTGTACATTCTTCTAATGCTGTTTTCCACG
>VSPV01000002.1 GCA_009775605.1 Paramuribaculum sp.
ATCGTGTGCCGCTACAAGACAATGAAGGGCTTCCGTGTCAACCGCAAGGCCGGTTGGGACACCCACGGACTTCCCGTGGAGCTCGGCGTTGAGAAATCCCTCGGAATCACCAAGGAGGATATAGGCAAGAAAATATCCGTTGACGACTATAATGCGGCATGCCGTCGCGAGGTGATGAAATATACCCGCGAATGGGAGAACCTTACCGCCATGATGGGTTACTGGGTCGACACCAAGAACCCTTACATCACCTACGACAACCGTTACATCGAATCAGTGTGGTGGCTCCTCCGCCAGCTTTATGACAAAGGTTTCCTTTACAAAGGCTATACCATCCAGCCTTATTCTCCCGCCGCAGGAACCGGCCTCAGCACCCACGAGCTCAACCAGCCCGGCTGTTACCGCGACGTGAAGGACACCACATGTGTGGCTCAGTTTGAAATCACCGACCCGCGCCCCGAGATGAAAGAGTGGGGAACTCCCTATTTCCTGGCATGGACCACAACTCCCTGGACTCTTCCATCAAACACAGCTCTCGCTGTAGGTCCCTCGATTGTCTACAATGTTGTCCGCACTTACAATCCATATTCCGGCAAACCGGTAACCGTGGTGGTTGCAGATGCGCTCATGGGTTCATTTTTCAATCCCAAGGCAGCTGCCCTTCCTCTGGAAGACTACAAAAAGGGCGACAAACTCATACCGTATAAAGTCGTGGCTCAGTATAAAGGCGCCGACTTGTGCGGAATGACATATCGCCAGCTCATTCCCTGGGTGAATCCGGGTGAGGGCGCTTTCCGGGTTATCCCCGGCGACTATGTATCCACCGACGACGGTACCGGCATAGTGCATATAGCCGGTACGTTCGGCGCCGACGACCTCCGCGTTTCGCGTCAGAACGGTGTTCCTCCTCTCCATCTTATAGATCGCGACGGCAATATCCGCCCGATGGTGGATATGACAGGCCGCTTCTACCTGCTGGAAGATCTCGATCCCGAATTCGTCAAGAAAATGGTGAATGTTGAGGCATATACTCCCTGGCAGGGAAAATACGTGAAGAATGCGTTTGACTCTTCCAAGACCGATGCTGACGAGACCCTCGATGTGGAAATCTGCCTGATGCTCAAGCAGACCGACGGTGTGTTCAAAATCGAGAAACACGTTCACAGCTATCCCCATTGCTGGCGTACCGACAAACCGGTGCTCTATTACCCGCTCGACAGTTGGTTTATCCGCACCACTGCGGTGCGCGAGCGTCTGATGCAGCTCAACGACACCATTAAATGGAAACCGCAGTCAACCGGCTCCGGGCGATTCGGAAAATGGCTTGAGAATCTTCAGGACTGGAATCTTTCGCGCAGCCGCTACTGGGGCACTCCTCTTCCCATCTGGCGCACCGACGATGCTGCGGAAGAGCTGTGCATAGACAGCGTGGAGATGCTTTACAACGAAATGGACCGCTCCGTGGAAGCCGGATTCATGAAGAGCAATCCCTATCGCGACCGCGGATTCGTCCCCGGCGACTATTCCAAGGAGAACTACGAGAAAATCGACCTCCATCGTCCCTATGTTGACGATATAGTGCTCGTTTCGCCCTCCGGCAAACCGATGCACCGCGAGACCGACCTTATAGACGTATGGTTCGACTCCGGTTCGATGCCATACGCACAGATACACTATCCCTTCGAGAACAAGGATGCCTTTGACGCGCGCACCATATTCCCGGCCGATTTCATAGCCGAGGGCGTGGACCAGACACGCGGATGGTTCTTCACCCTGCATGCCATAGCAGGCATGGCGTTTGATTCCGTGGCCTACAAAGCAGTTATCTCCAATGGCCTCGTGCTCGACAAGGACGGCAACAAGATGTCGAAGCGTCTCGGCAACGCCGTGAATCCCTTCGAGGCTATCGAGAAGTATGGCTCCGACCCGTTGCGCTGGTATATGATAGCCAATTCCGCACCGTGGGACAACCTGAAATTCGACCCTGCGGGCGTAGAGGAGACTTCGCGAAAACTCTTCGCGACGCTTTACAACACCTACGGATTCTTCGCTCTGTATGCCAACGTTGACGGTTTTGACAATTCGCAGCCTCAGATTCCTCTGGAGAAGCGTCCCGAAATCGACCGCTGGATAATCTCGCTCCTCAACTCGCTCATAGAGACCGTGGAATCGGCCATGGAGGACTACGAGCCCACCCGTGCCGCCCGCGCAATAAACGATTTTGTAGGCGACAACCTCTCCAACTGGTATGTGCGCCTCAACCGCAAGCGTTTCTGGGGCGGAGAGATGAACGAAAACAAGCTGTCGGCCTATCAGACGCTCTATCAGTGTCTGGAGACAGTGGCGCTGCTGCTTGCCCCGATAGCTCCCTTCTATGCCGATCGTCTGTATGCCGACCTTACCGAGGTGACTATGGCAAACAGCAAGTCCGTGCATCTGCAGCTGCTTCCCGAAGTGGACCGCGAGGCCATAGACAAGGCGCTGGAGAAGCGCATGGCTCTTGCCCAGACCATCACCTCCATGACCCTTGCGCTGCGCCGCAAGGCTTCGCTGAAGGTGCGTCAGCCCCTGCAGCGTATCCTCGTTCCCGTGGTCGATGATGCCCAGCGTCAGGATGTTGAATCAATGAAGGACTTGATTCTTAATGAAATCAATGTCAAGGAAATGCAGATTGTGGGCAGCGACGACGGCGTGCTTGTGAAGCGTGTGAAGCCCGATTTCAAGAAACTCGGTCCGAAATTCGGTAAAAACATGAAGAAGGTTGCCGCCGAAATCCAGGCTATGGACCAGCATGCCATAGCAATGCTGGAGAAGGAAGGAAGAGTTGAGCTTGCAATTGAAGGTGCTCCTGCGGTCATAGAACTGGCCGATGTGGAGGTAATATCCGAGGATATTCCCGGATGGCTTGTGGCCAACGAGGGAAATGTGACCATTGCTCTCGACATTACCGTGACTCCCGAACTGAGAATGGAAGGCATAGCCCGCGATATAGTGAATCGCATCCAGAATATCCGCAAGAACCGCGGCTATGAGATAACCGACCGCATCAATCTCACATTCGAACCCAATCCGCAGACCGACGGCTCTCTTGAAGCATTCGGCAAATATATATCGGGCCAGGTTCTTGCCGATTCCCTGACTATCGGAGAGGCCAAAGGTGATGATGTGGAACGTCTCGAACTTGACGACATCACTCTTGACGTGAAGATAACTCTTGATAGATAAAATCTCTGATACCTTATAAACCTAATAAACCTATCCCTTAGCACAATGGCAGAAAAGACCCGATATTCCGATGAAGAACTTCAGGAATTCAAAGAGCTGATTCTTAATAAACTTGCCAAAGCTCAGGCAGATTATGAGCTTCTGAAGGCAAGTGTAAACAATACCGAAGGCAATGATGTGGCCGATACGTCGCCCACATTCAAGGTGCTTGAAGAAGGTGCCACCACCCTCAGCAAAGAGGAGAGCGGCCGCCTGGCAGAGCGTCAGATGAAGTTCATTCAGCATCTGCAGGCCGCCTTGGTGAGAATAGAGAACAAGACTTACGGAATCTGCCGTGCCACCGGCAAGCTTATACCCAAGGAGCGACTCCGTGCCGTTCCCCACGCTACCCTCGGCATTGACGCCAAGCTCAACAACAAAGACTGACGCGGTATATGAAACTATCTAAAGGCTGGCTTGCGCTAATAGTCATTCTCGCGGTAATCATTGCCGACCAGGCTCTGAAGATATGGGTCAAGACCCATTTCTATCTTGGCGAGGATTTCCGTATCACCTCCTGGTTCCAGCTCCTCTTCATCGAAAACGACGGTATGGCTTTCGGCATGAAGATGGGCAGCAAGCTCTTCCTGAGCCTGTTCAGGATTGTGCTTGCCGGGCTGCTTATTTGGGTTATAGTGAAACTTAAGGATCGTCCGGAAGTGAAACGCGGATTCCTTGTGTGCATAGCTCTTATTACGGCGGGTGCGGCCGGAAATATCATAGACTGTCTTTTCTACGGCCTGATTTTCAACAATCCTCCCGTTCCTGAGGTAGCTGTGCTGTTCCCCGATGGTGGCGGATATGGCACGCTTTTTCACGGCCTTGTGGTGGATATGCTCTATTTCCCGCTGTTCAGCTTCGTGTGGCCCTCGTGGATGCCGTGGGTGGGAGGACAGGAGTTCCTGTTTTTTCAGCCGGTGTTCAATATTGCCGATGCGGCTATTACCGTGGGTGTGCTTGTGATGCTCATATTCTATTCCAGGAGTCTTTCCGAGCAGATGTCGGACCACGAACCCACAGGCAAGGAAGCCGAAGAGGCCGAATAACATTTATAACAGAGATTCACGATATTTACTGACTATGAAGAAGCCTTATCCTCTCTTAGCTGTTCTGGCAATAGCCGCCGCGGCCGGCTGCAACCGTCCGCCGGAGGGTGTGCTGTCGCACGACGAGATGGTATCGCTCATGGTCGATATACATAAAGGGGAGAGCGTGGTAGAGGCCAATCCTCGGTCTTTCCCCACCGATTCCTCGCGCAGGGCATTCCGTCAGAGTGTTTATGCGCGCCACGGACAGACTACGGAGCAGGCCGATTCATCCTTTGCCTGGTATGGCTACAATATGGAAGCATACGTGGAGGTGTGCGACGATGTGGTGAAGCAGCTTGAGAAGGAGCTTGCCGAAGCACAGGCTACCGCCGGAGCTTCTGTTGCTGGAATCGGAACATCTTCCGTATCGGTGGAAGGTGACTCGGTAGATGTATGGGCCGGAATAAGATTCCGCTCGTTCACCCCACAGAGTCCAACGGATATCGTGTCGTTTACCATCGACCCGGATGCCAACTGGGAGAAGGGCGATGTCTACTGCCTGCGGTTCAAACGTATAGATGGCGGCGCGCCGCTCGAAGTCGGTCTTGGTGCGGATTATTCCGACAACAAACGTGATTTTGTGGTGACTACCGCCAATGGCGAAGGGTGGCAGAGCGCCACGCTCGTGCTTGACCCGGACCAGACAGCCCGTGGAGTATATGGCTATATTCTCTCTCCGCGCAAATCGGCAGATGCGGGATACATTGATTCTATTTCTCTGGTGCGTATGCGGTGGAATGAAAACTTCCGCCATATCCGCACATCGCCCATGAAGTCTTTTGTCCGTGAGACCAAGGGCAAGACGTCAAAATAAAGAAAAATGAATAGTTACGGAAAGGTGAGCCGTGTGCTTGCCAATGTCATCGTATTCGAGGGAAAGGAATATCCTCTCCACATAGCCGAAAGCGACGGCCAGGGTCACATACGTGTCTATCCGTTCGAGAAGGAAGTGCATTCCACTGTGTTCATGCCTGGAAAAGTGGCGATAAGCACGGATAAGGACGGGAATATGGTTGCCGTTCCCGTAGTCTGAACGGCAATGCGGAATCTTTTTCGGAGGGATTTATTAAGGCCCCCTTCTTAGCCTTTGGATGCCTTCTTATAGAGCACGAATGCGATCACTGCATATACAATATTGGGAATCCACATGGCGAGCATAGGCGAGGTGAGACCGCTCACTGCGAATGAGGATGTGACGGTCATAAACAGGATGTAGCTGAAGCTGAGCACCAGTCCTATGCCTATGTTTATACCCATTCCGCCCTTGACCTTGCGCGCAGAGAGAGTCATGCCTATGATGGTGAGAATGAAGGCGGCGGCAGTCATTGCAAACCGTTTATGATATTCTATCTCAAACGATTTTATGTTGGCCACACCGCGTTCTTTCTGACGCTCTATGTAATTGTTGAGGTCGGGGGTGTTCATCGTCTCGTGGTCATTCTTGGATATGAGAAAGTCGCGGGGCTCGATGGGAATCACCGTGTCAAGTTTGTTGCCGCGGCGTATTTCCTCGCGGTTGCCTTTGAAATCACGAATCATATAGTCGCGTACCTGCCAGTTGTAGAGTGTGTCGTAACGGATGGTCTGGGCCGTGAGACGCGACACGAGTTTCTTGTCCTTGAACGATTCCAGTGAGAACTTGTAGCCTGTCTTGGCATTGTTGTCGTAGCGGCTCATGTAGGCTATCTCTCCTTTTCCCACCTGCATCTGGATATTGGTGCCGTATTCCACTCGCTTGTTTTTGACGTAGGTGTTGGTGTATTCTATACGTTTCACGTTGGCCGGAGGAATAATGTAGGCCGAAAGCAGGTAGGTGGCTATGGCTATCACGGCGGCGGAGATCATATAGGGCCTCAGAAGCCTTTTGAAGCTCATGCCCGATGAGAGCATGGCTATTATTTCGGAATTGTCGGCAAGCTTGGAAGTGAAGAAAATTACGGCGATAAATGTGAACAGCGGGCTGAACTGATTGGCGAAGTAGGGGAGAAAGTTGAGAAAGTAATCGAACACGGTGGCCTTCAGGGGTGCCTTAAGGAACGAATCGAGTTTCTCGTTGATGTCAAACATCACCGTGATGGCCAGAATCAGAAAAATGGCGAATATATAGGTACCGAGAAATTTACCTATTATATATCGGTCGAGTATTTTTACAGGGTGTTTCACAATTCTCAGAGTGGGTGGTGGTTTACTACAGACGGTTTGTGACGCGACGCACCATTTCGGGCTTCCATGTGGCGAAGTCGCCGGCTATTATGTGGCGTCGCGCCTCGCCGGTGAGCCACAGGTAGAATGCCAGATTGTGGATGGACGCAATCTGCATGGCCAGCAGTTCCTGGCTGATGAAGAGATGGCGCACGTAGGCTTTCGAATACACGCGGTCAACGTAGCTTGTGCCCGATTCGTCCAGTGGGGAGAAATCGTCGGCCCATTTCTTGTTGCGCATGTTCATTATGCCGTTGGCGGTGAAAAGCATTCCGTTGCGGCCGTTGCGGGTTGGCATCACACAGTCCATCATGTCGACTCCGCGGTCAATCGCCTCAAGGATATTTGCAGGAGTGCCCACGCCCATAAGATAGCGGGGGCGGTCGGCGGGGAGGATTTCGTTGACCACCTCGATCATCTCATACATTTTCTCCACGGGCTCGCCCACGGCAAGTCCGCCGATGGCGTTGCCTTCCGCGCCGAGGTCCGCCACGTGGCGTGCTGCCTCCCGGCGAAGATCGGGGTATGTGACTCCCTGCACTATGGGGAAGAAGGCCTGGCGGTAACCGTAGAGTCCTTCCGTTTCGTTGAAATGTTTCCATCCGCGGTCGAGCCAGCGCTGAGTGAGGGCGAGAGAGCGGCGCGCGTATGTGTGGTCGGATGTCCCGGGCGGACATTCGTCAAGAGCCATCATTATATCGGCTCCGATTTCACGCTGTATGTCGACTACGCCTTCGGGGGTGAAGAGGTGTTTCGAGCCGTCGATATGTGAGCGGAAATGCGCGCCTTCTTCGGTGAGCTTACGGTTCTCGCTGAGCGAGAACACCTGGAAGCCGCCGCTGTCGGTGAGGATAGGGCGTTCCCAGCCGTTGAACTTATGGAGGCCGCCCGCGCGCCGGAGAATCTCGGTGCCGGGGCGCAGATAGAGGTGATATGTGTTGCCGAGTATGATCTGGGCCTTGATGTCATCGCGGAGTTCATGAAAATGCACACCCTTGACAGTGCCGAGGGTGCCTACGGGCATAAATACAGGAGTGAGGATTTTGCCGTGGTCGGTGGTTATTTCGCCGGCGCGCGCGTCAGTGCCGGCGGCGGTGGCATCGATTTTGAATTCCATGCCGCAAATTTAGCTAAATTTCCTCAGATAGATGAAACAAGAGGCCGGAGAAAGTGGCGCTTGTGCATGCAAGGCGCTTTCTCCGGCTCTTATAACTGGTTTATGGGAATTTGTCAGGCTTTGAACAGCGGCGAGGGATACAGGCCGGAGCGATGGAGCTCGGCAAACTTCTCTACAACGCCGGGACGGTCGGCTGCGTAGGTGACTCCGAACCATTTTGAATCGGTGTCAAGCACTTTCACAGTGGCTTCGCCGTTCTTAATGAGGGCGTCGATGCAGAGAGGAATGAAGAATTCCGATTTGGGAGTGTTGAGGTCGCGGTCAAGGAATTTCTTGAACTCACGCTCGCTGTAGTCGAAATAATCGGGAGTGAATCCCCAGAGGTTCATCGAAACCGGAGTGTTGGGCTCGAGGGTCTGTTCCTTGCCGTTCTCGTCGGTGAATACAATGCGGTGTTCCGGATCATAGCTGATGGCGGTACGCTCAACCACGGAGGTGAGATGTCCGTCCTTGTCGGTGGTGCATACTCCGCGGGCCACCGAACCGTTTTCGGTCATGGTGTTGCCTACACGGAATCCGACCATGCAGTAGTCGCCCTTGCGGTCGCGCTCGCGCATAAGCTCCTTGGCTATCACTTCGAATGCGTTGCGGCCATAGAAGTCGTCGGCGTTGATTACGGCGAAAGGCTCTTTGATGGTGTCCTTACCCATGAGGACGGCGTGGTTCGTGCCCCAGGGTTTGCTGCGGTCGGCCGGGCAGGTATATCCTTCGGGAAGGGCGTCGATTGACTGGAACACTACTTCCACGGGAATGTGGCCTTCGTATTTTGAGAGGATTTTTTTACGGAAGTCGTCCTCGAAGTCCTTGCGGATTACAAAAACCACTTTGCCGAATCCGGCGTGTATGGCGTCGTAGATAGAATAGTCCATGATGGTTTCGCCGTTGGGGCCGAGCGGGTCGAGCTGCTTGAGGCCGCCGTAGCGGCTGCCCATTCCTGCAGCGAGCACAAAAAGAGTCGGTTTCATTGCGTTGTACTGTTTATTTTGCTGAAATGTGAAATGTTATTGTCTGGTCGTAGGTCTGTCCGGGCAGAAGCAGGGCAGAGGGGAACTGGGGCTTGTTGGGCGCGTCGGGGGCGTTCTGACATTCTATTGCCACGCCGTCGTAGTCGTTGTAGCTGCGTCCCTCGGGATTTTCTGGGCTTCCGGCGAGCCAGCAGCCTGCATACACCTGCGCGGCCGGCTGGGTGGTGGATACCTCGAGCACGCGTCCGCTGTGGGGCGCATTGAGGGTGGCTATATGGCGGAGAACGCCGGGACGGTAGTCATCCACCATCCAGCAGTTGTCGTAGCCCTTGCCGTATGTGATGGCGGGGAAGTCGGCATGGATGTCGTCGCCGAGGCGCCGGAACTGGGTGAAGTCCATAGGCGTGCCCTCCACGGGAGCTATCTCGCCGGTGGGGATAAGCGTATCGTCGGTGGGGAGATAATGACTTGCCGCGAGCCAGAGGGTATGGTCGAGCACTGAGCCGGAGTTTTCTCCCTCCAGATTCCAGTAGGTGTGGTTTGTGAGATTCACCACCGTAGGAGCGTCGGTGTGGGCGAGCAGCCGCAGCGTCAGAGTGCAGTCGTCGCTCCAGGTATAGCGTGCCTCGGCCTGCAGTTCGCCGGGGTAGCCTGCGTCGCCGTCAGGGCTGGTGAGTTCGAAAACCACGGTATCGCCGTCGAGACGTGAGTTCCAGATACGGTTCATGAATCCATCGGGACCGCCATGAAGCGAGTTCGGCCCGTTGTTGACGGGGAGGGTATATTCCTTGTCGCCGATTGAGAAATGACCTTTGTCGATACGGTTGGCGAAACGGCCGGGCACTTTTCCGGCGCAGGGGCCGTCGGCTATGTATGATGCCGGATCACGGTAGCCAAGCACCACATTGTCCATCTTGCCTGATGCGTCGGGAACAACCACGCTGTTGATGCCGGCGCCGAGGCTTGAAAGGGTTACTGAGGCTCCGGCGCTGTTGGTGAGCGTGTAAAGGGTTATCTCGCCGATGGGCGAAGGTGCTGTAGTTTTCTGGATTTTCATATAAGGTAATTTTGGTTTCTGAACGTTGGGTTATAACAAAGGCAAATCTACAAAAATTGTCGGTAACGGCAAAGAAGTAATGCCGGGGAAATTGTTACCTTTGTAACGTAAGAGTCGCAGGATATACTACGGCACCGGTTCTGGAAACAGTTCCGGGAGGCTCTTACGGACTTATTCAATCAAGCCTGATATGGAAAACGAACTCAACAATACCCCCGAATCCGGAGCGCCGGAGCGCAAGCCGCAGGTGCTTTCGTCGGAATATCTTTTCCGGCGCCCCTGGCTCACCGTGCGCCGCGACAGTCTGAAACTGCCCAACGGAAAGCTGAATCCTGAATTTTATGTGCTGGAATATCCCTCGTGGGTCAATGTCACCGCCATAACCGAAGACGGAATGTTTGTGATGATACGCCAGTATCGCCACGGACTGGGACAGTACGGAACCGAACTGTGTGCCGGAGTGGTGGAGAAAGGCGAGGAGCCCCTTGAGGCCGCGAAGCGCGAGCTGATGGAGGAGAGCGGATTCGGCGGCGGAGAGTGGGAGCTGCAGTGTGTGATAAGCGGCAATCCCTCTACCACCAACAATCTTACATACTGCTACCTTGCCCGCGGAGTCAAACTCATGGGTGAGCAGCATCTCGACCCGACCGAGGATGTGGAAGTGGTGATGATGACGCGCGACGAAGTCTATGATCTGCTTGCATCCGACAAAATGAAGCAGGCGCTTATGGCGGCTCCTCTATGGCGCTATTTCGCTCTGGAGTGTCAACGAAATCTATCCCGACAGTGACGCCGGTGTTTGCCGAAGTTCTTCTGCCGCTTCCGCTTTCGTCCACGTTCACCTATCTGATTCCGGATTCCATGGCATCGGAGGTGGGCGCAGGCTACAGGGTGGTGGTGCCGTTCGGCGCGCGCAAATTCTATACGGGCATCGTTATCTCCACCGGCAATGTGCCGCCGAGGGATTTCGACGCCAAGCCCATTGCGGCAGTTCTGGACAAGGAGCCGATAATCCGGCGCCCCCAGCTGCAGCTATGGGACTGGGTGGCCGACTATTATCTGTGCTCTACGGGTGAGGTCTATCGCGCGGCTGTGCCGTCGGGCCTGAAACTCGAAAGCGAGACATTTGTGGAACTCGCTCCCGACTTTGAGCCCGTGGAGGCTGAGAAGCTCGACGAGAGGGAGACAATGGTGTATCACGTGCTGGCCCATGAGATGAAGAAAATCACCGTGGGCGAACTCGGACGTCTGTCGGGGGTGGGAAACATCAGTGCGGTGGTAGGCAGGATGCTCGATAAAGAGGCCGTGATAGTGAGCGAAAAGCTCGTTGAGCGGTATCGCTCCCGCAAGGTAAGCTATGTGCGTATAGCCGTTGAAAGATATAATCCGGGAGTGCACCGGGCGATGTTTGAATCGGTGGACGGCGCTCCGAAACAGCAGAAGGTGCTGATGACACTTCTTGAACTCAGCGCGTTCACCCGCCGTGACACGGAACTGCGCGAGGTGACGGTGGCGCAGCTTATCGAGGCGTCGCAATGCACGCGTCCCATAATCGCCGCTCTTGAAAAGAAAGGACTGCTGGAGGTATATGTGAAAGAAATAAACCGTTTCCGTCAGGAGGGGGTGGCGGGGGGAGAGCTGCCGATATTGAGCACGCCCCAGAAACTGGCCCTCGACTCGATTCACAAATCGTGGCTCGACCATGACATAACCCTCCTTCACGGAGTGACCTCAAGCGGCAAGACCGAGATTTACATGCATCTGATAGAGGATGTGATGAAACGCGGACGTCAGGTGCTCTATCTCGTGCCTGAAATAGCCCTGACCACCCAGCTCACACGCAGACTCCAGCGTGTGTTCGGCGACAAGGTGGTGATATATCATTCAAAATTCACCGACAACGAGCGGGTGGATATATGGCGAAAGGTGCTGTCGAGCCGCGAGCCGATGGTGGTGATAGGCGCGCGCTCAGCGCTCTTCCTGCCGTTTGCCGACCTGGGGCTGGTGATAGTGGACGAAGAGCATGAGACAAGCTACAAGCAGCAGGATCCCGCGCCGCGCTACAACGGCCGCGATGTGGCTACCGTACTTGCGGGGAAACACGGTGCGAAAACGCTGCTGGGAAGTGCCACACCGGCTATCGATACCTATTATAAGGCGCTTACGGGGCGGTATGGTCTCGTTACGCTTTCAGAGAGGTATTCAGGGGTCGCTCTCCCGGAGATACGGATAATAGACACGAAAGCGGCAATGAAAGCCGGGAAAATGAAAGGGCCTCTCGCGCCGGATACCGTGGAGCTTGTAAGCCGTTCGGTGGCCGAAGGGGGACAGGCGATACTTTTCCTCAACCGTAGGGGATACGCGCCCGTAGCAACATGCAAAATGTGTGCCTGGACTCCTAAGTGCGAGCATTGCGATGTGACGCTTACGTATCATAAATATATCGACAGGCTTGTGTGTCACTACTGCGGCGCCGTATACCCTCTGCCAACACTGTGTCCGCAGTGCAAGGAACCGGCGGTGGAGATTTACGGTTATGGCACAGAGCGGATGGAAGACGAGGTGTCGCAGGCTTTCCCCGATGCGGAGATAATGCGCATGGACCTCGACACCACCCGCAACAAAGACGGCTACGAACGCATAATCACCGATTTCTCGCAAGGGAAGGCCCAGATTCTCGTGGGAACTCAGATGGTCACCAAGGGCCTTGATTTCGAGCGTGTGAGGACTGTGGGAATAGTCAATGCCGACGCCATGATAAATCAGCCTGATTTCCGGGCGTCGGAGCGCGCGTTCAACATGATGTCGCAGGTGGCGGGGCGCGCGGGGAGGCGCGGGGCGCGCGGAACGGTCGTGATACAGACCCGCGATTCGTCACATCCGATACTCCCGTTTGTGGCCGCGCACGACTACCGGGGATTTTACGAAAGCGAAATCCTTGAGCGTGAGAAGTATAACTATCCGCCTTTTACAAGACTAATCTACATATATGTGAAGCACCGCGACCGGCGCACCGCCGAAGAACTGGCTAAAACCTACTCGGAACGGCTCCGACAACTGTTCGGAACGCGCATTTACGGGCCGGAAGAACCCCATGTGTCGAGAATCCAGACCCTGTATATACGCAAAATAATGCTGAAAATCGAGCTTGGTGCCTCACCGAAGAAAGTGAAGCAGATACTCAGGGCGGTTTATGAGGAGATGCATGCCCGGCGGGTTGACGGAATCAAATCGGCCGTGATTTATTACGATGTGGATCCGTATTGATTGGTCGCTCAAAAAGTATTATCTTCGCATTGCAAAATGCCACGAAGCCGATGAAAACCGGATATAAGGTTACGAGGTCTTTTCTGATGATACTGCTCGCACTTCTGATATTGGTGCCGGCAGGACTGTATATAGCTCTTTCGCTCGAAGGGGTGCAGAACGGTATCTGCCGCCGCGCCGAGAAGGAGCTTTCGGCGTTGCTGGACAGCAAGGTTGACATCGACCATATCTCCATCACTCCCTTCAACCGCGTGACGCTTCACGGCGTGACGGTAGAGGACGACAACGGAAAGCCGGCGCTCTCGGTCGAGAGGCTTGGTGCCGGAATCAGACTCGGATCCCTGATATTCGGAAACAAGATAGAGATAGATTATGCCGAGATAATCGGCATGGATGCCAGGCTGAGCCGCGACTCGGCCTCGGCGCCTCTGAATATCTCGCGTATGATAGCCGCCCTGAGTCCGAAAGACCGTAAAAACACGGCCACTGATTTCAATCTTGCGGCCAATGTGCTTGTGATACGCAAATCGAGCGTGAGCTATGACGTGCTGTCCGTTCCCTGCGACAGCAGCCGTTTCTCTCCTTCACATATCAGGATTACCGACCTTAAGGCCGACCTTCTGATACCTTCGATACGGCGCGACAATTACGAGGTGGAGATACGGCGCCTCTCCTTGCGTGAGCATTCCGGCTTCCAGCTCGTGTCGCTGAGCGGTAATTTCCATGTAGGGAAAAACGGTGCCTCGATTGGCGACCTGACCGTAGAGCTCCCTGCAACCAAAATAGGCTTCGAGAATATAACAACGGAATATTCTTCGCTTGATTCGCTGAAAAGCGAGTGGAAGAATATCGATGTAAGGCTGGCGACGACCTCCGGCAGCTATGTGTCGCTTCCGGATATGAAGGCGTTTGTGCCGGCACTCGGTGATTTCAACGAGCCCCTGAATCTGGACCTGCTTGCCTACGGCTCACCGGATTCATTTACTCTGGAGAGAATGGGCCTTTCATACGGTGACAAATTAAGCTTCAGTTTAGAGGGAGAAATGGAAAACGCCACATATCCGGAGGATATGGATTTGGAGATTTCGGCGTTGACAGCGAATGCCGACTGTGCGGCGCTGGTTGATATAATAGGCAGGACTGCTACTCTGAATGATAAGACAAAGAGACTGCTTCAGAATTTAGGAACAGTGAGAATAGAAGGAAGCGGATCCGGCACAAGAGACGAAGGCAATATTGATGCCTCGATAGCCATGAATGGTGGTAAAATACTGCTGGATGCAGGATATACCGGCCTGAGTTCAAACAATCCGCTTATTTCCGGAAGTGTGGAGAGCGACGGATTGAATGCTTCAGAGCTTACCGCCGGGCTTGGCAAGGAACTCGAGAGCCTTTCTTTCCTGAGATTTTCGGGAGAGTTCAACGTCAAACCGTCGTCACCGATTGCGGGAGAGATACAGCTTGAAATTCCGAGAATAGATTATAAAGAGCATACTTACAGCGACATAAAAGCCATTGCCTCAATCGACGGCAACAGATATACCGGAAACATATCACTTGACAATCCCGACGTGATGCTGATGGCATCGGCCGAGGCCCTGATAACCAAAGAGGACAAGAGCCTTGATTTCACGCTGGATATGCGCGATGTGGATCTGGCCGCTCTGAATCTGGACGTTCATAATCCGGGCTACAAACTATCACTGACAGCAGAAGGCAACCTTGAAGGACCGGACGCCGACCGCATCTCCGGCTATGCCATGGTGAAAGATATCCGATTTGTGGACGAGGCCGACAATGGCCTGAAGATAAAAGAAGTGAGCCTGAATTCAAGAATGAATGGCGAGGGAGAGGGTGTGCTGACGCTCACGTCGGATATAATCGACGGAAGGGTCGACGGCCAGTACCGTTTCAGCCGTCTGCCTGCGATGGCCCGAAATCTTGCAGCCACAGTATTTCCACGTCTGATAGGACGTGAGCCTCAGTGGCCGGCCGATATCGACGATTACAACAACTTCCTGTACAGTTTCTCGGTAAAGGAGACGAAGCCGCTCGAATCACTTCTGAAGCTGCCGGTAAAGGTGATTTATCCTATCTCCCTGTTCGGACGAGTCGACGAGAGCGCCAGAATGCTCACTGCGAATATCGACGCCCCGTATCTTCAGCAGGGAGATAAACTTATTGAGAACACCTCCATGCAGCTTCGTGTGGCTTCGGAACCGGGAGATGACCGCAATACAGCGGAAATGTTCTTCTCAACGCTTCTTCCCACAAAGAAAGGGCCGATGTCGCTTATGGTCGAGACCAGCGGCCGCGATGATGCAATGGACAGCCGCCTGGAGTGGAACGTGAAGCGCGAACGCACATTCAAGGGCGAAGTAAAAGCATTCACACGCTTCTCGCGTAACGATGACGGCCCCGTGACCGCAGTGGATATCAACCGGAGCACCCTTGTGTTCAACGATACGGCATGGGTGGTGGAGCCGTCGCGAATAGTGGTGGCCGGGAAAGAGGCTACGGTCAAGGGCTTCAGAGTGGGGCATGACAATCAGTTCGTGACGATTGACGGAAAAGCCTCAGCGTCATCTGCCGACAGCCTGACAGTGACGCTGCGCGATGTCAGCCTTGACTATATTTTCGAGACACTCGACATAAGCAACGCCCAGTTCGGCGGCAACGCCACAGGCCGCTTCTATGTTTCGGAACTGTTTTCCAAGCAACCGCGCGCATATACGCCTGGTCTTTTCGTAAAGCAGCTGAAATATAACGGATGCGTGCTGGGCGATACCCGTCTGCGTGCCAAGTGGCACCCTGAGAACGGCGCTGTAGGGCTGCATGCCGACATAAGCCAGAACAACGGGGGAAAATCCACTGTGGACGGAGCTATCATGGCTCTTAACGATTCACTCGACCTTCACTTCAATGCCGAGAAGATACCGATAGGGTTTCTGCAATATTTCATGTCGGCGTTTGCCTCGGAGGTCGACGGATTCGCCTCGGGTAAAGCGAGGTTGTGGGGCAGTTTCAAGAATATCGACATGACAGGCGACGTGTATGGCGAGGACGTGAGAATCAAACTCGACTTCACCAACACGAGCTATCTCACTACCGATTCCGTATTTCTGCGTACGGGCCGGATTGATATTCCCGGAATAACCATCCGTGACCCGGAAGGGCACACGGCTCGACTCTCGGGATGGCTCACGCATAAATGTTTCCATGAGCCGGAGTTCCGGTTCAACGTGACCGACGCGCGCAATCTGCTGGTGTATGACGTGAAGGAGACACCAGACGCCCGATGGTACGGCCATGTGTTCGGCAACGGCACGGCGAGCGTAACGGGACATCCCGGAGTGGTGGGAATAAACGTGAACATGCGCACCACGCAAGGCTCCAATTTCACATTCGTGCTTTCTGACGCTCTCAACGCGCAGGAATACAACTTCCTGACATTCCGTGACAGCGACCGCGCCAAGAAAGACTCGATAGCGGCTCTTGACCCGACTCCCGCGCTGGTGCGTGAACTGCGTGCCCGTCTGGCCAAGAAGGTGTCGGACGAATCGTCGACGGTCTATGGAATGGATATTTCGGTTGACGTGACCCCGGAAGCGCTCGTGACCCTCGTAATGGACCCGGTGGGTGGCGACCGCATAAAGGCCTACGGAGCCGGAAATCTCAGAATGACATACGATTCGGCAAACGAGGACCTGCGCATGTTCGGAGCCTATACGCTTCAGCGCGGATACTATAACTTCACGCTTCAGGATATCATACTCAAAGATTTTACCATCCGCGACGGAAGCACCATCACTTTCCACGGTGACCCATATGCGGCCCAGCTCGATATTAACGCCGCATATTCCGTCAATGCCAATCTGAGCGATCTTGACGAGTCGTTTCTGGAAGACCGCGAACTCAACCGCACCAATGTGCCGGTGAACGCCATGATGCATGTGACGGGTGACATGCGCCAGCCCGACATCAATTTCGACCTTGAGTTCCCGACCCTGACGCAGGACACCTACCGTAAGGTGCGTTCGATAGTGAGCACGGAGGAGATGATGAACCGCCAGATTATCTATCTTCTTGCGCTCAACCGCTTCTATACTCCCGACTATATGAACGCCACCCGCGGCAACGAGCTTGTATCTGTGGCCTCATCGACCCTTTCGTCGCAGTTGGGAAGCATACTGGGACAATTGAGCGACAAATGGAACATAGCCCCTAACTTCCGCAGTGACCGCGGCGATTTCTCGGACGTGGAGGTGGATATGGCGCTTTCGAGTCATCTGCTCAACAACCGCCTTATTCTCAACGGCAACCTGGGATATCGCGACAAGGCCCTGAACAATAATTCCTTCATTGGCGACTTCGATATAGAATACCTTCTTAACAAGAGCGGTTCCATAAGGCTGAAGGCATATAACCGCTATAACGACCAGAACTACTATCTGAAATCGGCCACGACAACACAGGGAGTGGGCGTGGAGTTCAAGCGTGATTTCGACAGCATGACCTCCTTTATGGACCCGATACTGAAATGGTTCCGCGGAAGAAAAAAGAAAAATGCCAAGAAAGAGGCTACTGATACATTGCAGACGGCCCCGCTCCCGCCGGTCACTCCAGAGATATTGATAGAATCGCCCGGTGATACCATTCGCATAACTCCGGCGGCTATGACGGATACCGTAAAGCCGGTGCAGACAGTAAGAAAAGTAACCGTAGCGAAAGCCGCGCCGGGGCATGGAAAAATCATTTTCTGATATCCACGTAAAAAAACGAGGCGGCCTCACGGTCGTCTCGCATTTAACAGGGATTGAGGAATGTAAAATTAGTTTACTTTGGGAACGCTTACGGCGCAAATCAACGAGCCTTTGCCTTCCAGAGTATATTTCTTGGCCATGGCGGGAAGCAGAACGCTTTCACCGGCTTTGATTTCCACTTTGTTGCCGCGGTCGTCCTCGATGGTCATGTGGCCGTCGATACAGGTCATGGATGAGAAGCTGTCGAGCTGCGGGTAGAAAGTGCGTGTACCGTCAACAGTGAGTTTCCATACGGAGAAATGGCTGCAGTTTACGAGTTCAGACATTCCTTCGCCGAGTTCCTGGGGCTTGGTGATATAGTTGGGGTACACATTGTAGTCAATGGCATCTTTGGCGAGGTCGACGTGGAGTTCGCGCGGTTTTCCAGTCTTGGCGTCAACACGGCCAAAGTCGTAGATGCGGTAAGTGATATCGCTTGTTTCCTGCACTTCCACGAGGAGGTTTCCGGCTCCAATGCTGTGGATGCGTCCTGCGGGAAGGAAGAATACATCTCCGGGCTTGGACTTATGGTGGGCCACGACATCCATCAGGGTGTTGTCATTGACTTTCTCAACGTATTCTTCGGGAGTGACGGGGGAGGAAAGACCTGCACAGATCACGGCGTCGGGTTCTGTATCGACTATATACCACATCTCTGTTTTTCCGAGGGAATTGTGGCGCTTCATGGCGAGTTCGTCGTCGGGGTGAACCTGAAGGGAGAGGTCGCCGGCAGCGTCGATAATCTTTATGAGCAGGGGGAAGGTGGTGCCGAAACGCTGGAAGTTAGGTTCGCCAACAAGTGCGGCGCCATATTTCTCAATCATCCGGGTGAGAGTGAGTCCGGCATCAGGGCCGTTCTCAACAACAGATTCATTGCCTTTTACGCCGGAGATTTCCCAGCTTTCACCTATTTGCTTCTGGTCAGTCACAATACCTTTGAGAGGCGCGATTTTCTCGCCGCCCCAGATTGCGCTTTTGAGTATGGGGCGAAATTTCAAGGGTGGAATGTTGATATTTTCCATGATACGCTTTATTGTTACGATTATATTGCAAATATACGAAAATATATCTTTGCCTAATCTTTTATCAGGAAATAAATTTCAGTAAATTTTTCCGGTGAAAAACAGGATATAAAGAAGGCTGCCGTGAGTATCCCGGGGGATATCAGGCAGCCTCCTGCAAGCTGAGATTAGGGTGATATCTTAATCAGCGACTTATTTGTCGAGGTGCTCGTATTTGAGGGTCATGGTGCACTGGTCGCAGACATCGGCGGGACCCCAGTACTGGATAGGACCGGGATAAACGTATGCCGAGTTGATGGCCCATGAGTCGCGTTTGGCGGCGAAGCGCTGGAAGGGAGCGCCGTCAAGACGCACGAGAGCCTTCTGTATAACGGGCTTCATTTCACCGTGGCGACGTTCCATGTTGAACATCATGGAGATGGGCACACCGCCTGCAAGCCACTGAACTGAGGGCTTGGTGAGGTTGCGGAGGCTGGAAATGTAACCGGTTACACCTGCGTCGATGAGCCAGGCGGCGTTGAAGCCGAGAGCATAGCAATAGTCGGCGTCGAAGTTTGAGGGAGCGGCGCAGCGTCCTTCATAGCCGAAGAAGTGGTGGAGGGGAGAGAACTTGCCGTTGTACTGACCGGCGGCACGCATTTCCTCGAGGCGACGGCCTACCATCTCGCTGAGAAGCTTCTCGGTCTCGATGAGCGAAACCTGAACGTTTCCGTGGGGGTCGCGGTCGAGGGTGAGCTGACGGGCTACACCAAGGGGAAGTGAAGCGTAAACCTCGGCATTCTCCTTTGAGAGGTTCTCAAGGACGAACTTGCGCTGGTCTTCGGGAGACAGTTTGTGGAAGTCGGTGGCTTTGGCGAGAAGGTCGTTGAGCTGTGCTATGAGGTTTTTCATAGCGGGGATGAACTCGATGAGACCTTCGGGAATCAGCACGGTTCCGAAGTTGTTGCCGTCGGCTGCACGGGCAGCAACGATGCCGGCAATGTAATCAACCACATCGTTGAGGGTCATGTTTTTTGCCTCAACCTCCTCGGAGATGATGCAGATGTTAGGCTGTGTCTGGAGGGCGCATTCAAGAGCGATATGGGAAGCGGAGCGGCCCATGAGCTTGATGAAGTGCCAGTATTTCTTGGCCGAGAAGCAGTCGCGCTGAATGTTGCCGATAAGTTCGGAGTAAACCTTGGTGGCGGTGTCGAAGCCGAAGGAAGCCTCTACAACGTCGTTCTTGAGGTCGCCGTCGATGGTCTTGGGGCAGCCGAGCACCTGAACGCCTGCGCCGATGCCCTTGTAGTATTCGGCGAGAATAGCGGCGTTGGTGTTGGAGTCGTCGCCGCCAATGATTACGAGAGCGGTGATGCCGAGCTGCTTGAGGATTTCAAGGCCTTTGTCGAACTGCTCTTTCTTTTCGAGCTTGGTACGGCCGGAACCGATGATGTCGAAACCGCCTGTGTTGCGGTATTCGTCGATGATATCGGAAGTGAGTTCGATGTATTTGTGGTCAACGAGACCGCCGGGGCCCATGAGGAAACCGTAGAGGCGGCTGTCGCGGTTGATTTTCTTGATGCCGTCGAAGAGGCCGCAGATCACATTGTGTCCGCCGGGAGCCTGTCCGCCGGAGAGGATAACGCCTACATTGATGGGCTTGCCGGGAACGGGGTTGGGATTTTTCTCGAAGGTGAGCTCGGGAAGACCGTAGGTGTTGGGGAAAAGTTTGCTGATTTCCTCCTGGTCGGCAACGGAATGTGTGGGTTTGCCTTCAACAGCCTTTACGGAGCCGGTGAGGGTCACGGGCAGTTTGGGCTGGTAGGAGGCGCGGGCTATTTGCAATGCGCTTTTCTTCATTAATATAAGTCTTTATTAGTTAGTAAAATAAATCTGATTGACGGTTGGCGCCAATATCATGGCGCTATTTTATGCAAAGTTCGTAATAATTTTCTTTTCTGTCAATTGCCGCACGCCATTTTTTATGGCTTTTTGCTAAAGGATTATACCGAGGCCGGGAGATTGTCGCCGGCCACTGCGGTTGAGAGAAGCTCGGGGCGCAGATATTTACGGGCCATGTCTGCGATATCGTCAGGCGTTAGATCGCGGAGAATGTCGACCTGTCGGCGGAAGTAGCCGGGTTTCATGCCGCCTATGAGCATGCTTGCGAGATAGTCGGCTACGGAATATGGGGTCTCGAGCAGTGCGGCAAGGTTAGAACCCATGGCGCGGCGGAAGCGGACCAGTTCTTCTCCCTGCGGCGGGTTCTGGGCCAGAGATGCCATTTCGTGGCGCACTTCTTCCACGAGAGCTCCGACGCTGGAATTGTCCGTATCGGCGCTGATCTGGATATATGCTCCGTCGAGCATCCCGAGCAGAGAGGCGCCTATCCCGTAGGTTAGCCATTTTTCCTCGCGTATGTTTGTCATGAGGCGGCTTCCTAAATATCCTCCGAGGGCATTCACCGCCAGACGCAGGGGAAGATAGGGGGGGGGGGAGCGGGGAACCGCCGGGAGCACGATATTGACGGCGCTTTGCGTGGCTCCGGGAAGAGTGACGGAACGATAGGTGCCGGCGGGGGCCGGAGAGAAGGGCACTATGTTCAGATCACCGCTGCCGGAGGGGGCATCGGATGTACGGGAGAAGGTATCGGCAACCTTGGCGATGACTTCCGGCGTTACTCCTCCGGCAAGAATAATCCTGATATGGGACGGGGAGGTGATGCGGTTGTGGAAATCGACAATCTCCTCGCGCGATATGGCGCGGATGGTTTCAGCGGTATCGGTGACGGCCATAGGATGGGTGCTTCCCATGATCAGGGCGTCGGAAAGGCATTTAGAGCGGAAATCAACGTCTTTATGCGAAATCTCTATTGATTTGGCGAGGGCTTCGCGGCGCGTGAGAAATGCCGGCTCCGGAAATGTGGGGTTGAATACGATGTCGCGGAGCAGAGGGAGGATAACATCCAGCTTGGATGAGAGACAGTAGACGGTCACAACGGTGAAGTGGCTGTTGTCGGACTGTTTTAACCACGCTCCGTTGTAGTCAAGCATATCGGCTATTCTTTCTCCGGAATAGGCGGCGGTGCCTTCTCGGAGCAGGATAGACCTGAGGGCGGAGAGGGCAGGGGAGCCGGCTTCGGGAGCGCCTCCGGGCATTACGATTGTGAGCATGCAGAGGTCGGCGCTTTCGCGGCGCAGGACGTGAAGTTCCGCGCCGGACGGAAGCACCGAGGACTGAAATTCGGGAATCTCAGGAAATGTAAGCTCTCCGACCGGAGGACAGGGGGTGATTCTCATTCGCGGCCGTTTGAGTTGAGAAGCTTTATGGCAGCCTCGAGATCGGCGGGGGTGTCTATGCCGATTGTCTCAATATCGGTGACTCCGACACGGATTTTGTAACCGGCCTGGAGCCAGCGGAGCTGTTCGAGCGACTCGGCAAGCTCAAGCGATGACTGGGGCAACTTTACAATCTCGGCAAGCACGTCGGCACGATAGGCATACATGCCGATATGTGTGTGGAACGTGGTTTTGTGGAGCCACTCCTTCCATTCGGCGCCGCGCACGTAAGGGATAATGGAACGGCTGAAATAGAGGGCGTTCATGGCCGAGTCCATGACGACCTTGGGGGTATTGGGGTTGAACAGCGCATCGAAGCCGCGCTCGGGATTGAAGCGGCGCACGAGGGTGGCTATCTGAACCTGGGGAGTATCGAAGCAGCTTTTCAGCGCTTCTATCTGAGCGGGGTCAACGAAAGGTTCGTCGCCCTGGATGTTTATTATTACCGAAGCATCGGAGCCGCTTCGGGTGTAGGCTTCGAAACAGCGGTCGGTTCCGCTGCGGTGGTCGGGAGAGGTCATTACCGCGTTGCCGCCGAATGCCTCGACGGTGTCGAAGATACGGGCGTCGTCGGTAGCCACGAGCACGTGGTCGAGGGCTTTGGACGCCTGGCGGTAGACGCGCTCGATCATGGTCATGCCGCCGATATCGGCAAGGGGTTTGCCCGGGAAGCGCGTGGAAGCGTATCGGGCAGGAATTATGCCTATAAAAGTGTTGGGTTGCATAGTCAGAGTGTTGAAATTGAAGTTTCTGCGGCTGCTTTTTCAAGCATGGCGAGGGCCTCGGGGCGCGAGGCGTTGATAAGAGCGGGGTAATGAGCGTCGGAATTCACCACGATAGGGACGCCTGCCTTGAGCAGAATGGGCCAGACTGACGGAGAGGGGAAGAGTCGGCTGTGTTCGGCAAGAGCCTTGGTGTTGATTTCGACCGTGACGCCGGAGGCTATTATCGCGTCGGTAAGTTCCAGGAGACGGCGACGGTAGAATGGCTCGTCTTCGAGACCGGGATGGAAATGAGACCCGTTGTGCCCGATTTTGTCGAAATGGCCGATGAGGTCGAACCCTCCGGCCTCAATCATGGCCAGACTCTGGTCGAAGAAAGTGTCGACCACATAATGTATATCGTCGTGGAAGTAATCGTGCATCTTCCGGCGGAAGCTGTCATAATGGCCGTCTATATCAACCGGCTGTCCGGTATCGGGCGCGGGGATGAAATGGACCGATCCAATACGGTAGTCGAGAGGAAGCTGCCGGAAATAGTCGATAGCCGGACCCCAGTGGGGACCGAGGTAGTCAATTTCCATGGAAGCGTAGAATCTTATGCCTGAGGATTCATAGAGGCTGTTGAGGCGGTTGACCTCAGCAAGATACACGGGCACATCGGCTTCGGCCATATTGCAGGGCGAGTCTATGGGCACAGGAGAGTGGGGCGAGAATCCCCAGTGGCGGAATCCGGCTTCTGAGGCTGCGTCGGCAAATTCGGCCATGGTGGCACGGCCGTCGCAGAACTGGGTGTGACTGTGAAAGTTATAGCGGCTGTCGCCAAGCGTTATGGAACTGAAGTCAAACATTGACGGACTCCATCATTTTACGGTTATATACACTTTTGAAATGGAAGAAGATTGCGGCGCAAATGCCTGCAACAGCTATGCCCACGCCTGTGGCCACGGCGATGCCGAGACCGAACCCTTCGGGGCGCGGCGCGAAAAGGAGATAGGTGACGCATACGGCGGTCATGAACATGGCCGGGAGAAGCGCTATCCAGTAAATGGAGCGGGATTTTATAAGGTAGACGGCGACGGCCCAGAGAGTGAAAGCCGCCAGTGTCTGGTTGCTCCAGGCGAAGTATCTCCAGAGGATATTGAAATCGATTGACATGAAAAGTACCACCAGAGCAAGCAGAGGAGCTGTCATGACGAGGCGTTTCCAGATAGGTTTCTGGTCGAAGCGGAACCAGTCGGCCAAGGTGAGGCGCGCGCTGCGCAGGGCGGTGTCACCGGTGCTGATGGGAGCGGCGATCACGCCGAGAACCGCGAGAACGCCACCTACTGTTCCGAGCCAGCCGAAGGATACGTCGTGGACAAGGGTGCCGGTGGTGTGGCCGGGCTGTGCGAGGTAAGCGGCAATGGCGTCGTAGCTGCCGCAGAAAGCCACGGCGGCAGCGGCCCAGATGAGGGCAACGATGCCTTCGGTGACCATAGCGCCGTAGAAAATGGGGCGTGCGAGCTTTTCGTTGACCATGCAACGTGCCATCATGGGCGACTGGGTGGCATGAAAACCGGAAATCGCACCGCAGGCTATGCTCACGAACATCATGGGGAAAACGGGGTAGCCCGAGGGGTTGTGGCTGGTGAAAGAATCACGGAATGTCACCGGCATTTCCACGTCGCCCACAATCAGCACCACAAGGATGCCGACGGCCATGAAGAGCAGGGCAAAGCCGAACACTGGATAGATATTGCCGATGAGCTTGTCGATGGGGAGAAGCGTGGCAAGCACATAATAAGCAAGAATGGCCAGAACCCAGAACTGGGAATTGAGGCTTTCGGGGGTGAGGGTGGCGAGGAGTCCGGCGGGGGTGACGATGAAGACCGTGGTGACCAGAACGAGGAGGAGCACGGAGAACACACGTATCACCATTTTCACTCCCTGACCGAGATGAGTGCCGATGATTTCGGGAAGCGAAGCTCCGTCGGCGCGCAGACTTATCACTCCGGCACAGAAATCGTGGACTCCGCCGGCGAAGATTGTTCCGAGAGCTATCCAGAGGAAGGCGGCCGGACCGAACATTATGCCCATTATAGCGCCGAAAATGGGGCCGAGACCCGCGATGTTCAGAAACTGAATAAGAAACACTCTCCAGGTGGGGAGGGGGCGGTAATCGATGTCGTCGCGGCGCGTTATGGCCGGCATGGGCCGAGAGGCGTCGGTGCGCAGCAGGCGATCTACCAGCAGACCATAGAGGAAATAGCCCCCTATGAGAATAGCGAGTGAGATTAGGAATGCGGTCATGGACGGAATCAGATGGGTGAGGAGGCGGGTGATGCCGGGCTGGCTATGGCATCGCGCATGGCGGTGTCGGACTGGACGTTTTTCATTTTGTAGTAGTCCATAATTCCGAGATTTCCGGAGCGGAAGGCCTCGGCCATCGCGAGGGGGAGCTGTGCCTCGGCCTCAATGACCTTAGCACGGGCCTCCTGGGCGCGGGCTTTCATCTCCTGCTCGAGGGCTATGGCCATTGCGCGGCGTTCCTCGGCCTTGGCCTGGGCGATATTCTTGTCGGCCTGCGACTGGTCGATCTGCAGGGCGGCGCCGATGTTCTTGCCTATGTCGATGTCGGCGATATCAATGGAGAGAATCTCGAATGCCGTTCCGGAATCGAGACCTTTGCGGAGCACCACTTTTGATATGCTGTCGGGGTTCTCGAGCACCTGCTTGTGGCTCTCGCTGGAGCCGATGGAGCTTACGATGCCCTCGCCGACGCGGGCAAGCACGGTGTCTTCACCGGCACCCCCGACGAGCTGGCGGATGTTGGCGCGCACCGTTACGCGGGCTATTGCTATGAGCTGGATGCCGTCCTTGGCCACGGCTGTTACGGGGGGAGTCTCAATCACCTTTGGATTCACGCTCATCTGCACGGCCTGGAATACGTCTCGTCCGGCAAGGTCGATGGCGGTGGCCATTTTGAATCCGAGGTCGATGTTGGCTTTGGATGCCGACACAAGCGCATGGACAACTTTCTCGAAGTCGCCTCCGGCCAGATAGTGGGCCTCGAGGTCGTCGCGGGTCACGTCGGACAGGCCGGCTTTATGGGCCTCAATCATGGCCTGTACAATTTTCGCTACGGGTACTTTACGAATGCGCATGAGCACCAGCTGCATCATCGACACGTGCACACCGCTGACCCTTGCGGAAATCCAGAGGAAGAAGGGGACGTAGTAGAAAAACACGCACAGCAGTATTACTACGACCACGCAGAGGATAATGATGGTTAATTCCATAAGGTGAATTGGTTTATTGATTGTTGAATTGAATCGTTGGAGAGATGCCGGATTATTGCTCGGCTTTGGCTATCTGGTTGGCGATATCTGCCAGACGGGCGCGTATATCGGTAATCTCGCGCTCGGTGTCGAGAATGTCGGCGGAGAGGGAGGTGTCGCCTTTGCCATAGCTTGCGCGCATGCGTGCAAGCCGTGCCTTTGTGTCGGCGAGTTCGCGGCATCCGGTGAGATAGCGGTTCATCAGTGCCTGCGACTCGGGATTATGGAAATCAGCGAAAGTGTGGGCCACGCGGCCGCCGGGAAGTCCGAAGTTGAATGAGGTGCGCGGCTTCTGCGGACGGGTGTCAATCGAGGCAATCGCATTGCGGATTGCTGAATAGTCCTTGTCTTTTTGCTGAGTTGCCGCAATGGAGGTGACGCGGGCACGGTCGGCAAGCTCGGGGTCGTCCACCGGATAATTGATTCTGAGCTCCTGCGGAACGAAAACATATACCGTTACTTTTCCGGGGATTGCGTTACGGTCGGTAGCCCACCATCCGGCTCCTGTCACTTCGTCAATGGCCAGAAGGTAGTCGTTGGCGGGTGAGTTGTAGGGGAATCCGAGGTTTGTGGGCTGAAGGAATGAGGTGCCGTCGCGGCGTGAGATGAAAATATCGAGACCGCCCAACGAGCCCTCACCGTCGGAAGCATAATAAAGGGTCATGCCGTCGCTCATCAGGAAGGGATAGTTTGAATCTCCGCCCATGGCAAGATTGTCGCCCAGGGGAACAGGAGTCTCCCAGGTGCCGTCGGCGAGAAGAGAGCTTTCCATCAGGCGGTAGTTCTCGTCCTTGTCGGGACGTGCCCAGATCAGATGGTCGGAATTCTCGGTGGCATAGACTGTGGTATTGTCGTCGCTTTTGAAGTCGGCCGGCAGGGAAGAGGCCGGGAGAATGCGGCCGGCAGCGGGAGCGAGCCGATAGACACGGAAGAACTCGTCGGCGTCAACGTCGATTGAGTCGATTATGGCGATTTTTTCCACGCGGTCGAGCATCGAGAGGCCCATTTCGGCTTTCTCGCGGAGCGCGGCCGACTGCGGGTCCTCGGGTTCCGGCTCAGCGTTGCGTTTTTTCCCGCGGCGCGATTTGGATGCCTGCTCGCGCTGTTCGTCGAGAATATCAAGGCAGTCCTGGAAGCGGTATTCATTGAAAGCGAGTTCGGCGAGATAGGGGCGCCCGTCAGCACCGGCCTTGCGGAGGAAAGCTTCCGCTTCCCGGGGCTGCGCACTGCGCATCAGAGCCACTCCGGCCATGAGATTAAGACGGGAGTTGCGGGGCTCCTTGACGGCAGCTTCCTTAAGAACGGGGGCAGCTTCGGCATAATCGCCGCGCGAATAGGCTTCCTTGGCTTCTTCAAGGGTGATTGCCGAGGCCTGAAGGCAAAAGGCAGCCGAAAATATGGCAAATATAATGTTTCTGAGTTTCATTCCTGTGGGTTACAAGCTGTGAGACAAAATTAAGCAAATTACGCCATAGGTGCAAATTATTCATCTTCAGGAGTGGCACCCTGAGCCGGGAGGGATATGCCGAGTGATTCGGCGTAAGAAAGCATGTAGGTGTAGGCGGCATCGTGCTCGTTGGGAATGTCACCTTCAAGCACCGCTTCCTTTATGGCGCTTTTTATGCGGCCCACGGTCTCGCAGGGGGGAAGGGCGAAGGTCTGCATAATCTCGGCGCCTCCCACCGGCGGCTGGAAGTTGCGAAGATGGTCGCGCTCATTGACCGCTTCCATCTTTTCCAGAACATTGCTGAAATTGCGGAGGTGGGTTTCCACTTTCCGCTGGTTACGCGAAGTGATGTCGGCTCTGCAAAGGGTCATGAGGTCGTCAATGTCGTTGCCAGCATCGGTAATAAGGCGCCGCACGGCCGAGTCGGTCACCGTGTCTTCCACCAGCGCTATAGGACGCATGTGGAGCTCCACTAGTTTGGCTACGTATTTCATGGGTTCGCCAAGGGGCATGCGGAGCGACTTGAAAATGCGCGGTACCATCTTGGCTCCGATGAAATTGTGGTTATGGAAGGTCCATCCGGCTTTTTCGTCCCAGTGTTTGGTAACGGGCTTTGCGATATCGTGGAGCAGCGCGGCCCAACGGAGCCAAAGGTTGCCAGATGAGGCTGCAGCCACGTTGTCGAGAACCTGAAGGGTGTGGTCGAAATTGTCCTTGTGACCCCGGCCTTTCACTATCTCCACTCCTTTCATTGCTTCGAGTTCGGGAAGGATGTGGACAAGCAGCCCTGCCTGCTGAAGCAGCCTCCAGCCGATTGACGGGCGCGGGGAGAGCATAATCTTGTTGAGCTCGGTGAGGATGCGCTCACGTGTGATTATGTCGATTCGCGCGGCATTGCGCTTTATGGCCTCGAAAGTATCCGGGTAGATCTGAAAATCGAGCTGGGTGGCGAACCGTATGGCGCGCATCATGCGCAGAGGGTCGTCGGAGAATGTTATGTCGGGGTCGAGGGGTGTGCGTATGATTTTACGGTGCAGATCCTCAAGACCATCGAAACGGTCTATGAGTTCGCCTTCATGGCCGGGACAAAGTGATATGGCCATCGCATTGATGGTGAAGTCGCGCCGCGACAGGTCGTCATCAAGGGTTCCTTCCTCAACCTCGGGGTTACGCGATTCGGGGTGGTATGACTCGCGGCGCGCGGCCACGAATTCCAGTTCGAGATTGCCATGTTTCACCTGGGCGGTGCCATAGGTGCGGAATACCGCTACTTTTGTCCTCTTTCCGAGCCTGCGGGCCGTCTCTTCGGCGATTGCTATGCCGCTGCCGTTTCCTACCGAGACGAAATCTATATCCTTGGAGGGACGGTCAAGAAAAAGGTCGCGCACGTATCCTCCCACGGCATAACAGGGTATGGCGAGAGCGGCGGCCGAGTCGGCCACGAGCCGAAACACCGGTTTGTCGTTGAGGTGAATTATCACGGGCTCCATATAGGCGGGGTTACTGCAGGTCTATAAGTTCTTCGGGTGCCGAGGTGACGCATTCGGCGGAATCGGCATGGATAATATAGGTGTTCTCTATACCAACCGCTCCCACTCCGGGAATCACGAATTTGGGTTCGAAGGCTATCACGTTTCCATCGGCTATGATGTCGCGGCTGCGGGGGGCGATAACCGGGAGCTCGTTGATCTCGATGCCGAGTCCGTGGCCCACGAAGCCTGCTTTCTGACGGTGGCCCATGAAATACTCCTTGAGGCCGGCTTCCACGGCCATAGTTTCAGCGAGGTGGTATAGCTCCTTGGCCTCAACTCCGGGACGGGCTCTCTGGGCAAGGGCGTGGACAATATCAATCGAGCACTGATGAGCTTTGACTGCGAGCGGTTCGAGGGAGCCAACACGGAATGTGCGCGTCATGTCGGTCATATATCCGGTGTAATCGCCGTTCATGTCCACCATCACGGAGTGGCCCGGCTCGATAATGGATCCGTCGCAACCCACGGGAAGGGATGGATTGAGACCGCGGCCGCCCATGGCGAAATCGTAAGGGGTGGGGGAGTCCGCGTTGTCTCCGGTAAGAACGTTGCCCATATAGAGTTCCATTGTATCGCCGCTTATGCGGAACTGGCCCAGACAACCTTCGAGTCGCGAACGGCGCTCGATTTCCACCTGCAGCTCGAGGTCGGACATTCCGGTCTGATAAAGATGTGGAATAAGACGGTAGACATGCTCCTGCTTGATTCCTGACACACGGATCAGCTGCTGTTCGGCCTCAGTCTTCACTGCACGGAGGGTTCTCATGAGAGCTGAGGCGTTCGCTATTTCCGCCTGAGGGAAAATTGCTGCGATTCTTTTTACAGATGAATATGACGCGGAGTCGAGTTCGAGCGCGAGAGTGGCAGGGGTAGCCAGGCCGATGGTTTCGGCCATTTCCTCGGGTTTACGTATATATACCACGCCGTCGCCCTCGAGCTTCACGGGACGTTTCACAAAAAAGACGGGCAACCCCTTGGAGGGTATGTAGATATGGCCGGAGAATACGCGGCCGGTGAGGTAATACTGGTTTGCGAAGTCGCTGATGATGGCGGCATCGATGCTTTTTTGCTGCATGAGAGCCGTGAGGCGGAGAAGCCGTTTCTCAAACTCTTCACGGGAGAGAAGTATAAGAGAGTCCATAGAATTTTGGGATGAGAGTTAGTGTAACTGCATTTCTGTCAAAAAATATAGAGCGTCAGTAGGCGCCCTCGACTGTGAGGCCTACCGATGTGATGCCCGGGATGGTATCCACACGCATTATATGCCGTATGAAAACACGCGAGGAATCATTGAGGTTCACGCTGCGGGCCACAGGAACGGAAATCTGGTATGACGGACCGAGGCCGTTGCCATGCCATCGGCCGTAGGAATCGGCAAGCTCGATGTTGACGGTGTCGCGGTACATGCGGGGGGGATTTCCGAAGGTGACCTCAAGCCACAGATTGCGGTAGGGGTAGTCGTTGGAATGACGCACGGCTACATTGACAGACCGGAGAGAAACCGAGTCCAGCCCTTCCGGAATGAAGGTAATGGTGTCGCCGTAAGCCCATCTCGAGGATGAAACCGGCTGGAACCGGCTGTAACTGTCGTGGCGCTCGGAACATCCACCCAACGCCAACAAGCAGACGGCAAGGCAGAAAATTATTCTCATTCCGTTTTTTTCTCCGATGAGTCAGGTGAAGAAGGCCGCTGACGACGTTCGCCCCGCTGGGGCTTCCGCTGCTGGCGCGGCTTTTCGGAACGTTCCGGTTTGTCGTTTTTCTGTGGCGTTTCGGCAACCGGCTCTTTTTTCTCCTCAGGCTGCGGGCCATTGTCTGGCTGGGCCTTGGCTTTGGACTTGGGCTTGCGCTTCTTTTTCTTTTTGCTGTCGAAGCGGTTGATGTTGTCCTGACCGAGAATGTCGTTATACTGCTTTCCTGAGTCGGTTTTTTCTTCTCCGTCGGGGAGAAGCGACAAAGGCTCTTCGCCATCCTTGTTAAGAGCAATCACCTCGAAAGCCCTGTCGGCGCTTATGGTCACCAAGTTGGCGGCCACGGATTTGTCAGTGCTGTATGTTATCTCGCGCTTGAATACATCGTATTTGAACGTGTAGTAAGTGGAGTCTGCGGTTTCAAGACGCGCTTCTTTGGGGGGCATACGCTTTAGAGCCTCAACATAGGAATCCACTTCAAAATTGAGACAGCATTTCAGCTTGGCGCATTGTCCGGCGAGTTTCTGAGGGTTGAGCGAGATGTCCTGGAAACGTGCGGCGGCAGTGCCTACGGAGACGAAATTTGTCATCCAGCTTGCGCAGCAAAGGGGACGTCCGCAGGGACCGATGCCACCAATGCGGCCGGCTTCCTGCCGCGCACCAATCTGCTTCATCTCTATTCTTACCTTGAATGCCTCGGCAAGAACCTTGATAAGATGACGGAAGTCCACACGTTCGTCAGCAATATAGTAGAATATGGCCTTGTTGCCGTCGCCCTGATATTCCACGTCGCCGATCTTCATGTTGAGCTTGAGGTCCTCGGCTATCTTGCGGGCACGGATCATGGTGTCGTTTTCCTTAGCCTTTGCCTCTTCGAAACGGCTTAAATCAGCAGGCTTGGCCTTGCGGAGCACACGACGCATCTCAGTGTCCTGTTTCACGCCGGCTTTCCGAATCTGAAGGTCAACCAGGCGGCCGGTGAGGGTCACTTCGCCAATGTCGTGTCCCGGGGCGGCTTCCACGGCCACAATGTCGCCTATGGCAAGAGGAAGATGGAGACTATTGCGGAAGAATCCCTTGCGGGTGTTCTTGAACTGGACTTCCACAAGGTCGCTGTCGGCCGCACCTCCGGGAATGTCGTCGAGCCAGTTGAAGCAATGGAGCTTGCCACGCGGAGTGCAGTTGCGGCGATTGAAACGCTGGGCCGACCGGGAGTCATCCGGGCAGTTTTGTGCCGGATCCGGGGTATTGTCGGGGGTTGTCATGGCACAGAGGGCTTATTTGGCAAAGCTTACCGAACGGGTTTCGCGAATCACGGTGATTTTGACCTGTCCGGGATATGTCATTTCGTCCTGAATGCGTTTTGCAATCTCAGCCGAGAGTTTTTCGGTCTCCACGTCGTCGATCTTGTCGGCACCGACAATGACACGGAGTTCGCGGCCGGCCTGGATGGCATAGGTCTTGATTACTCCGGGATAGGAGAGGGCGAGCTGCTCGAGGTCGTTGAGGCGCTTGATGTAAGCCTCGACCATTTCGCGGCGTGCGCCGGGGCGAGCACCGGAAATCGCGTCGCACACCTGCACGATGGGAGCGAGAAGGGAGGTCATTTCCACCTCGTCGTGGTGGGCGCCGATGGCATTGCATATTTCAGGCTTCTCCTTGTATTTCTCGGCAAGTTTCATGCCCAGGAGTGCGTGGGGCAGTTCGGGTTCGTCGTCGGGCACTTTGCCTATGTCGTGAAGCAGACCTGCGCGACGTGCTTTCTTGGGGTTGAGGCCGAGTTCCGATGCCATTACGGCGCAGAGATTGGCGGTCTCGCGGGAGTGCTGGAGCAGGTTCTGTCCGTAGCTCGAACGGTATTTCATCTTGCCGACGAGCCTTACAAGCTCGGGATGGAGGCCGTGGATGCCGAGGTCGATTGCGGTGCGTTTGCCGGTCTCGATAATCTCTTCCTCAATCTGCTTGCGCACTTTGGCAAAGACTTCTTCTATTCGTGCGGGATGTATGCGGCCGTCGGTCACGAGTTGGTGCAGAACCAGACGGGCAATCTCGCGGCGCACGGGGTCGAAGCCGGAGAGCACTATGGCTTCGGGGGTATCGTCGACTATGATTTCAATGCCGGTGGCGGCTTCGAGGGCGCGGATGTTGCGGCCCTCGCGGCCAATGATGCGTCCTTTGATTTCGTCGGAGTCAATCTGGAAAACGGTCACGGAGTTCTCGATGGCGGTTTCGGTGGCCACGCGCTGTATTGACTGCACCACGATGCGTTTGGCTTCCTTGTTGGCTGTGAGTTTGGCCTCGTCCATGATGTCGTTGATGTAGCTCTGTGCGGCGGTCTTGGCTTCGTCCTTGAGCGATTCAATCAGTTTCTCCTTTGCTTCGTCACTTGACAGTCCGCTCACGTGCTCGAGTTCCTCGCGGGCCTTGCGGGTGAGGGCATCAAGTTCGGCATGGCGCGATTCGAGGGATGCAAGCTGGTCGTTGAGGCGGTTGCGTGTCTGTTCGTTTTCGTTGCGGGTGCGCTGGTTTTCGCTCTGCTGCTGGTTGAGCTGCAGTTCGCGCTGCTTTAGCTTGGATTCGAACGACTGGGCGCGCGACATGCGCTGCTGCACCTCTCTCTCGGCGTCGTTTTTGATTTTCATGCCTTCCTCGCGGGCTTCGAGGAGTTTGTTTTTCTTGAGGACTTCGGCCTCTTTAGCGGCTTCGTCAACGATGATTTTGGCGCGGCTTCTCGCCATTGATTTCTGGACCATGAAAGTGACCAGTGCTCCTATGGCGGCAGCAATCACCACCAGGGCTATAATGAGCCAGATAATGTTGGTTCCCATGGGTTATTTATTCAGATTGAAAGAGTTTTTTATTGTAAAATGTTTATTAAAAGTCATTTATAAAACAAAATCCCGCACGGCATCCGCAAAACCGAAGGCCGCTTTCGAGAAATCGGGGCTCCCGGAATGAGAGCGGAGAATCTGAGTGCGACCCGGCGCGGAACGGTGCGAGACCCGGGGGGAGGGGAGAGCGGTATGTAGTCCGGTTCCGTCAGTCGTCAGGAAGCAGAATCCTGTCGAGGGCGCTTTCAAACCCATCGAGATGGGTTTCGAGCTGCCGGATGTCGGAATCGAGTGATATATAACCCTTGGCAAAGAGGAGCGCCACCATGGCAAGCACTTCGGAGGGAGAGCTTGTGGAGAGACGGCTGCTGTAAGTGTTGAACACACGGTTAATTCCGGCAGCCGATTCACGGTAGAGGGCCTCTTCATCGCGGTTGATAGTGAAGCTGAGCTTCATATCGGCGATTTTCAGGTTAATAACAAGTTTATCATTCATAGCATCATTCGCTTAATTCGGAGATGCATTTGTCGATGTCTCGCAGAAGTCCGGATAAAAAGGCGCGGGTGTGCTCTACGTCGCGGTGATCGGGAGCCAGCGTGGTCACCACCGTAAGGTGCTCGATGCGCTGGCGGAGCATCGCTATTTCATTGTCCTTGTCCCGTATGGCTTCCTCCAGAGAGGTCACGAGTGATTTTGCCGCGTCGAGACGCTCCTGAAGGGCCTGATTCCGGGCAAGCACCAAGTCGGTCTTGCTCTTCAATCTATCGAGGCGTTGCTGCAGATTGCCGGCCATTTTATACGAAATTTTTACAAATGTAGTAAAAAAGTTTAAATAACCCCGGCCAATTACGGAATTTTTTCAAGAAAAACTGCCACGGATAAGTTCCTTAGGAAACTGTCCGTGGCAGTGGTATGTCAACTGTCTGAATATAAAGGGTGTTATTCGTAGGTTGTCTCTATGCTTATGAATGTGTCGACCGATGGGGTGCCGAATTCTATTGTTCCCATGTCTTCATTGGAGTTTATCACAAGACTGTAAATGTAGTGGCAGCCGGGGTGCCATTCGGTGTAGAGGCTGTTTGATAACGGGAATTTCAGGATTCCGTCGCCGGTGGTGCTTCCGTCAACCCTGTTTTCCTCAGGAGTATTTTCGTTAGGCCAGAGTTTCGTTCCGTTCTCGGCATCATATACTGAACACATCACGGCTAAGTATGTGTCATTGCCGCTGCCGTTGCTGCGCCATGTGAGTTTCTGAGGAAGCACATATAACACGCCTCCGCGTCCGGGGCCGGGGGTGATAAGTACGGTGGGCGTGGTTGAAAGTGTGAGCAAATCAGACATGGACTGTGACCAGTAAAGAACATAGGATATAGGGGTGTTCTGATCGCTCCATGACCCTACACTTTCGGCCGAAGGGTCGAGTGCGGTGGAAGCGGACGGGAAAGAGAAATTACCTTTTGTAAGGATATTCGACATTCCTACATTCGATACTACTACTTTGAATTTGGTGTCGGATGAGCTCAGCTTGACGGTGAGTTTCGAGAGGGCGTGTCGGAAGTTGAACACTACCTGGGCGTTGGGCTGGCCTGCATTGCCGCTCATATCGGGACACACGGCGTAGACTATATCTTCAGTGCCCGCGCTTGCATCGTAGGGCACAGGCATCAACGGGCCCGATGTGCCTACCCACGAGGCGGGGGCGAAGGCATAGAAGTCTACGGTCTGTTTTGCGGGCCAGTATTTGACGGGGGAGTATGTCCAGACGTTGGCGGAGGATTTAGTGACGGTCACATTGTCCATGAACGGTTGGGAGGCATCTCCGGTGCCGGTATACGCGTAGACGTTGAAGGTTGTAAGGTTGGTGGCTGTGATGTCGCCGGCACGCGAGTATTCTGTGGATGCGGCAAAGCGTATCTCTTTTCCGGTCACGCTGTCGGGAGCGGGTTCTTCATTGCTTTCAGTGCACGAAACGGCAAGCAGAGCCATTGCCGGAATCATTATTGCCAGGGGTATGTGGAATTTTGCCATATTTAGTTGTTTTTTAGTTGCGTTTTGTTGAATCAGAATTGTCAGGGGAGTGTCACTCCCACGTCGATTTCGATTGGGCTCCAGCCATCCACTCCGACATCGATGTCTCCCACTTCATCATCCGGATCCGTGGGGTCGCCTTCGGGGATACTTATGCTGTCAATCATAATTATAACGTTGTGTTTTGACGGGGAGTTCAATAATTGTGGAGTGATGTCGAAATTGTGTGAATAGGTTTTGCCGTCGCGGCACGTAACAATCAACTGGAGTGTGGTTCCCGTGGGGTCAGAAGGGTAAAAGGCCGATGATACGGAGTTCATTTCACGTCCCGCGGTATTGAGCGACAACTGTGATGCAAGAGCTGCTCCATCGCCATCAGGCACGCGGTCGGCGAGTTTTATGCCGGCTGCCACACCATGTATTATAGCTGTGGCGGAAGCCGCATGCTCCAGGCCGCTGACGTTTTTGAAAATGACTGTGAAAATGGTTGACAGCGAATCGGGAAGGCATCTTACCACACTTTGCCCACATTCTTTGACGGTGCCATTGCTGTCGCGGTATCTTACGCCGCACAAAGTCACCTCAAGCTCGCTTACGGTCGCACCGTAGAGCATTCCGGTAGGCATGATGTATTTGCCTGAAGAGTTTCTGCGGGCACTGGCCGATATGCCGGAGTATGATTCCTTACCGGATATCAGGATGCCGGGAAGGTCGCTGTTGAAAGCCACCATGCGGTAACGGCCAGCGGGAAGTTCCACCGGGCCTCCCCCGGGGCCGGAAATGTCGTAGCGCCATATCTGTTCCTTGTCGCTTGCCGGAAAAAAGTAAAGTGTCATTCCCTCCGGGGAGGCACCGGTGGCGTTGGCCCAGTCGAAGAGCACGGTTATCTGTCGGGTTTCGGACGCCGGACAGATAATTTCCTTGTGGGAGCATGCGCAGGCGGTGACTGCAAGCAGGAATATGAGGGCGATATTTGACAGTTTTCTTGTCATAGGCTGAAATCAGGACGGTTGGCGCGGCCTCTGCCCGGAAACCATACAAGGGTGACTTCCAGACCGGTTAGTCCGAAATAACGGTTGAATGAGCGTGAGGAGCACACATACATGTCGCATTCCGGACGGTATTTGATGAGATGTCCTCCCGAATAACCCACCCGAAGACCGAGGTCGAGATTGAGACGCCTGGCTATTGGAAACGAGTAGCCGTAACTTAGGCCTAAACCGTAGGTGGTATGGGGTGACTGCCAGCCGCGGCCGCCGAACTCAAAGTCGTAGTCGTGGCCTGAGCCGTAGATGCCGAGGTGATGTCCGGTGAGCGCTCGGCGTGCGGCCGCCTCTCCTAACCAAAGCCGGAATTCGAGCCACGCTCCGCGTATACGCCAATAGCGGTTGGCTTCTTTGCGGCTCCACCAGGCATAGACGCCTTCGATATTAATCGAGAATTTGCGGGCAAGTGAAATTTCGGCTCCGAAATCAGGAGTCGCCAGAGCGTCATGGAGCAGGTTTGTTTTTAAAGCAATGCGGGGAAGGCAGTCATTGCAGTCGTAGCATTGCTCTGACTGAGCCTGCATTATGTTTATGCTGCCGGCGCAGAGAGCCAGCAGGGTGATGAAACGCCGTGTGATGTGACTTGTTACCAAAGCAGTGTCAGAGTTGAAATGTTATAGCGGAAGACGGGGCGCGGCCCGGCATCTGAATGTAGAACAGCGCTTGCGGGGTGATTGTTTTCGGCCAATGCACGGCTGATGCGCAAAAATAGCGCGGCACAGGGACTTGTGGGGAACCTGTGCCGCGCTTTTAGGGCTTTAAATGCCGTCCGGGTTATTTTGCCGGGACGTAATGCTTCACCCAGTCAATTTCCATTGTGACAGGGAGCTGTGAGGGATCAACCGCGCCAACCCAGGAGCCGCCGAGCTGCATGTCGATGAGGAGGTGCTGCGGTACGTAATAGGGGAACTGCTCTTCCGCGCCGCCGTTTACCATGGGGTAAGTGTGGGTATGGACACCATTTACAAAGAATTCAACGCTCTCGGGGTGGAGTTCCACGGCAAATACGTTCCAGCCGTCCGGATCGATTTTTGCAGTGGTGTAATGCACGGGTTCATCGGGGCGTCCTTCGGTGAGGGTGAACGGAGAGTGAACCGTCTGGTAAACGAAGTCATCGTGGTTGAGGCGCTCGATGAGATCGATTTCGCCTCCGTGGGGATATGGATGCTTGGTCTCGTCGAAGGGAAGCATCCAGATTGCGGGCCAGGAGCCTTTTGCTGCGAGCAGACGCGCGCGGACCTCGAAGCGGCCGGGTTGGAATTCTTTTTTGCCGCGCGTCCACAGACCGCCGGTAAGATATGGCGACGGGTCTGACAGGATGTCGGGGTTTACGATTCCGTGGAGAATAAGGATTCCGTCGCGGATTTCATACAGGGAGTCTACGGGCGACATGGTGTCGTTCCAGTTGGCTTTGCCGCGGGGAATTTTTGACCATACGTTCCAGTCGATTTCAGGGGAGTCGAATGTGTCCTGCCAGTCGAGCACCCAGCGTGTGGGAGGGGTCGGCTGAAGGGCTGCGGGAGTTTCGGCTACGGCATGAACGGATACTGAAGCCAGCAGGGATGCCGCGGTGAAAATTGCAGAAAGTTTCATTTTGTCTGGTTGGTTAAGGTGGTGGATGCGAATGTAAACAGCCTGAATGCAGAATAAAAGCCGTATAATTGCCGTATTTCGAATGTATACGACTTAAATCTTGACTATATGATTCGCGTGTATCTGTTTATTTTACAGGGGTGTAGTATTTCACCCAGTCTACTTCCATCTCTACGGGGAGATCGTTGAGGTCGACTTCGCCCACCCATGCGCCGCCGAGCTGCATGTCGATGAGGAGGAACTGGGGTATGTAGAACGGGAACTGGCCGTCGGCGCCGTCATTGACCTTGGGGTAGGTCAGTGTGGGCTTGCCGTTGATGAAGAACTGGATTTTGTCGGGGTGTATCTCCACGCCGTAGACGTTCCATCCTTCACGGTCGATGGGGAATGTGGCGCCGGATGGAGGATTCTTGGTGTTGCCTTTGTGATGGGTGTAGTTGGAGTGGACGGTCTGGTAGACGATATGGTTGTTGTTGAGGCGTTCCATTATGTCTATCTCTCCACCCATGGGCCAGCGGTATTTCTCGTGTTCGTAAGGCTTCAGCCATATAGCGGGCCAAGCGCCTTTTGTGCCGTGCAGACGGGCTTTGATTTCAAACTTGCCCGGCTGGAAAGCCTTTTTGTCGATAGTGTAGATTCCTCCGGTCACATAGGGAAGGGTGTCGGCTTTCTGGTCGTTTGACAGCATGCCTTTGAGTACGATGCAGCCGTCGCGGAACTCAAACAGACGGGGTTCGTCTTTCATGGTGTTGTTCCAGTCGGCGGCACCGCGTTTAATCGGGCTCCATACTGTGGTGTCAAGTTCCGGACCGTTGAAATCGTCCATCCAGTCGAGTTTCCACTGGGTTTCCTGTGCTGTGGCCCCGAGAAGCAGGGCGGAGAACAGCGCTACTGATAAAAAACGTCGTGCAGACATAGGGAATGATTGGTTAATTAATGGTATTACAGGTTATGCTTTCTTCCGGGCTACAAGGTAGAGCGGAGTATAGGTGAGCGAGGTGATGCCTGCCGAAATGATGGCTCTGGCGGTAGTGGTATCTCCTGAATGCATGGCATTTACTCCGGTATATCTGAAGTGCTGCAGGAGGTGGCGCGGGGAGGGGAAGTCGATTCTGATTTCTTCTTCCGAAAGTTCCAGTATCTCGAGCGTTTCCGGAATCACGGCCCGAATTGTATCGGGAGAGGTGTAGTGCGGGGTATTAGTGAGATACGGACGCAGCTCCCGGAAATTGCCTGGGGTGAATGTGGACACTGCCAGAAGTCCGCCGGGAGCAAGAACGCGGGCGGCATTCTTCAGAAATGTTGCCGGAGAGTTGAACCACTGTATGGTGGACGCCGAAAGTATTGCCCCGAAATGATTGGCGGGAACAAATGAAATTGCGGCTTCGGCATCGCATTTTGTTTTGCGCCCTGGAAGAGAATCGGGGATATCGGACAGGTCCCAGAGCTCCATTTCGCCGGATGGAACCATGCTTGCTATTTCTTTGGTGAGCAATCCAGTACCAGGTCCGATTTCAAGTACAGATAGAGTGCTTTCGGTGCGGTAGGCACGCCACAGGGCGGCAAGACGCGAGGCGATTTCGCGCTGCGCGCCGGCATTGGCATTGTATGTTGAAGTGCTGTCGGAAAAACGTCGGGACACGAGGTCTTTGTCGGACAAAAGCGATGGAATGAGAGCGGCGAAGTCAGGTAGGTGTGGAGCGTCGATTTCGTGTATATCCGGGTGGCCGCTCCAGAACCGACGCTGGTTGTCAGTGGGAATTATGGCGTCGCGAGAGCTGATGATTACGCTGTCCCAGCTGGTAGTTGAGTTTTTGGCCTGAGGCAACGCTGCGATGGCTCTAAGCTCATCTTTTAGGGCGCTTATGTCGAAAGTCTCTGCTCCGGGCAATGAAGCCGCAGCTGAAGCAGAACCGGTCTCGCGTCTCATGAACTTTGAAAGATTGCGGGTGTCGAGGTGCTCAATCGTTCCGCGGAAAATCTCTTCGGGGATGCCGAGGAGGTTATCTACAGGGACGAGCGTGCCGTTTATGGCCACACGGAGGGTGAAGCGAATATGCGGATTGTCGAGCATGAAACGGTTGGCGGCAGGAACCCCAAATGACCATGCTATCAGGCATACTTCGGAATAACCGGCAATCTGTTCGGTCTGCGCGGCCGATGCCGGCGTGCGGTAGTCGGACGCCACGGCAAAGTCATATCCGGGTGGCGGAACCGTTCCGGCAAAGAACGATGCGTCGGAGGCCCAGCCGGAAAATACCAGCAGCAGCCGCGGGGCGTTTTTATGGGATATATGCTCAAGTTTCATATCATGCGTCGGAGCGTCGACACAAGACGGTCGACTTCACTTGGGTTTATGGCGGCCGAAAGGCTTATGCGGAGCCGCTCGGTGCCGGGTGGCACGGTGGGAGTGCGGATAGGAAGTACCTTAAGGCCCTCTTCAGCCAAGGCGGACGAGAGAGAAAGCGCGCGTTCAGCCGAGCCTACAATCAGCGGGCAGATGTGGCCGGGATGCTCCGGCGCGGGTAATCCGGCTTCTTTCAATCCTGCGTTCAACCGCCCGGCAAGACTGCGGAGCGCATCCCGGCGCTGCCCCATTGAGGCAAGGCGTTCGACTATGAATGATGTCCAGGCTATGTTGAGGGGCGGAAGGGATGTCGAGAAAATGAAACTGCGCGAACGGTTTACGGCGTAGTCGCGCAGCTGCGGAGCCATTACGGCGAACGCACCGGCTGAAGCGGCTGCCTTGCCGAACGTGCCTACTACAACGTCTACTTTGTCGAATTCTTCAAGGTCGTGGCACAGGCCGAGACCCGCGCGGCCGCAGCATCCGAAGGCGTGGGCTTCGTCCACATAGATAATCATGCGCGGATAGCGTTCCTTGAGCCGGATGAGGTCGGCAAGGGGAGCGCGGTCGCCATCCATGCTGTAGACGGATTCTACTGCCACAATCACAGCGTCGCAGGAGTCGTGATGGCGGTTAAGCAGGCGCTCGAGACGTTCCACGGAGTTGTGAACGAACCGTTCAAATGGTGCTTTCGAGAGGATGATGCCGTCGATGATGCTGGCATGAACCAGTTTGTCGGCGAGAATCATGGTGCGTGGCCTTGACGCGAGGGCTGATATCAACCCTGTGTTGGCATGATAGCCGCTGTTGAAGAGCAACGCTGCACGCCCTCCGCCATAGAGCTGGGCCAGCAGGCGCTCGAGATGGTCATATTCCCTCTGGCGACCGGCAAGAAGGCGTGAGGCTGAGGATGTGAGTGGTATCATGCGCCGGGCTGTATCGGCCATGAACTGGCATTGCAGTTCGGGGTCGGCTCCCAGGCCGAGGTAATCGTTGCTTGAGAAATCCATCAGTCCAGCCGGCGCATCCGGTGGAACGCTGCGGAAGTTGCGGCTTGTCCTCAGGCTTTCCAGATCTTTTATATATGGTTCGTAGGGAGTCATTCCGGAAGAATTTCAATCATTCTTGTACAGAGGGTGTCAAGATCCTCGTCGGAGATTACGTAAGGAGGCATCACGTAGACATTGTGTCCGAATGGGCGTACCCAGATTCCTTTCTCGACGCAGAGTTTCTGAAAACGCCCTACGTCGACCGGCTGTTTCATCTCAATAACACCTATTGCTCCAAGCACTCTCACTTCGGCAACTGCCGGAAGCGAAGCGGCGGGAGAGAGAAGTTCTCGGAGTTTTTGCTGAATATGGGCTATGCGGGAGGCCATGTCCTGCCGCTCGAGAAGTTCGAGCGAGGCGATTGCGATTGCGCAGGAGAGCGGATTGGCCATGAATGTGGGGCCATGCATCATCACCCCGGCCTCGCCGCGGGAGATTGTGTCGGCGACATCGCGCGTTGTCATCACGGCGCCCATCGTGAGGTAGCCGCCGGTGAGGCCTTTGCCCACGCACATTATATCAGGCTGCACGCCTGCGTGTTCCCACGCGAAGCATTTGCCGGTGCGCCAGAATCCGGTGGCAATCTCGTCGAAGATGAGTAGCACGCCGTAGCGGTCGCAGAGACGACGGGCTTCCACGAGATATTGCGGATGATAGAAACGCATTCCTCCCGCGCCCTGAACAATCGGCTCAAGAATCAGAGCGGCAATCTCGGAGTGATGTTCCTTTAATGTCTGTTCAAGTTCCTGAACGGCCTCCGGATTCCACTTACCGTCGAAAGGCACGCGGGGCGATTCCACGAAGTATCGCACGGGAAGCGCCGAACCGAATGCCGAGTGCATGCCTGTGACGGGGTCGCACACGCTCATGGCGTTCCATGTGTCGCCGTGGTATCCGCGCCGGATTGTCACGAAATTGGTCTTGCGGTGGTCGCCGCTGCGGGCAACTGCCGCCTGAACGGCCATCTTCATCGCCACTTCCACGGCCACGGAGCCGGAATCGGCATAAAATATATTATGCATCGAAGGGGGCGCAAGGCGAAGAAGCATTTTGCCAAGGGTTATGGCCGGTTCGTGGGTGAGGCCACCGAACATCACGTGGCTCATTTTTGAAAGCTGCTTCTGCGCGGCCTCATTTATATAAGGATTATTATAGCCATGAATCACGGCCCACCACGACGACATTCCGTCGATGAGTTCAGTGCCGTCCACAAGCTTAATATGGGTGCCTTCGGCTGATGCCACTTTGTATGTAGGGAGAGGGTCTATAGTAGAGGTGTAGGGATGCCACAGGTGCTCGCGGTCCCAGGAATCATGACAAGAAACGGTTTGTGTCATTATTTCATCGAATAAAATTGAAGAAAAATTCCAGATACAAAATTAGTCAAATTTATTCAATGAAAGAAAGTGTGGCTTTTTCGGTGAAATTTTTTTCGACGGAAAGTATTTGAAGTGATGTGTGTTATGATTTTCGGTGCAAAATTGTGCGAAAAAAATAGCTTGAAAAGTTTGGTGGTAACAAAATAATGCCTACCTTTGCATCGCAAACGACAAAAACGGATGCCCAACGCGAAAATAGCTCAGTTGGTAGAGCACGACCTTGCCAAGGTCGGGGTCGCGGGTTCGAGTCCCGTTTTTCGCTCAAAGAGAACAATGAAATTCTGATTTCCGTAGGAAAAGCGAGAAACCTGAAATTTCGCGAAACGCGAAAATAGCTCAGTTGGTAGAGCACGACCTTGCCAAGGTCGGGGTCGCGGGTTCGAGTCCCGTTTTTC